>CACZSQ010000073.1 GCA_902783885.1 uncultured Bacteroidales bacterium
CAATAGCCAAAAGCTAACAGCTAATTGCCCAAATCGCTTACTTGCTCCAGTCGTCGTTCCAGACGTTGTAGTCCGAACGGCTGCCGCGGTCAGCACGATCTTGCTTAACGTCCATGCCATATGACGGATTGGCAGAGGCCTCGTTCGTACTGAGAGCCATCATGTTCTCTACGTTCAAGGTCACGACATCGGTGCTTGGAATGATATATGTCTTTTTCATCATGATCTAGTTTTTATTTATGTTTTCCTTATTATCAAGAATTGGAGAATTAGAGAACTACTACATCACTCTATGTTGCTAAAAGAATATTCATTCTCTAATTCTCGAATTCTTGACGAATGATTACTTCACAAGCACCTTCTTGCCATTAACAATGTAGATGCCCTTCTGAGCCTTGTTCACACGCTGACCGGCCAAGTTAAAGATCTCAGCATTCTCCATGGTCATTTGTCCATTGTCAATGGAACGGATAGCGTCTGCATCATCGAAGCCGAAGAAGAAGGCCTTGACGGAGTTCGAAGCAACAGGAACTGTCAGATAGCAGCGGTTAGCTGTTGCAGTGAAGGCTGCATCAACCTTGTAGAAGGCCTGAACACCGCCCTGTGTCTGGAGAACATAGCGGGTGTTAGAACCATCGCTAGCTGCAATCGTGGAAGCCGTATAGACACCAGTGAGATAGTTGGCTGTGTAGCTGTCTTCTACGGCAAGAGAAGCACCAGTAAAGTCCTGGTTATATACTTCTTCTGTGGTATTCTCGAGGATGACAGGAGTATTGGCAGGGATTGTAGTTACGACCTCTGTCAAACCAAGGACGCTACCAGAGATGTTCTCAACGGTATAAGCCTTAATGCCTGAAGGAATGGTAACATCGAACGGAGCGATGAAAGTTCCATACTTGTTAGCCTTCACATTCATGTTGACCGTTACTTCAGGAGCCTTCACAAGCTGGAGATCGGTGAATACCGTATGCTTGCTTGTCCACATACCAAACTTGTAGTCACCAGCTTCACCTGTCTCAAAGAACACCTTGAACTCATCCCAAGGTTCGCTTTCATTAATTCGCTTTGTAGCTGTAACTGTACCTACCGTTTGTAAACCTTCATTACTTGCATTCTTGATATCTACATTGACATAGCCCATGTCGCCATCAATCCATCCGCAAGTCTTGAAGGAGAACTCATAAATGGTATGAGCTTTCAGAGGCAAGGTATAGCCTTCCGTATCACCGTAAGTCATGGTGATATTGCCCCAAGCGAAGACAGCGGCTTGACCAGTTGCTGAAGTTAATCCAGGATAAGTCGTAGTATTCTTTATCAACTGACGAATGCCCTCAGGATTGTTCCAACCTGTAAGAGCGGTAGGACCTGTGGTGTGTTCAGGCTGAATAGTGAAGTTGCCATCATAGAAGGCATTCACTTCTGTTGCGTTGACAGTCCAGGTTGCATTAGTCAGTGCATTGACGATAGCATCAAGGTCTGTCTGAGACATGGCCACGCTTTGATCAACGGCCTTGGCAGCTCTGAGTGCTGCAATTGCTTCAACATTGTTGTATGGAGCATACTCACCTTCGTCAAAACCAAGAACCTTGTCATTAGTTGCATCGATAGCAGCGTTCAGAGCTGTATAGTCATCTGTTGTGACATCGCCTGCAGTCAGTCTAAAGTTGTCAGCCTTGATAAAGCTGGCATCACTGCCATCCTGACTCTTCGTATTGCTGGCCTTGATGACAACATCATCAGCATCTGCAAGCGTGAACACTACGTGCACCGTATTGCCCACTGTCTTGTCACCAGTAACGGTTATAGAATTGGTAGTTTCGTTGGCGGCAAGAACCAGAGACTCACCATTGAAACCTGCGAGGAGAGCGCTCAAGGTATAAGTGCCTGCAGGCAGGTTCTTGATGGTCTGAGAAACATTGTTTTCAGCAGTACCGCCCCAAGAGTTAAAGAGGTAGCTGCCATCCACACCAGAGGTGGTGTATGTAACATTGCTATTAGGGCATACTTTAGTGTCATAGCGGCTTTCAGCACTCCATCCTGTCATGTCTCCTGTCTCGAAGCTAGGGTTGATGATAGCGGAAGTGTAATCAGTAGCAGATGCAGCAGCCAAAGCAGCTATCTCGGCAGCCTGATACTCTGCGTAAATGTCGTCTGCTGTAGTCTCATTGGTATAGGTTCCGCTGTTATATTTTGCGCGAATGCCTGCAGCAGCTGTTGTTGCCGTCCATCCTTCAACCTTTGTGATGGCTGCATCGAGAGCTGTATATACGCTCTTACTTTCATTAGCGGCTATCAGAGCTCCATTCAAAGCATTGTAATTATCAAGAGTCTTGCTGCCAATGAAGGTGCTCTTGGCTGTGGCTAAAGCGCTCTTGATGGTGGCATTATAGACAGCATCATCAAGAGCTTCAACGTTAGCGATGATGGTATTAGCGTCAGCCTCTGACACGATTACATCACCGATGCGATACACGAGGTAATTGTCAATCCACAACTTGGCACCATTACCAGAACCTGCAGTAGAGGTGGTGAAGCCGACATTGAAGTTGATATCAGCAGTCTTGGCCACATCGAACTCAAAGGCTTGAGCAATCCATTCGCCCGTAGCTGCGCTGTTGAGACTGGAGAAAACGAATGCATTGGTTGTGCCATAGAAGTCGCCTGCAGCGCCGCTCACACCCGTGTAGTTGCTTGCTATACCCGTATTGGTGTGTTGATTGATGACTTCATAGTAAAGCAGATAACGACCAGAAGGGAGTTCATTTATTGTCTGCTGATAGCGGGCTTGGTCTCCCCAACCTGCAGAGAGGTGTAATGCGGCGCCATCGCTTTCACCGAGCATGTCAGCTGCAGGAGGTGTGGTAGAGTTTGTACTCCATCCATTGGCAGGCATTGCAGTACCATATTCAGAGGTGGTACCCTGAGCTGCAGTATTGTTGAACTTTGAGTACTGAGTCCATCCTGTGACATCATAGAGATAACCATGATCACCAGTGTTGGCACTCATATCCTTCGTGTTATCAGGATTGGAAGTAGCAGTAGAGAGGGTGCCACTATAAATGGTGTTGCCCTCGCCGTCAAGAGTGTTGTTAGGTGTTGTATCAAAATTTCCGTTTGCCAAAGCAACAGGAGTTGCTCCGCTCAAAGCGGTTGTAATTGCTGAGCTAAGAGCATCACTTGCATCGTTGCACTCGGCAGAGGTGGTTGCCGCATCAAGCACTCCCTGTGCTGTCGTAATAGCAGTACCTAGGGTTGCATCACTCAGTACACTGTTCAAGGCCGTGGCCTTCTTGATATATCCGCCAAGTTTTGTTCGGGCAGCAGCAAGATTGGGATCTGTCCAAGTGATAGTTATGTCATCATAGAATACGGCAGGGGCACCACTTCCTGTTTTATTGTTTCCTTGTACGCCAATTTGTATCTTACCCGTAGTTTCTTCCGTAAGAGTAAATGAAACACTCTCGGTAGTCCACGTTGATGATGTGAACGTTGTGCTGGAAACCAGGTATTCTTTACTAGCAGTTACAAAACCAAAACGGGAAGTACCGTAATTATTGGTTTCAGAGCTAAGATAGTGGTCAACAGTAAGAGTATAATAACCTGCAGGCAAAGTAATATTACCACTTTGGATCTTGACATCATCCGCCCATCCAGCTATAATGCCAAGGGTATTGCCAGAAACCGTTGAACCGTCCTTCTTGGTGCTGGGAGTAGTGGAATTTGCCACCTTCACTCCGCCACCATAAGCGGTCACAGCAATTGTGGTGTAACTGCCACTACTAGTCTTAGTCCATCCGCTAGAGGAGTAGTCTTTCATTGTCTTGGCGGCTACATTAGAAGTTTCTGCTGTACAGTCGTCAAAACCGGCATTTGTCAAATACGTAGACGTTACGTCAGTTTGCGCCCACGTGGCGACGGAGCATAGGAATGCGCCAATCGCGAAAAGTAGTTTTCTTTTCATAGATTAACAGAATTAAATGAGTTATTTAGTTTGTAGTTTATGCAAAAAATCGTACAAAAATACTCATTAAGTGTGAGTTGGACAACAAAAAAGCAAAAAAAATGCACCTTCTCCTACCTTTTTGCCCTCGACACCAAACATTGCCCGCACTCGGGGATACGGAAAGGAACTTAAATCCAACATAAATCAAAACTTAAATGATTTTATGATCATATGACCTGCCTACATACACTGGCGACGTATTGGGTTGTGCATCAGGTGATTAAGTCTCAAACAGTGGTTATTTAGGGTACACTCAGGGTACACTGAGGTTACACGGGGAATGATACTTGAGTGTAGCCTGAGTGTACCCTAAATCGGTATTTAATCAACAGAGAATCACCCGACTAGATGTCGAATGTATGTAGGCTGTTCGCATTGCCATAAATTTCTTCAGTTCATGAACGAGCGGTCTTGTGCGCTGAAGATGCAGATCTTATGGCCTGAAGATCTAGGTCTTCATCGCTTAAGACCTGCATCTTATGGCCGTAAGACCTAGGTCTTCATAGTATTTCCTGGCAATACTATCTTACAATCAGTTTCTTGCCGTTAACGATGTTGATGCCTTTCTGCAACTGCTGCAGCCGCTGACCGGCGAGATTGTAAACAGAGCCCCCAAGCCCACTGAAGGGCTGTGTAAGGTCTTTGTCCGTTGTCCTTGGTCCATCCTCAATGTCTGTGATGCCCACGGGGAGTATGCCCGCAGCAGCATCGCCGCTGACCTCACGCACGCTGGCAGGACCATAGCCCGTCAGCGTGAAGTCGTCGAACGTACACCATACATCTCCCTCGTTATAGACCATGACGCCGATGGCGAGCGTGCCGTCGGTCACCTTGGTGGTCACCTCGTAGCGATGGGCATTGCCGGGCAGGGCGTCAGCAGCCTCCACGAGTACATTGTCGTTGCCGGCAAAGACAACAGTCGTCTGAGCCCTGTTGGTATATGCGGTTACACCCAGCGTATAGGTGCCGTTGGGCAGGCCGGTAAGCGTTTGCTCCACGCGGTACGCCTGCGGCCAAGAATCCCACAGGTTCAGGTAGGCACTGCCGTGGTCGGACATGGCGCTCACGCCATCCCCCCAGCTGCCTGCAGCCTCGAAGGTGTCCATGTCGCCGTTCACATTCTCCCAGCCCGTAGTGCCGTCCTCGAAGTCGGGATTCACGATATATACGGTATAATCCATGGGGTTCTCGTCCGATGCCTCGCCTGCCGGCAAGCGCAGGTCGTGGACGGCAGCCTCAATCTGGTTCATGGCCGTCTGCATCTGCTCGCTGTTCTCAAAGCTCTCTTCGGCCAGTTTCTTCTCCACCTCTGCGTAGAGGGTTTCTGCTCTCTGGTAAGCATCGGGGGCACTGCTGGTGGCATAAGTCTCAAGACACTGCTTCAGATAATCCTTCAGCTCCACGAGCTGGTCGAAGAGATTGAGCGTAGCCTGACCTTTGCTCATGGCGTCCTTGAGTCCCTGGATCACCGCCTCCACCTCTTGCGTGGAACTCTCTACAGCCTCGAGTGTCGGCGTTGCCGTCTTGGTGATGTAGTCGTCCAGCTGGTTCTGGTCGAACTCCCAGTAGGAATACTTCTCCTCGTTGGCCGTATTGATGGTAGCCTCCAGCTTGTCGTAGGCGGCCACATTGTCGTTGCATGCTCCCAGCGCATCCAGGAAAGCCTGCACGTAGGTCATGAGCGTCTCGTCCAGTGCAGCATTCTTCAGGTTCTCCAGCGCCTGCTCATAGGCCGCCACGAGGGTAGCCTGACAGCGCGCGCCGTCGAAGCTGGGCGCCTGTTCGATGCTCTTCTGCACCCAGGCGGCGTAGGCATCCTCGCCGGCACCGAAGTAGAGCAGACGGACGTTGTCCATCGCGCCCCAGAGGGCTCCTGTGAGCTCGCCGTAGTAACCAAGCTGCAGGGTGCCGTCGGTGACGAGTGTGGTCATCGTGTAGTCCTGGCCATACTGAGTATCGCCGATTTTACCGTTGTTGACAGGTGTCTTCACATCGCCTGCGAAGACATAGCCGCCCTCCGCATCGGCGAAGGCAGCGATGGTCACCTCATACACGCCGTTGGGCAGACCCGTGATGGTCTGCGAGGCCATGGGGCCTGTGAAAGCGTCGCCGTGCCAGAGGTTCAGATAGCACTGGCCCGTGAAGCTGGTGCCGTCAACGACGTCGGCCCATCCCTTGCTGACGGTGTCGTAATGCTCGAAGGTGCTGACCCCGCCGTTCACCCAGCCGTCGATGCCGTCTTCGAAGCCGGGGTTCTGGATGTAGCGCGTCATGTCGATGGGGTTCTCGGGTGTCACGTTCTCCTGATAGTATTCGCTGAAGCGCTGCAGCAGGGCGCTGATAGCCTCGGACAGCTGTTCGTAGCTCAGGCTCAGGTTATGGTAGGCATTGTAGGCATCATCGAGGTCGCTGATGCCTATCTCCTCGGCCTCCTGGATGAGCGCCAGCAGTTCCTGCGAGCGGTCGTAGATGCGGAGCTGGTACTCGTAGGTACGGTAGTCTTCCTCCAGCACCACCATCCACTCGTTCTGGTCGAACTCCGATGCGGCGGCATAGATGATACCCGTTCCGGTAGCTATGCCCTCGCCGGTTTCCTCATCCGCGTGGTAAGTGTCAACGTAGTTGGGATCGAGCGCCACATAGTAGTCCTCGAAGTCGCCGCTGTGCTTCACAGTGGCGTTTGTCTCGGCGCCATAGATGCGAAAGGCTTTGTTCTCAGTAGGCTCCACACAGAAATAGTGGTCCTCGCGCGTACGTGCGCCGTCGGTATATAGGTGGTATGTCAGCGTGCTTGGGTCAGCCTCCTTGTCATATTCCAGGAAAGCATAGTACCACTGCCCCTTCTGGGGGTGATAGTTGCTGATTTCGTAGATATATACTTCGTCGCCCTGGGTCTCGCCTGTGGGGTTGAAGGAGAGGGGGATGCCGCGCTCCGAGAGCGAGACATGTGTTCCCCAGTCGTTGCCATAGCTGTAGAACAGGTTGGTGGCCTTGTGCAGGAGATAGACGACCTGGTTGGAGCGGAAGTCCGACACGGGGCCTCTGTAGGTGGGTACCGTGCGGTCGCCTATCACATCGCCGCCGCTGCCTACGAAAGCCTTCAGCTCGGTCAGGGCAGCCATGGCGCGATGCGACGTGTTGTCCCACAAGCCGCGGTTCAGCCAGTAGGACAGCACGCCGTCTTCGGGGCCGGTGCCGTTCTCTTCGGGGAACCAGTAGTAGAGGCCGTTGACATTGGCGTGCTTCTTCAGTTCTGCCACGAGGTCGCGGATGAACGCGGCCTGGCCCGCCGGCGTAATAGGCCATGTGGAAGAGAAATCGTATTTCGTGCCGGCGTCGGCTCCGGGCTGATGCTGGTAGTAATAGCCCGTCTCCACAATCTGCACCTTCTTGTCGGGGAAGTCGGTGGCCAGCATATTCAGCGACTGCGAGAGCACATCCAGCGAGTTGTGCCAGAAGGGATAGTACGAAAGGCCGATGACGTCGTAGTCCACGGCTGCCAGCTTGTTATAGAACAGCTTCAGGATGCTGGGCTGGCCGGAGCGCTCGCAATGGATCATGACCTTGGCCTGCGGGCACACCTCACGGCAGGCACGCGAAGCCTGGTTCAGGAGATTCACGAAGCGCGTCCAGTTGGCCTCGGGAGAGTTGGAGAGGCAACGGTTGGCGCTCGACGTATGGTCGGCGCTCCACAGCATACCATAGCTAATCTCATTACCCGTCTGGATGAAGTCGGGTGCCGCGCCCTCGTCCACGAGTCGCTGCAGGCACTCCTTAGTATAATCGTACACGCGCGCGAGGAGCTGTGTCTCGGTCAGGTCGGCCCACGCCGCAGGTATCCACTGGTTCGAGGGGTCTGCCCAGCTGTCGGTGTACTGGATATCCAGCAGGACGGCGAAGCCCTCAGCCTTCAGGCGCTTGCAGAAGCGCACCACATAATCCAGGTCCTGGCACACCTGCACATCGGCGTTGCCGTCGTTATCCACCCCCTTGGGGTTCACGAACAGTCGCACGCGGGCAGCATTCCAGCCCACCTCGACGCCTCCCAAGTACTTCACCACATCGCTGATGCGCCGGTTCTGGAGGTCGTAGTAATCCACTCCATGATCCTCGTAGCTCTGTAACAAGGATATGTCACCTCCGACGTACATCTCCTGTGCGCGGAGCGACAGCCCCTGCCCACCTACCATAGCGAGCAGGAACCATACAAATAACAATTTTTTCATGTTCAAAAAACCATATTTATGCTGCAAAGGTAACGCCTTTCCCCCACCCGACCAAATTTTCATTCCATTTTTCACAAACGAAGCCCTGCGGACAACCTCGTGTCCGCAGGGCTTCTATTACCAATAGCCAATAGCCAAAAGCTAACAGCTAATTGCCCAAATCGCTTACTTACTCCAGTCGTCGTTCCAGACGTTATAGTCCGAACGGCTGCCGCGGTCGCCTTTAACGTCACTGGTCATGCCACCACCGGAGTGACCACCATAGGTTACATTAACGTTTCCTACCATGTTAGCAGAGACATCAAGGACATGCTCCTGAGCGCTCAGCTGCATGATCTCTGTGCTGGGGATGATATATGTCTTTTTCATAATCGTATTACCTTAATATTATATTATTCTTTCACACGAATGTCCACGAATGGGTACACTAATAATCATCAATATTTTTGGTCATTACATGTATCTAATTCATGGCCATTTGTGTGAAAACTAATTTTATTTCACGAGCACTTTCTTGCCATTGACAATATTGATGCCCTTCTGCAGCTTCTGCAGACGCTGGCCAGCCAGATTGAAGATAGTAGCATCATTGTCATTGTTGACATCAGCGCTAATACCCTCGATAGCGGTAGCTACGCCGTCGATGAACAAAGCAGCCTTCACATTACCACCAACCTTCTTCTTGAAGTATGCGCGGAAAGGCTTAGCAGTATCGTTGATGCCCTCTGACTGGAAGACTTTCTGGACATTATCCTTCGTAGCGAGGAAGAAGTCACCTGCAGCAAATGTGGTAAGCTCATAGACACCGACATAGTCAAAGTTAGTACCCTCGGCGATAGTCGTTGCAGGAGCCTCAGGAGCCTCGATGGTCACACCTTCAATCACCTTTTTTGTTGCAGCGGAAGTAGCCTTAACCAAAACAGGAACGTTAGCTGTGATAGCACCAGAGCCGACTGTGGTGAAGGTAAGTTCAATAGAGTTCGTATTTGCGCTGTTCTCACTGTAGCTATAAACCTCAGCACCAGAGCCAAAGACAGCCTGAACCTGAACAGCGGTGAGGTCGAAGGGCAGAACAACAGTGTTATAACCCTCCTTGATACCGCGCTGTAAGGTCACGGTAGCCAGTTCACCATCATTGGAAGCGATAGTGGAAGCCATATTGTCGTCATCGGAGAGCGTAATCTTCGTGGTCTTGTCCTCATCGGAAAGGAGTTCAGCATCTGCGAGAGAAACCCAATTCCACTTCAAATCGGAACTTACATTGATAGTCAATGTAACATCACCAGCCTCGCTGACGGTGAAGGGCAGGAAACGCCACTGCCAACCAGCACCCTTGTTGTCCTCGGTATTAGCACCAGCGCTCTTGCGGAAAGTGTCACTGTCAGACCAGCTTGCAACACCAGCAGTGGTAATACCACGTGTGTTGTTACCTGCAGTCGGTAAAGTAACGGTGTTGGCTGTAGCAGATGAGGCTATCGTACCATTACTGTCAACAGAGCCACGGGCAGCAAGCTTCAGTACATAGTTACCTGCGGGCAGATTGTTGGCAACCTTCGTATAGGTTACAGACCAGTTACTGCTATACCATCCACGTGCTGATTGCTCATAATAAGTACGGGTGGTGTTGCTCCAGTGTTCGGAGTTGAGAGTCTGAGGATCAACAGGTGTGTCTCCATGCTCAGCATCAAGAGCTGTTCCTGTCCATGTGCTAAAGTCACCAATCTTTGAAGTGAGAGAGTACTGGTACTCAGTAGCTACCTTATTATACTGAGCCACGTTCAGGTTCTGAACAGCCGTAACGGCCTCAGCAGCTGTGGTGGGAGCAGCAACATCGAGGTCTGAGCCCCAGAGTGTGATGGTCTCCTGCTTGTATGCTACGTAAGCATTATAGGATGGAGCAGCAGCATTGAATGTCTGAAGAGCAGTTTGCAGCGCGTTAATCTTAGCGGTGTATGTAGCCTTGAGGTTGGAACCTGCTGGAGTGTCTGCAATAGCGGCATTAAGTGCTGTAAGTTCAGTTCCTGTCACATTGGCATTAGTGGTCTTTGCCGTGTTTGCATCATTGACAAGTGCTGTCCATTGATCCTCATAAACAGAATAGTCAGGAGCGCCATAGTACTTCAGCGTGAAGTCGCGGAAGATGGTCCATTTGTCGGTCTGGGTGTCTTGGTTGTCGATACCAATCTCAACATCGCCAGCGGTCTCAATAAGGAACTTCAGAGCGACCTTACCATTGCCATTATCGAAATAGGTTTTGGCATCAGCCATGGTATTCACAACTGTGCTCGCTACACCAGGAATCAAAATCTTATCCTCGCCAGCATAGAAATAAGTGCTGAAGTCACCTTGTCCGCCACGGTGGAAACCGGTTACGCCGAACTCCCATGTACCAGGGGTGAGAGCAAGCGTCTGATAGAACTTGAAGTTAGCATTATAAAACTCTGTCTCGCCGTAGTTGGTGGTAGGACCATTACCTGATTGCTTCTCTGTTGTCCAGAATTCTGTGTTCTGGCTAACAGATGCATTGTCAACCATGACGGCAGTTACGTCAATACCTGCTGCGGGAACTGTCACGTTGGGCAGTTCATCAAGGAATGCAGCGCGAAGGGTGGGGATAGCAGCGTCTATAGCAGCTGTTGTGGTAGCAGCATTGACTGCCGCATCGGCTGAAGATGTGTCAGTTGAAGGAGCAATAGCCAGAGCGGCTGTCTTAATGCTGTTGTAACGAGCATAGCTTGCAATAATAGCGGCATCAGCGTTAGCGCTGACAGCATTGTTGATAGCAGTGATAGCTGCGCTATATTCATCACCAGTCTCGTACTCTTTGTTATTTGCCGTGATTGCAGCAGAGATGTTTGCGTAAACTGCTGCGGGGAGCTGAGATTCATAAGCTTGAGCAGCTGAGACAGCAGCAGCAAGAGCATTCACATATTCAGTCAAATCAATAGGACCATAGTATTGAATCTGAATATTATCCCAAATACACCAGAGAGCCGTATTGTTGTCAAGGTGAGTGCCTACTTTGAGATCACCACCAGCATAGGTGGTCTTTGCGCTCCAGTTTGTCATATATGAGCCAGCTGTAAAAGAAGTAGAAGCAGCACTCATACTGCCTTCATCACCAGTTTTTGCAGGGAATGTCACCTTTGCATCACCTACATAAAAATAAGGAAGGTCTGTATTATTGCTGCCATCCTGGCGATAGAAAGCCTGACCACGAACAGCATAATAGCCTTTGGGGGCATCAGCAACAGTCTGAGCGAAATCGAAAGCTACATGGAAAGACTCAACACAGAAATTGGTATTGTCACCCGCATTGTTTTTGTTTGTTGCGCCAGGGAAAGTCCAAGTCCAAGCTGCATCATAAGCAGGCAACTTATAGCGACCAAACTCAGCATTTTTGAGCAAGAATGTTGCATCTACAGGATTACTGTCATCGGCATTAGCCATAGCGTTCAGACGATCTTGTTTAGATACAAGAACCCATTGAGCATTATCACCTGTTTGAGTGTTGAATACCACAGTAGTACCCGTACCAGAATAAGACAAGTTATCAGAACCATTCTGTATGTAGTATGCTTTAACACCATCTGAACGAGTTGCTGCTGTAAAAGTGAAATAAGCGGCACTCTCGCCATCCATATAGCCACCTGTACTCAAATAGCCAGGACCGTTATCTTTGCTATTTGTTCGCGTCTCAGTGTTCATGATAGCATACTTACCATCAGACAATTCAAGCGTTGAATAGAAGCCGCCAGCTTCAACAAGGGAAGCTTGAGTGCCCCAGCTATTACCACTTGAGAGCCACTTTCCAGTTCCGATGTTATAGAGGTAGAAGTTACCTGCTGCAACATCATTGCCTGTCCACGTCTGAGCGCTTGCGCCCATCGTGACCATAGCCGCGATAGCGGCCAAGAAGAGTTTGATTTTCTTCATTTGTTTGTTAATTAATAATTAGTTTTTATGATTATTTTCAATGTCTTCGACAAAAACGGCGCAAAAGTACAAATAAAGTGTGAAATATACAATAAATAATACAAACTTTTTTCAAAAGACACCTATTTAGATAATAAAGAGCAATGAAAAATGAAGAATGAATTAAACCACGAATTACACAAATATCACGAATCACATGTCCTATTGATAGGATTCAATTATATCGAATTTCTCAAATTCTTAGCGCGCTCGGCTCGAAGAGACGCTTGACACTTCAAGAAAGGCTGCGCGGCTTTCGAGTGAGAGAAAACAATCCACAACAATATCCAACAATTTATTGCAACAATAATCAATAATTAAATTTCTGCGCTCTCTGCAAGCAAACATTAGCACAATTCGCACAATTCGCCGACAAATACACCAACGGCTAAACCGAAAAACATAACGGTTAATTACACTCGCTCGGCCAAAGGACGCTTGACACTTCAAGAATTATGCGAATTAATTTCAGAACAAGGATACACGGTTAATTTATCAAGAATTAGAGAATTGGAGAATATTTCTCAAGATGCAATACTCTGTCTTATGAATTGATGAGAATGAATAGAATGTCTTTTGCTTTGCAAAAGCTGGTAAAATCTTTAATTCTCTAATTCTTGATAATTGAAGTTTCGGATAAAATTCTCCACCACAGATTGCACGGATTACACTGATTCTTGTCCTCTTGATTTCAAAGTTAGAAAAGGAAAGCAGTCTTCTACAACTGCCAGTGCTGTTACGCAGTTTGGACTTTTCACACCGTTTTTTTGGCCGTTCGAAAGATTATCTCTACCTTTGTGGCGGAAAGTCATTAAATGAGCACTTTATGACACAGACTTATCAAGAAAAGGCGACTGCTTTTAATCCTATGCAACTACAGTTGCTTCGGATGTTCTCTTATGTCAAGACCGAAGAACAGCTCAAGGAAATCAAGACTGCCTTATGTGATTTTTTCTTCAAGCGTGTGGAGGAAGGTATGGATAGGCTAACAGAGCAAGGCGAATGGAGTCAAGAGAAGGAGGAGGCCATCCTGACAGAACATCTACGAACCCCATACAAATATTGATGAAAAGAATTGTTCTTGATTTCTCCACCACAGATTACACAGATTACACTGATTCTTGTCCTCTTGATTTCAAAAATTCATTCTATATTACACTGATTCAAGTTTCGGATGTAAACAACTTGTTGTCTGTAAGGTAATTTATTGCTATCAAGAATTAGAGAATTGGAGAATATTTCTCAAGATGCAATACTCTGTCTTATGAATTGATGAGAATGAATAGAATGTCTTTTTGGATTCGCCTCAACATCGCGATGTTATAAAGATCACTTCGCCGTATTGTGCGGTGTGCGTTACTTTCGTGTTAAAAAATTATTTTGTTCGGCTGCGTTTTCTCTTTTCACCTTGAATTTTTCCTTATTAACTAATTATTCCGTACCTTTGCGGCGAAATGCAGAAGCAATGGAGCGATATCATTGAGTGGCGGCAGCGCCATGTGCGGGACAAGCAGTTCATGCTCTTCCTGGCATTCGTCATCGGCGTACTCACGGCGCTGGCGGGCCTGCTGCTGAAATGGATTATCCACCAGATAGGCTACCTGCTGACCCACCAATTCTCCATCACGGGCGCCAACTGGCTCTACCTGCTCTACCCCGTCATCGGTATCCTGATAACAGGACTCTTCGTGCGCTACGTGGTGCGCGATGATATCGGCCACGGCATCACCAAGATTCTCTATGCCATCGCCCGCAAGAAAAGCCGCATCAAAGGGCACAACACATGGTCCAGCGTCATCGCATCGGGTATCACCATCGGCTTCGGCGGCTCGGTGGGCGCCGAGGCTCCTATCGTGCTCACCGGCTCAGCCATCGGCAGCAATCTGGGGCAGCTGTTCCGCCTCGACTCCAAGAAGATGATGCTCCTCGTGGGCTGCGGGGCGGCAGGTGCCGTGTCGGGCATCTTCAAGGCACCCATCGCAGGTCTGGTGTTCACGCTGGAGGTGCTGATGATCGACTTCACGCTGGGCAGCCTGCTGCCTCTGCTGGTGTCGTGTGTGACAGCGGCGGCCGTGACCTTTGCCATCTCCGGCATGGGTAACCTCTTTGAGTTCCATCTGGTGAACGCCTTCACCATCGAGCGCGTGCCGGCCTACCTGCTGCTGGGCATCTTCTGCGGACTGGTATCACTGTATTTCACGAGGGTGATGAACTGGCTCGAGGACCAGTTCCGACGGCTTGGGGCACCATGGAAACGCTTCCTGGTGGCAAGCCCCATCCTGAGCGTGCTCATCTTCCTGTTCCCGTCGCTCTACGGCGAGGGCTACGAGATGATACGCCTCCTGCTCAACGGCCAAGGGCCTGCCGACTGGAACCAGGTGCTGGAGGGCTCTTTCTTCTATGCTGCACCACAGTTGCTGCTGCTCTATCTGGCGGGCATCATCCTGTTCAAGGTGTTTGCCACCACGGCCACCAACAGCGGAGGCGGCTGCGGCGGTACCTTCGCCCCCAGCCTCTTCCTCGGCTGCGTGTCGGGCTTCCTCTTCGCCTCGCTCTGGAACCTCATGGACGACGTACCCGCCGTGCCGGAGAACAACTTCGCCCTGCTGGGCATGGCCGGACTGATGAGCGGCGTCATGCACGCACCTCTGACGGGCATCTTCCTCATCGCCGAACTCACGGGCGGCTACGGTCTGTTCCTGCCGCTGATGATGGTGGCCACAACGGCCTACCTGACCATCATCATGTTCGAGCCCCACAGCATCTACACGATGCGACTGGCACGCAAAGGACAGCTGGTGACCCACAACAAAGACCACGCCATCCTCACACTGATGTCGATGGATTCGGTCATTGAGCGCTATGAGGAGCACCTGCACCCGGGCGATGACCTCCGTGAAATCGTACGACAGATATCATCCTCGGAACGTGACATCTTCCCCGTGGTAGATGACGCCGGCAAGCTGCTGGCGGTGCTGGTGCTGGACCGCGTGCGCCACGTGATGTTCCGCACCGAACTCTACCATCGCCTCCACGTAAGCGACCTGATGTCACCCTGCGCAGGCCGCCTCAACGTGGGCGACCCCATGGAGGTGGTCGTCAGCGCCTTCGACAAGACCAAAGCATGGACGCTGCCCGTCGTGGATGACGAGGGTGTCTTCGTGGGCTTCATACGCCGCAGCCACGTCTTCGCCGCCTACAGAGCTATGATGCAGGACCTATCAGAAGAATAGGAAAACACTCTTATATTTGTAGCACCACGAATTTCACGAATTTCACGAATTAGTTAAAATACATGTCCTATTGATATGATTCAATTTATATCGAATTTCACGAATTCTTGGCGAAAGGCTTCGCGGCTTTCGAAGGACAAGCATCGGGTAGCTCCTTGGTTAGGTAACATTACGGCTTCACTCGGAGCCCCCCCCGCGTAGCGGCTCCGCTAAAATTCGTGAAATTCGTTATAATCAGCACTATGCGCCAGCCAAGAAATTTGTGTAATTCGTGAAATTCGTGGTATAGAAAGAACATCCAAAACTTTAATCTTTGATATTTAAGCAGTATGTTGCGTATTATATTCATGGGCACACCGGAGTTCGCGGTGGAGAGCCTGAGGAAATTAGTTGAGAACAAGTACAACGTGGTGGCAGTGGTCACGATGCCCGACAAGCCGGTGGGGCGCCATCACGACACGTTGCAGGCATCGCCCGTCAAGCAATACGCGGTGGAGCACGGCATCCCCGTGCTGCAACCGGAGCGTCTGAAGGATGAGGCGTTTCTGGAGGAACTGCGCAGCTACCATGCCGACCTGCAGGTGGTCGTGGCCTTCAGGATGCTGCCTGAGGTCGTGTGGGCCATGCCCCCGAAGGGGACCTTCAACCTCCATGCAGCGCTGCTGCCACAGTACCGCGGCGCAGCGCCCATCAACTGGGCAGTCATCAATGGCGAGACGGAGACGGGCGTGACGACGTTCTTCCTCGATCACGACATCGACACTGGACGCATCATCCATCGCGTGCCGGCACCCATCGGCGAGCGCGACACCGTAGGCGATGTCTATGAGCGGCTGATGAACCTCGGCGCCGACCTGGTGCTGAAAACCATCGATGAAATCGAAGCTGGTGACGTGCAGACAACAGACCAGGAGGCTCTGATACAAGCATCAGCTGCAGAACAGGATTCTGCATCCGACAGCGCGGGTGTCCTACGCCCTGCGCCCAAGCTCACCCGCGAGAACACGCGCATCTGCTGGGCAGAACACACGGTGAAATCGGCTTACGACTTCATCCGTGGCCTGTCACCCTACCCCGCAGCATGGACCATCCTCCGCACCGCCGACGGCAAGGAGACACCGCTCAAGATCTATTTCGCCGAGAAAGTTTCTGAAGAAGAAGCCGCGCACATCAACGCAGAGCTGCAGCCACAGCCCCAATCTTCATTATTCATTATTCATTGTTCATTAGTTATCTCACTCCGCGACGGCTACCTGCGCCTCACCGACATCCAACTGGCAGGCAAGAAACGTATGCCCGCCAGCGACTTCCTGCGAGGCGCACACTTAGACGGTGCCACCCTCATCTGACTCAAAGCACCACGAATTTCACGAATTGCACGAATTACATGTCCTATTGATATCATTCTAATAATCATAGGTATCAGCTTGCTAAGAAATTCGTGCAATTCGTGTAATTCGTGGTATAGAAAGAACATTCGATAGTTCAATTATCTAAGAAGCGGCAGCATCGTTTCGGCGTAGCGGCGGCCCAGCTCACGATAGCCTGCGGCATCGAAGTGCAGACGGTCGGGACCGTTCGTACAACCATCCGACGACACGACATGTGCCGTCGGTATTGTTTCCGGCAGCGCATCAATCTGCTTATTGGCACGGATGCAGACGCCCTGTCCGTCGGCCTGCACCACCTCACCCACGATGAGCGGCACATCCTCCGCACGCAGCTGAAGGTCTGACAGCAATCGCTCATACACCGTCTTCACCTTACCAGCCCAGGTGGGGTCGCCCGTATTGGACTCTCCCTGGTGCATCAGGATGCCCTTGATGACGCCGTCCTGTTGCGCACGGCGAGCCAACGAGAGCAAACGCTGATAGGGGTCGTTGTCGTATGACTTGAGGATATTCTTCATCCATTCAGGAGCTCGACGCTGGATATAACTGCCGATGGAATCGGACATAAAGCCCTCGATATGGATACCGCCGACAGCCACATGGACAACCCCTACGCTGATGCTGTCCGGCAGCACTTCGGTCAGCCGACGGCCGAAATAGTCAACAGGTGTCAGCCCCGTGTTCGGGCGGCACAGCGGCGGCAGCGCACGCGCCCATTCACCTTGCGTGCGACCGCGCTCGGCATCGTCCATGGACGGCAGCAGCAGGAAGCGATTGCTTACACCCTTCAGGTCCTCAGCCTCCGGACGGGCAGCCCCCTCCATGTTCGACTGTCCGAAACAGAGATAGACATGAAGGTTTTCACGCTTGGCAGGAAGCGCTACAGCTGTCTGGTCAGCGACGGGGCCGTCAAGGACGGTGAAGTAGGACGCCTTGGGGACATAGTTCCGGTCGAAGAGAAGCGGATAGTTGTCAGCACCGAGCCACGAGTCGCGGTCGGAGAGGTTCCAAAACGTGACACAGTCAATGACATCGGCATGCTTACGGAAGACGCGGAAGAGGCTGGCATACTGTCGCTGCTGGCGAGCCTCCAGTTCGGGATTCATGCCTTCGCCCTGATGGCTGAACTGCAGCTGACCGCCCATCTCACGATTGGCGCGGACGTCCAGTTCCGTGACATGAATATGCGACACGACTGTACGATACAGCTCCAGCGCAGCGTTCACCTCCTCGGGCTTCGGACCATAAATATTATAGTGCCCCTGCATACCGATGCCGTCGATAGGCACGCCGTCTGCCTTCATCGAGCGCACCACCTCAGCGATGCGGCGGCTCTTGACGCGGTCGCACTCGTTGTAGTCGTTGTAGAACAGCAATGCGTTGGGGTCTGCTTCGCGGGCAGCACGGAAGGCCTCGCGGATGAAGTCGTCGCCTGCAATCTCATACAACTTGGATTTGCGGAACGGAATCTCTGCACGCGGGTCATCGGTGATGGCTTCATTCACCACATCCCAGCAATAGACCACATCCTTGTAGCGGCTGACGATGGCTTTGATGTGGTTGCGCAGGCGGCGCAGCAGCACCTTCTTGGACACCTGCTTTCCCTTCTTATCCTTAAACATCCAGTCGCCGATCTGATTGTGCCACACAAGGCAATGGCCACGGAGACGGATGCCATTGGCACGGCAGAAATCAGCGATTCTATCGGCATTCTGCCAATTAAACTGCCCTTCAGCAGGCTCTGTGGGCTGAGGTTTCATGTCGTTCTCTGCCGTCATGCTGTTGAACTCGCGACAGATGAGCGCCTGTTGTTCGGCAACGCGGATGTTACGCTGGTTCACGGCAACGCCTACAAGGAAGTAATCTTTGTAGGCGTCCTTCAGGCCGCGGACAAAGGTGCGGGTGTCGGCAGTGAGGTCCAGCAGGAAACGCTCTCCCCAGCTAACGAGCAGGTCGTGGCCGGCAGCATTGAGGTGGGCAGTGTCATGCGGAGACTGAAAGAAACGTTTGCGGAAACCGTCATCCGCAACATGAATGCCACTCGTGGTTGCAGCATTCAGCACGGGGATGCCATGGCTGCCACAGACATCAACGATGGTCTGAATGACCTGAGCAAAGCCTGGACGGGGAACCGCCCATGGCGTGACGAAGGCAATCTGTGCCCTCGGGTATTTCTCCATGAGACCGCGGCAGAGTGCGTCGAGCGAGTCGCGGAACATCACCAACGAGTCGGCATTGTCCTTGATTTTATCGGCATCGTTGTGGCCCGCTATCACCAGCACATAGTCAGCCGTGTCGGTCATCTCGCGATAACGCTGCAAGATAGACTTGCCGAAGCCCTGCGCAGTGCGGTCGAAGGCGATGCAGCCGCCATTGCGCCCGTAGTTATGATAGGTGAGGCCCAGACGCTCTGCGACCTTATAGTGCCAAGTTTCGCTGAAGGGACGACGATGGTTACGCACGTAGCTGTCGCCTATCACATTCATCACCTTTCCCTGTAGAGGCTTCTCCTGAGCAGAGGCCCATGCGAGAGAAGAGAAGAGGGAGAGAAAGGAGAGAAGAAGCAAAAGAGAAGATTTTTTTACCATTTTATCGAGGGTTTTTAAGAGATTGATAGGGCATATAGGGCGAATGGGGCCAATAGGGCTTATAAGGCGCATAGGGCGTATAAGGCGTATAAGGCATATAAGGCATATAAGGCATATAGGGCTTATGGGGCTTATGGGATAGAATTCAGCAGTTGGGCAAAGGTCGGGTTCTGTCGCAGCAGGGCGGGATTGCCGACAAGGAGCAGGTGCTCTCGGGCACGGGTCATGGCCACGTTGAGCTTGCGGTCGATGACGCTGCCGTCCTCCTCGAAAGCATAGTCGGTGAGGAAATCGAGCTGATAGGGTTTCTGGATGGTGAAGCCGTAGATGATGTAGTCGCGCTGACTGCCCTGGAAGCGCTCCACGGTGTCGATGGTGACATCACGTAAGGCGGCTATTCCTGTGTGCTCCAGCATCTGACGCACAGCAGCTATCTGGCCGCGATAGGGCACTATCACGCCAACGGTCTGGGCTGCACTGAATGTGGCAGCGTTCTGCTCATAGACAATCTGCACAGCCTGCGCAATAACCTCGGCTTCAAGGATGTTCACCTTGTCTGAAGTGCTGCGCTCAGGGGTTTCCACCGGCACGAAAGCTACACGGCAGTAACACAACAGGTCGGAGAGCGACATGAGCGGTCTGTCAGTTTGGGGGAGTTCACGCGTCTGGTGGGGGCAGGGGACTGCCTGCAAACGGCCTTGGTAGAACGCCCGATTGGGGAAGTCGGCGATGCTCGGATGCATCCGGCCCTGACGGGTGAGCATATATACCACTTCGGGGTTGTGACGGTAGCGGTTCAGCAGCCGCTCAAAGAGTGAGAGGCGGCAGTTGGTCAGCTGGATGGCTTGCAGCTGCGGGTCATCGACGCGCGAATCCTCCTCGCGCTGCTGCACCACCGCCGGCAGTTGCTTGTGGTCGCCGATGAACACCAGTTTGCGGATGGCACTGCTGCCATCGGGGCCTACGGCGCTGAGCATCCCTAACAGGTGAGGTTCCAGAATCTGTGAGGCCTCATCGATGACGGCGAGGCTGAACTGCTTGAGGCGCAGGAGATTGACATGCGCATTCACAGAAGTGGTAGTGCCCACAATGATTCGAGTGCGCAACACGAGGTTCCTCAAGTCGGCAACGGTCGCACACTCCTGCACACGGGATTCCAGCAGTGCAGGACGATAAGTTTCATCGCATGAGAAGCGACTGCCGACACGGATGTAATCCATCTGATGCTCTTCGAGTTTGCTGCAGATCTCATCTACGGCGCGGTTGGTATAGGACAGCAGGAGCACAGAGGAGTGCGGATCAAGCAGTTCCTCCTGCAGCGTGGTCATGAGTCCGTAGGAGGTCTTGCCGGTGCCGGGAGGTCCGATAATCAGGAAGAGGTCGCGTGCCTGTTTCACGCGCAAGGCCAGTTCATTAAAAGCACCGTAGTCACCGGAAAGCGCCAGGCTTTTATCCACTTGCGGCTCACGCTGCAAGAGTAGCAGGTCGCGCCGCTCCTGCGGAGCCGACAAGAACGCATGGACACCACGATAGAGGGCACCTACGGAGGACTCGAAGAAGTCGTGCTCAATGGCCCAGCGCATCAGGCCCCGATGCCAGAAGACGTGGCTCTGCACCTGTGATGCTCGCAGGTTGAGGGTCACGCGTTTCTCGCTCATTTCCTCGATGGTTGCGCGGAAAACCATGGTCCTGCGCACGTCGGGGACTGTCCCCTCGGCGTATGGATAAAGAACCACGATGTCACCTGTGCGGAAGTTGGAAATCAGGTGCTCTGCGGTGTCGGGGAGGCGAAGGATGACCTTTTCTACCCTGCCCTGATACGTGGCCGACGGGCTCTCCAGTTCCATGTCGCAGAAGATGTTGCCTGCCAGTTGCTTGTCCTCCAACGAGCTGTACCATTTATCGGCAAAGCCGGAGTTCTCTTTCGTCTGGTTGCCGATTTTGGCCATCAGATGTTCTGTAGAGACAAAGGTGAGGAAGCGCAGGTAGTAGGCGCGTTCCAGTTCTGAAGCAGCGCGGACGGGTGCCAGCAGCGCTTCAATCTGCGGTTTCTGATAGCGCTGCCACAGGGCGCCGGTGGTGTGGTTCTCATTGAGAGCATCGGCTGTCAGTGTGGTGAGAAGGCTCAGGCCGCCACGCGTGTAGCTGAACTCACGCGCCACCAGCTCATTGCGCGTCTGCATGGCCTTGAACACCAGTTCGGGCGCGAAGCCGAGGCTCACCAGTCCACGCTTATATTTGGAGTAGAACAGCAGCGCGTGCAGATTGCGCTCGTTCTGTTCGTACTGCTCGCGGAAATTATAGCGCAGCAGAAGCATATAAAGGAGCATCTGCACATAGTGTTTCTCCTGATAGACTGGCGTGTCGGGGTCTTTCGGCGGGAAGCCCCCTTTGCCTGATTTCTGTTCGATGAGTACTTTGTGGTCGAGCTCGAGGAAGTCCATGCGCCCTTGCAGACCCAGCATCTCGGAGAAGAAAGAGGGTTCGACGATGAACTGGGGGGGCGTATAGGGCGAATAAGGCGTATAGGGCTCATAGGCCTTATGGGGCTTATAGGAATCACGAGCCAGCAGGGCTGGCAGGTCATGGCCGATGGCCTCGCGCACATGTGCCAGCTGCGCCTGCGCCTGCTCATGAAAGTCGGGAGAGAGGTCGGCAGTCAGGAGGCTGAGGGCGTAGTTCTTAAAGAAAGTGCGGACGCTCTCGGAATAAGGCTGCTCCTCGGGGAAGAGGCAGAGCGTCTCGTCGAGGAACTGACTCGCCAAGTTACCGAGCGCCATCGCCGAGGTGGTCTCCGAGGGCTGCAGACGATGGAGCAGGTGGTTGAGTGCGGAATGCGAATAGCCCTCAAAGCAGGCGGCCACCGCCGAGATATCCACCAGATAGTCGGGTTCGAAGATGATCAGTTCGGGCAGCAGCACCCCCTCATGCTCGCGAGGTCGCACCAGATTCAGCTGACACCCCTCGCTGAGCAGCTGTCTCAGATAGCTCCAGTCCCACTCGCGATAGACAGCAAGGTCTGACGTTCCGCCATAGAACACCTTCACCTCCTCAGCTCCTTCGTCGTCGGCTTCTGCATAAATATAGGTGTCGTCCCATCGGTTGACAATCACGCGCAGACACTCTGTGGTCAGCCGTGAGCGTTGATGTTCCCGTTCTTGTGGGAAGCGGCGCTCCAGCTCCTCGGGAATGGGCTGTCCAGATATCAGGCTCACGAACTGCACGATGGCCGCCCAGTCCTGCCAGAAGCGGGATGTCAACGTCTTGGCATCCGACGCCGTCAGCTGTCGGAAGCGAGCCCTGGCCCCATTGACGGCAGCACGCAAGCGGCGGGAAGCACGGTACTCCTTCAGCAGATAGTCGGTCTTGGCAAAAGGGCCGCCAAAACGGACGCCGGGGAGGTTCGTATTCCGGTCTATACACCGCAAGAAGAAACGGTTCAAATGCCAGTAGGCAGCCCGTGCATCGGGCAGCCAACCGGCAATCATGAGCAGTTCGCTGAAGAGATTCTCTTGTGGTTGCATCGCTAAAAGAGCGGTCGTGGAGACATTTACATCGCAAAAATAGCACAAATTCGATGAAAGTGTGTCATATTCGTCGGCAAAATGTATCTTTTTGTAAAAAAAAAGCTTTTTTGTTTGGCAGTTTCGCGAAAAACCTAGACCTTTGCCGCCGATATGCGGTAAAAAACGCCGATTATCACCAGAACATTATCAATTATTCACCAAATTCGTCATTGCCTATAGAAAGACATTACTCCAAACCAACTTGTAGAAAGTAATGCAAAACTTGAACACAGAGACAGACGCACTCCTCGTCAAGCTCTATGAAGAAGGTAATGATGAAGCATTTGATGTTCTTCTCGCCCGCTACCAGAAAGCCATCTTCGGATATATCTATTCGATGGTGAAGGACCGTGAATGGGCCAACGACCTTTTCCAAGACACTTTCGTGCGCGTCATTACGCGAATCCGCAGCCATCAATATACCGAGAATGGCAAGTTTGCGTCGTGGGTCATGCGCATCGCCCATAACCTGATGATTGATAGTACGCGTCAGCGCAAACCCTTCGTGGAGCCCAGCGATCAGCAGGAGAAAGAACGTCTCTTCGACAAAGCCGGCCTGATGGTAGGGAATGTAGAAATGGACTATCACAACGAGCAGACCTTCAATACGCTCGCCGAGATGATCAGCCGCCTGCCGAAGCCTCAGCAGGAGATTGTGCAGATGCGCATGTACGACCAGATGTCCTTCAAGGAGATTGCCGAGAAACTCGGCTGCAGCATCAACACCGCCCTCGGTCGTATGCGCTATGCCATCCTCAACCTGCGCAAGATGTCTGCCACCAGAGATCTTACTCTCATGGAAATGGAATGACACCTATATTATATATAGTGGAGAGTGGAGAGTGGAGAGTTGAGAGTTAGTTAAGAGTTAAAAGTTAAGAGTTAAGAGTTGAGAGTGGAGAGTTGAGAGTGGAGAGTTAATAGTTGAGAGTTGAGAGTTGAGAGTTGAGAGTTAAGAGTTAAGAGTGGAGGATAAAGAAGTATAGAGTTGGTATAGAGATAGCATAGAGATAGCATAGAGATGAGAGCGTAAAAAGTAGAGATAAGGATAGAGAAAAATATGGCGGGAATGTGAAGCTTAGGCATCACATTCCCGTTTCTTTTGTTGCAGGTTTGATAAAATGCACACAAAAACCCACTTTTTGATGCCAAAATGATTCAATTATTACGTCTTTTCATGATTTTTTGTATCGAAAAGGCAATTTTTTTACATTTATTATGGTTCTTTTATAAAAATGTTATACTTTTGCCACGTTTTTTGTAAAAACTACACTCAATAATAATTATTCATCTATGAAAAAAAGAGTAACAATGCTTTTGGCAAGCCTCTTCCTCTTCGTGGGGGGAGCCCTTGCTCAAGAGACCATCAAGGGCACCGTCATCTCTGCCGATGACGGTGAACCGCTCCCTGGTGCGTCTGTTAAGATTCTCGGTGAAAAAACCGGCACCATCACAAACATCGATGGTGAATTCACAATCGAAGTGCCCAACAGCGACACTCGTCTGGAGTTCTCGCACATCGGCATGAAGAGCCGCATCATCCGTGGCCGCACGGGTATGCGCATCGCCCTCGACTCCGACAATCAGTTGCTGGACGAGGTGATGGTTGTGGCATACGGTACGGCTAAGAAGTCGTCTTTCACGGGTTCTGCTGCCATGGTGAAGTCTGAGGACATCGCCAAGATGCAAGTGAACAACCCTGTGGACGCCCTGCGCGGCAAGGTGGCCGGCGTGCAGCTGACCAACAGCAGCGGCGCCCCCGGACAGACGTCACCGACCATCCGCATCCGCGGTATCAACTCCATCAATGCCGGCACAGCTCCTTTGTATGTCATCGACGGCGTGCCCACAGGTTCTAACTTCGACCTCAACAACCTCAATGCTCAGGATATTGAGAGCATGAGCGTGCTGAAGGATGCTGCCGCCAGTGCCCTTTACGGTGCACGCGGTGCCAATGGTGTCATCCTCATCACCACCAAGAAAGGTCGCCAGGGCAGCACCAGCATCACCGTAGATGCCAAGTGGGGTTCCAACTCCAGAGGCGTGCCCAACTACGACGTCATCACCGACCCGGGCCAGTACTACGAGATGTGGTACGGTGCTTTGAACTCCTATGCCAAGAACGGTCTCGGCTACAACGACAACCAGGCATACATCTGGGCCAACCAGCATCTGACCACCAACGATGCTCCCGGTCTGGGTTATAACGTCTTTACCGTTCCCGACGGCCAGAACCTCATCGGACGCAGCGGCCGCCTCAACCCCAATGCCACTCTCGGTCGCCTGCACACCTATAAAGATAAGCAGTATATGCTTTATCCCGATAACTGGGCAGATGAGACCTATCGCAACGGCCTGCGCCAGGAATACAGCGTCACCGCTAATGGCAGCAACGACAAGGCCAGTTTCTACACATCAGCCAACTACCTGAAGAACGAGGGTATCGTTCGCGAGTCAAGCTTCGAGCGCTTCACCGGCCGTTTGAAGGCCGACTATCAGCTTCGCCCCTGGTTGAAGCTCGCCGGCAACTTCGGCTACACCCACTACAAAACCAAACAGAGCACGCCCGATGACGAAGGTTCTGCCGGTTCCAGTGGCAACCTGTTCGCCGTCAACACGATGGCTCCTATCTATCCCCTGTATGTCCGCGATGCCGCCGGCAACATCATCCACGATCCCCTCACGGGCATCTCCATGTATGACTACGGTACAAGCGCTGTCACCAACAACACCATTATCGGTCTGGACCGCCCTGCTACGGCTATGGGCTCGGGCAACCCCGTTGCTGCCAGCCAGCTGGACAAGGTGTACTATATCGGTAATGCCTTCAATGCTAACGGTACCGCCGAGATTCGCTTCCTCAAGGACTTCAAGTTCACAAGCTCCAACTCTGTCTTCATCGACGAGAGCCGCTCTACATCGACATCCAACCCCTATTATGGACAGTATGTTGCCAATAACGGCACCATCTACAAGTCTCAGGGACGCACCATCAGCACCAATTTCCTGCAGCAGTTAGACTGGAGCCACAGCTTTGGCAAACACAATGTAGATCTGATGGTCGCTCACGAGTCTTACCGCTTCGTTAGTGATGTTGTCAGCGGTAACAAGAGTAATCAGTTCAACCCCGACAACGACGAGCTCTCCGGCGCTGTCATCGTAGGTTCCACGAACTCTTCTGAAAGCGAGTACAACACCGAAGGTTTCCTCGGTCGCGCACAGTACAACTTCAACGAGAAGTACTTCCTGAGCGGCAGCTTCCGTCGCGATGCATCCTCACGCTTCCACCCCGACCACCGCTGGGGTAACTTCTGGAGCGCAGGTGCAGCCTGGCTGCTGAACAAGGAGAGTTTCCTGAAGAATGTGAAGTGGATTGATGAACTGAAATTCAAGGCCAGCTACGGTGAGCAGGGTAACGACAACCTGCCTTACAGCTACCTCTACACCACCACCTACGCTATCGAGAACTCCAACGACAACGTCTCTCTCGTGCCCAACATCAAGGGTAATGAGAATATCACCTGGGAAACCGTGAGCACGTTCAACACGGGCTTCGACTTCAGCCTGTGGAAAGGCCGTCTCTCCGGTGGCATCGAGTTCTACTACAAGAAGACGCGCGATATGCTCTACGCCTTCTCACTCCCGACCTCCTTCGGCTTCACCTACTATTATGATAACATCGGTGATATGCGCAACAGCGGTATTGAGTTGGAACTCCGTGGCGACCTCATTCGCACACAGGACATCACCCTCAGCCTCTATGCCAACGCTGCTTCGAACAGCAACAAAATCACCTTCATGCCCGAGGAGAACAAAACCACAGAGTGCGACGGCGTTCAGGGTTACGTCAGCGGTAGCTATTTCATCGGTGAGGGCGAGAGCATGTACAACTACCGCCTCCGCAAGTTTGCAGGCGTTGACCCCGAAACCGGTGTGGCACAATACTGGCGCGACGTGAAAGACGCCAGCGGCAATGTCATCGGCGAGGAGAAGGTCACCAATCCCTCTGACGCCACCTATCACCTCTGCGGCAGCGCCCTGCCCACATGGACCGGCGGCTTCGGCCTGAACTTCGAGGCCAAGGGCATCGACTTCAGCATGGACTTCGGCTACCAGCTCGGCGGCCAGATGTACGACAACGGCTATGCCGACGTGATGGGCGTGGACAAAGGACAGGCCATCCACAAGGACATGATGAACGCCTGGAACCCCACCAACAAGTACTCCGACATTCCCCGTTATTACTACAACGAGAAATATGCCCCCAATTATGCTTCCGACCGCTTCCTCATCAGCTCCAACTACCTCAGCCTGAACAACATCACACTGGGCTACACCCTTCCTGTGACGCTGACCAGCAAGATTGGTCTCTCCAAGGTTCGCTTCTATGCCACTGCAGACAATGTCTGGGTATGGAGCAAGCGCAAGGGCCTCGACCCCCGCATGAGCCTGACAGCAGGTTCTAGCGCCTACTACACAGCTGTTCGCACCATCTCTGGCGGTGTCAGCGTAACCTTCTAACACGAACTCTCATTCCATTTAAGATATGAAGACAATGAAAAAATATATTTATTCACTTCTCACGGTGGGGGTTGCATCGATGGCGCTTGTCAACACAAGCTGCATCGAGGAAGTAGTGCCCACCACCGTCGCCACGACAGAGCAGGTTGGCGCCAGCGCCAAGTCCACGGAAGGACTGCTCTTCGCCATGCCGCAGTACCTCAATGCCGGTAACGATGACTATCACTTCCAGTTCGGCTACGGCTGCATGATTCACGTCCGCGACGTGATGACAGGTGATATGCCTATCACCTTCCATGACTACGACTGGTTCTCACCTTGGACTGAGAACGATGGTCTCTCCAAGAACCTGGCCCGTTCCAGCTACATCTACAACTACTATTACAAGCTTGTGCAGACGGCCAACAACCTCATCAGCGTTGTCAATCCCGAGTCTGCCAGCGAAGAGACGCTCGGCAACCTGGGTGCTGCCCTCGCCTATCGCGCCATGACCTATCTGGATCTCGCACGTATGTATGAGTTCCTGCCCAACGACAAAATCAATGGTGTGAACGCCGACGGCAACAATGTCACAGGCCTCACTGTTCCTATTGTCCGCGAGACCACTACAGAGGAGCAATCCCGCAATAACCCGCGCGTGACACACCAAGCCATGTACGACTTCATCCTGGCTGACCTGGAGAATGCCGAGAAGTACATCGTCGGCTTCAAGCAGACGAGCAAGACGTTCCCGCATCTCGATGCCGTCTATGGTCTGAAAGCCCGCCTCTATATGTGGAACGAGGACTATGCCAATGCAGAGAAGTATGCCCGCCTGGCTATCAACGAGGCCAAGAATCTGAAGACTGTTCCCATGACAGAAAAGGAATGCCTCGACACCAAGACTGGCTTCAACGACATCACCAAGTGGATGTGGGGTGCACAGCAGACCTCCGAGGACTACACCGTCCAAACCGGTATCATCAACTGGACCAGCTGGATGAGCAACGAGACCTCCTTCGGCTACGCATCTGCCGGTCCGTACGTGATGATTGACAAGAGCCTCTACGACAAGATTGCCGGCTCCGACTTCCGCAAGCGTATGTTCAAGGCCCCCAAGGGCTCACCCCTCTACGGCAAGAGCGAATATCTGGATGCTGAAGCCGCAGAGAGCTATCCCGACTATGCCTCCCTCAAGTTCCGTCCCAATGCCGGCGAGATGGAGGACTACAAGACCGGTGCTGCCAGCGCCTTCCCCCTCATGCGTGTTGAGGAGATGTACCTCATCGAGGCCGAGGCTGCTGCCCAGCAGGATCCCGGACGTGGCGTCAGCCTGATTAACTCGTTCATGAAGAACTTCCGCGACCCAAGCTACAACTGCAAGGCCGCTACGAAGGACGATGTGGTTCAGGAAATCGTGCTTCAGAAGCGCATCGAGCTCTGGGGCGAAGGCCACACCTTCTTTGACATCAAGCGTCTGAATATGCCTGTCACCCGTTCCTATCCCGGTACGAACTACGACGACAGCAAAGCTTGGTTCAACACCACGACACGTCCGGCATGGATGAACTTCGTGATTTCACAGAGCGAGGAAGACAACAACAACGGCGTTGTCGGATGGAACAACCCCGACACCAGCGGTTGCTACGATGTTGTCGCTCAGGAGTAAATAATGTGTAATACCGTAAAAAAGAAAGAACGATGAAAAAATTATATATTTATCCTCTTGCATTGGCATTTGCCGCCTTCGCTCTTGCTGCCTGCTCCGGCGACGACGACGAACTGGCTCCAGGCGAATGGAATGCTGCTGAGAACTATGCCAATGTAGCGTTCGAGAAGCTGCAGACCAGCGAGGAACTGGACCCTGCTGATGCCACCGATGCCTTTATCAAGGTAACACGCCAGAACACCAGTGGCGCTATCACAGTCCCCGTCAAGATTGTCACCAACACTGACGATGTCTTCACCGTGGATCCCCTCACC
The DNA here is from genome assembly GCA_902783885.1 of uncultured Bacteroidales bacterium. GTDB lineage: Bacteria > Bacteroidota > Bacteroidia > Bacteroidales > Bacteroidaceae > Physcousia. The sequence continues at coordinate 29,466 of CACZSQ010000073.1, forward strand.
TTCGCCGATGGCGAGGCCGAGGCCAACCTGTCCTTCCACTTCCCCGATGCCGAGGTGGGCAAGCCCTACACCTTGGAAGTTGAGATTAGTGACCCGAAATTCGTATCTGAATACACCTCTGTTTCCACCTATTCCTACACGGTGACTCGTGTGAAGTGGAACGATGTCAGCTACATTATCAACAACGGGCAGAAGATATACGGCTATGCAGCCTATACCGAAGATTTGGTAACAACCTTCTTTGCAGTACCCAACATCACGTTCCCTACACGTTTGCAGGAGCGCGATGATATGCCCGGCTACTTCCGTATGGTGAACACCTACGGTGCCAACTATCCCGCCCTTGAAGAAGGCCAATGGGATCCGGAGAATGATTACTACATCTACATCGATGCCACCGATCCTGACAAAGTATATATTCCAGAAGCTTGCAACACCGGTATGGATGTGAACTATGGCTTCTGCTATGTATGGAGTATGGTAGGTCTCGGCATGAAGCGTGAAAGACAGGATTACATTGACGGTAACTATGGCACCTATGAAAATGGTGTCATCACCTTCCCGAAGGGTGCCCTGCTCTTTGGTATGGAAAAATATAACGACCTCGGCTTCTATGATTCCAATAACAATGGCGCTTTCAGACTTGTTGTAGATCCTGACAAGGACCTCTACGTGGCAGATCCGAGAACAGACTTCACCTTTGAGAACGAATTCCTTGGAACGTTGAACTCCTCGCTGTTGGTGGCCAAACGCGACGCCATGTTCCAGAAAGGCACTTGCGTCAATGACAAGGATGACTGCGACAAGCGCTTTGAAGAAGAGTATGGCACTCTCTATCGCCTGCAGGCACCCTACGCCAATGGCTACGACCTCCTGTTCGCCATCGATGACAAGGGCATCGTGAGTGTTCCCACAGGTCTGGAGAAGCAAATCACTGGCATGAAATCCGTCAACAAGGACGTGTTCGCAGCCATCAACGGCGGAGCTTCATCCTACGATGCAGAAGGACAATACCTCAAACTCACTATCGAATTCTTCGATGAGAACGGTCTGAGTCTCGGCGAGTTCGTTGAAGAGCTCACCTACAAGCCCGTCTGGAATCAAGTAGGAACAGGCACCTACACCTATTGGGCGTGGGACGGCGAAGAAGCTGAACCCGATCCTGGTTACACCTTCTCCAAGCGCCCCGATAAGGATGATGCATACCGCATTGACGAGTGGTTCTATGGCGCACCATTGGAGTTCACCTGGGATCAAGAGACCAATGCCTTGACAGTTCCTTTCCAAAGCACAGAACACAAGGAGGAAGGTGAAATGATATACGTGGCTGACTACAACACCTGGACTGGAAGCGATAGTGAGCAAACGCAGAGCTACTTCGATTCCGAAAAGAATACGTTCATGTTCTTCATGGTTTATGGAACAGAAGAACAAGGATGGTATGCGGACTGGGAAACCTTCGAAGTCGAATTCACAGAAGGCGGTAACGTCAAGGCGAAGTTAATCAGCAGCCGTCCCGCCTTCAGGGGAATGAAACTCCAGAAGAAATACAAGTGGAATCCTCTGGCACGTCTTACTCCTAAGAAGAATTTGAAGCAGATTCGTCTTCGCAAAGACGCTCAACCCCTGAGATAAGCAGGACATTATCAGACCCTATCATCAAGAGGCTGTGTCATGGAAGTGGCACAGCCTCTTTCGTTGTTTTATGTCCCGTATAGATGTTAAATTGTGTTTTTATTCGTTTTTTCTTGCATCATTCAAGAATTTTACCGAACTTTGCCACGATAATATGCCAAAATAGGGTTTAATACAATTAATTTTCTATACTTATGAAGAAACTGATTCTTTCCGCCCTCGTTCTGTTGTGCGCCAGCAGCCTCATGGCTACCGACCGCACCACCAACGAGATGAAGGCCATTGCCGCCCAACAGCTTCTGGGTGCCGGCGTGAAGGCCGCAGGCAAGGGGCAAGCCCTCAAACTGACCTGTGTGCAGGAGGATTCCTCTTTCGCCATCTATACTCCCGAGAACAATGCCGGCTTCGTCATCGTGAGCCGCGATGACTCGGTATTACCGGTTCTGGCTTACTCCACAACCTCTTTTGATGCCAATAATGTGCCTTCCGACCTGCAATGGTGGCTCGAACGTACGTCAAAATGTCTGGAGACATACCGTGCCAAGGGTCGGAAAGTTCCTGTGTGGGAATCTGGTTTTGAACCCATTGCTCCCATGATGACGACGAAATGGGGACAAGAAGACTTCTTCAATACCATGACTCCAATATTCAGCGATAAACATGCCATGACAGGTTGCGTGGCTACGACCATGGCGCAGGTCATGAACTACAACCAGTGGCCCACAAGCGCCAACTTCACTGGTTATTATTTCACCGAAACACCTAATGATCCATACAACCCGACGAATTATGAGACGGCCACCGTCAGCAGCACCTATGTCTGGCCGCTGCCAGACTTTTTCGGGCAGTATTATCCTGATGGTTATGCGCCTGGTACGGGGCCGTCATATATGAATCAAGGGAAGACACCGAGCAAAAGGGTTGCCACACTGATGCGCGACTGCGGTTACTCTGTCGGCATGCAGTATTCACCCAATGGCAGCGGTGCACAAATCCGCGATGCCGCCTATGCATTTGTCAGCTTTTTCGGATATCCTGCAGAGAGCGTCAAATACAGGATGAAGAATAATCGGTTTCAAGATAGCGCTCCCTTCTACAGAGACCGCGAATGGCTGCAGATTATTGCCAATGAGCTCAGATGCGGTTCACCTGTCATCTACGGCGCTCAGGATGATTCAGGAAAGGGCGGACACGCTTTCGTGTTCCATGGAATGGACGAGGACGGACGTGTCTATGTCAACTGGGGATGGAACGGAAGGAATGATGGTTATTATGCTTTCAACTATCTAAATACCGACATCGGAGATTTCAATACCGATATGGACATGGTTACCGGTATCCGTCCGAAAGCAGAGGAAACAGACGGAATCGAATCGTTGTTCGTATCTTTGGATACATACTCCTTCAAATGGGATCCCACACAGCCTTATCCTTTGCAATTAGAAGTTCCAGGCGATCTATATTACTATTCCACCAATAACGACTTCTTCGGGCAAATCTATGTTGTCTTTGAGGATCTCACCGACGGTAGCGTCATTCATGAGGTTTACGTGGACATTATTTCCCTGGGTTGGGAACCGATGGCTATCGGAAGCGGTTTGATTGGTCTTGACGGTGGGTGTGAGACAGAGTTAGTCGAAGGTCACCACTATCGTGCCTACTTGGCCAGCAAAACACAAGGTGAGAAAGGCTACAGCCCTGTGCGCATTCCCGGTGGTGCTGTTGCTCACACCCTCTACGTAGATACCGAAGGAGTTGTCAGCGTTGTAGGAACCGAGTTTATGGAAGTGCCGGAAATCATTCCCACAGCCGTGAAGGATGTGCGCAACGCCGAAGAGACCGTCAATGCGGACGTCACCTACGTGTATGACCTGCAGGGCCGCCTCGTACACCGCGCACCCACCTCTTCGTTCAACCTCTGGAACGTTCCCGCCCGCGGCGTCCTTGTCATCAAGCAAGGCAACAAGACCCGCAAGGTCGTACGCTAAGAGCTTAACGCTTTTGCCATTGGTGGCAAATGCTTTTGCCATTGGTGGTAAATGCTTTTGCCATTGGTGGAAAAACCAAACACGTATATACGTTATTGCAAAAACGTATATACGTGTTTTTTTTAACCCGTTGCACAATAAAGGCATTTGTGTGCGCGTTGTACCTATATAAAATATATTCACCTACACTCACATCTGCCTATGGAGCAAGATTTACTCGTTACCGTGGAGCTGGATCCCTTCATCTTCACACAAGACTTATCGGATTACGACGCCTTAGGGCTTGAACCAGAAGAATCGTCTGTGCAGTATGTGCGCAATTTCGCCCGTCAATTCCGCCCGTTATGAATCTGATAGCACCCTCTCTCTTAGCAGCCAACTTTGCCAATCTGCAAGGTGAAATGGAGTGGTTCAACCGTTCCGAGGCCGACTGGCTGCACCTCGATGTGATGGACGGTGTTTTCGTCCCCAACATCTCTTTCGGTTTCCCCGTACTGGAGCACGTGGCACGCCTGACCGACAAGCCTCTGGATGTGCATCTGATGATTGTACAGCCCGAGAAATTCATCTCACAGGTGCGCGACCTCGGCGCGGCTGTCATGAACGTTCATCAAGAGGCCTGCGTGCACCTTCACCGCACCATCCAACAGATTCACGAAGCAGGCATGAAAGCTGCCGTGACGCTGAATCCATCGACCTCCATCACGACCTTGGAAGATATCATCTGCGATGTCGATGTGGTGATGCTCATGACCGTGAACCCAGGCTTCGGCGCTCAGAAGTTCATCGAGCACAGTCTGGACAAAGTGCGTCGTCTGCGTCAGATGATACAAGCCACCGGTTCAAAGGCGCTCATCGAAGTAGATGGCGGTGTCAACCGCAAGACAGCACCGCTGCTGGCACAGGCCGGCGTTGATGTCTTTGTCACGGGCAGCGCTGTCTATGGTGCTGAAAATCCTGTGGAAGAGGTAAAACTATTGAAGCAGCTCACGGCTTAACCCCACGCGCAAGGCTCCCTGCACAGCCACGTCATAGACGTGCCAATGAACACGCCATGCCTCATGCGCCAATGCCCTGCGCTGCCAACGCGGCAGGCTGGCATCCAACACTAACAGGCGTGGGACATAGAGCGCTGTCAGACATCCTAAGCGTCCTCCCTTGAAGCCGCGCGTGATCCATACGACATCTGTCTTTTCGGCTTTTCGATCCGCAGAAAAGGCTTTCTCCCCTACTCTGTGGTTCACCATCACCACTCGCAGGCGTCCCATCACAAAGCCCCGACTTCCCCGCAGGAGTCGGGGCTTTGCCGTCAGACGACGCTGCCAAAAGTCGCGACGGATGTAATAGAGTCCCGAGTCAGCCTTTTCGGGTTCCGGCATCAGCAGCCAGCTTTGTGAGGGCGAAGCTATGAGATGAAGCGCGGGACATGAACGGCGGTTGTAAATCACCAGTTGCGGTTCAGCCTTCCGGCTCCAAAAGTCCTTGACCACCGCACCGGGCCAATGGCTCACGGATGTCATCATCCACATCATGGCATAGACAATCCATGACAAAGGCACAGACAAGAGCGAAGCTGCTGCCGGCCACAACACTGACAGCACAAGCACGGTGAATGCGAGGACGATAAACAGCGTTGTAAATGGTATCAACGCGATGCTCACCACGGCACCATAGACGGGTATCTGATGGAAATAAAATGCCACGAGCGGAAAGGTCAGCAACTGCGCACAGAGCGAGACGGCAAAGGTGGTGAAGGGCCACAGCAGCCAGTAACGCTCCAGCCAGAAAATCTGATAGCGCCAACGGTCGAAGAACCACATATACAAAGGTCTATAGAACAGCAGGATGCCTGCCACAGAGAGGAAAGAGAGCTGAGCACCCACATCAAACAGGTACATCGGACGCACAAGCAGCAGGATGATACCTGTCAGCAGGAGATGCTGCAACGGGTCACCATAACGGTTCAGCAAGCTGGCACAGATGAACAGCGAGGTCATCGTAGCTGCGCGAACGAGGGAGGTGGGCATACCCGTGAGCCAGGCGTACATCCACGCAAACATCAACACCGATACGCCGAGGACATAGCGCCAACGGGAGCAGAGGAAACGACCGTTCATGAGTTGCAGAAACAGTCCCACAATGATTCCTAAATGCAGTCCCGAGAGCGCCAGCAGATGGCTGGCTCCGGCATCGGCAAACAGTTCGCGCGTGTCACGCGTCAGCAACGAACGGTCGCCAAGAGTCATCGCGGCAACCACAGCACGGGTCTTTTCCTCCATCCCAAGAGCACTCATTCGCTGCAGCAAACGCCGTCCTATCTCCGTTCTATCTCCGTGGTTACTCCGTGTTTGCGCCCCTTTCACCCAGCACCATCGCACGTAGTCAAATTCATCAGGGTTTCCAGGATTCACGGGGCGGCCTTCTACTGCCCACGCCTGATGCTGACGCTCGGCGGCCAGCGCATAGCGTCCGAAACCGAGCACAAGGAAAAACACGAAGGTCAGAAGCGGGAACCATGTGCGCTGCGAGAAGATGGAGGATTGTTCTTCTGAGCGATAGCAAAACCAAGCCACGACAGTCAGCAGGACGCTGGCCATCCAAGGCGCTGTCACCACACAATCCGAGCGACGGGACGGGACGCCGAGCCATAAGGCATCGTAAAGCAGGAAATCAGCAAGGACCACTCCGGCTATCAGTGCAAAGAAAGCTATGACAACCGGGCGGCTCATCAGGAATAGGAACTAAAAGAGCAGAAGCCCCACAAGAGCGCAGAAGAGAATGACGCGAATGGCATTCATCTTATAGTATTGGCACGCGATAAACGTCAGCAAGAAGATTGCGACGCTAATCCAGAAGTGCCAGGGCGACTCTGCAGGCGTGGAGAAGTTGTCAGGCGTCATCAGCAGCAAGCAGGCTGCTGCCAACAAGCCGACGACCGCAGGGCGAAGGCCCATAAACACGTGCTCCACCACCGGATGATGCTTGTACTTCATCAGGAACTTGGAAATCAGAATCATCAGGATCAGGGACGGCAGGATGACCGCGAACGTAGCCGTAGCGCTGCCAAGGATGCCCATCCAATGGGTGCCGCCGGCATTGACAATCGCGGTGTAGCCTACATAAGTGGCGGAATTGATACCGATAGGCCCGGGTGTCATCTGCGAGATGGCCACGATGTCCGTGAACTCGCCCATCGTCATCCACTGGTGGGCAGTGACCACTTCGCCCTGAATCATCGACAGCATGGCATAGCCGCCGCCGAAGCCGAACAGTCCGATGAGAAAGAAGGTATAGAAAAGCTGAAGATAAAGATAAAGCATAGGAAAAGGCTTCTATTGAGGATTAAGGCCTAACTTTCCGTACAAATAGCCGCCGAGGCCGGCTACGACAATCACCCATACGGGCGAGACGCCGAAGGCCCAGATGAAGAAGGCGCAGAGGACGGGAATCCAGAAATTGTATCGGTTGATCTGTGCCGTTTGAGCCATCCTGAACGTAGGCGCAGCAATGAGAGCGACGACACACGGACGGATGCCGCGGAAGGCACGTGCCACCCAGACATTATCCTGGAACTGACGGAAAAAGAGAGCTATGGACAGGATGATGAGGAACGACGGCAGAGCGCACCCCAGCGTAGCGAGGAGAGCACCCCAAGTGCCCTTGAGCTTGTAGCCGATGAAGATGGCTATGTTCACGGCAAAGACACCCGGGCACGACTGCGCGACAGCCATCAGGTCGAGCAGTTCCTCACGCGAGAGCCATTGCTTCTCCTCAACCACCTTCTGCTCAATCAACGGTATCATGGCATAGCCGCCCCCGATGGTGAAGAGGCCGATGTGAAAGAACGTGGAGAACAGAGATACGTTATGAAAGGGGGATGTCATAGACATTTTTACTTAAACGTGACAAAGGTAGTGCAAATCCCACATATTGGCAAAAGAACACGCATTTTTTTCTTTTTTAGATGAGGTGAAAAGGAAAGTGGTAAAAAAATTTGCCGTTATCGACGAATCCGCTTATCTTTGCACCAATTGAAACCTCAAAAACATTATAACCTCATGAAAAGTCTAACACGTATTCTTACTACACTTTGTATGCTGTTTGTCTGCACAACAGCTTGGTCGGTGGATTATCTCCTGTCTGTAGGCGACAAGGGAAATACCATGACCCCAGCCACCTCCACCTCGGATGATACCCATTGGTATCTGGTCACCCAGATCAGAGGAGGCGAATCCGTGATGTACGATGCCGGTGCAGGTACAAAGTTGATGCGTGCTTCAACAGAACAGACCGCCGCGTCATTCAATGGCACGCTGAAATCCGATGCTGGCAACTACCTCGTGCGATTCCTCGAAACAGGAACAACGGGCGTCTATAACATTCAGTTTGCCAACGGACGTTATATTACCAGCAGCCTGACTACTGGCACAACGCCTGGCAACTATTTCTTCTACAACATCAACGACGAGGCCGGCCACTTTGGATGGAACCTAACCACCGACGGAACAACCTACGGAAGCATCGTTGACAACAATGGAGCAACCTACACACTTGCTTTCTGGGAAAGTGGTAAGGTCACCTCGACTGGTGGCAACAACGACTGGTATATCTATCCTGTAGAATTAGCTGAAGTCACGACAGCTACATTCGACGTTGTCATCACTGGTGCGCCGTCAGGCGGTGGACTGATCTATAAAGGGACGACGTACCTGCATGGCGGAACGATGGTAGCGCCCATCAATCTTTCTGCAGATGCCCTCACAGCCTTAAGTATCAACGGATACGCTGGTGTTGCGAGCATCAGCGGCACCACCATCACCGTCACCTACTACGACCAATCCATTTACAAGTGGTACACGATCAAGAACCACAATGGTGCCTACCTCAGCCTGAACAGCGACTACACGGATGGCAGCGGCAACCTGAAGATTACTAACACCACTACTCCCACCGACCTCAAAGCCCTGTGGCGCGTAGAGGACCAGGGTAACGGCACCGTCCGCTTCTACAACTACACAACTGGCCCCGTCAAGGTGCTGGGTATGTCGGGCAGCGAAGCCAATGCCCGCGCCACGATGGTGGACGCATCGCTCACGGCTAGCGATGCCACCTACACCACATATTTCTCCTTCTACGACGCTTCGAAATATCCTACGGGCGAAGCCTCATACATTCGAAAGGGCAGTTCGGGCAACAACTACTGGAACAAGCGCGGCGACTATCTCGCTTTGTGGAACGCGGGCGGTGCCGTAGGCGATAACGGTTCCACCTTCTACTTTGAAGTGCAAAGCGTTCACACCGATGCTGATTACTTCTCGACATCGGCAGAGACAGCTAAGTACTTCGGCATAAAGTTCAAAGCCGGAACTGTGTATATCGGCGAGGGTGAGAGCCTTGGCGACCTGCTTATCACCAAGGGGGTATTCAATACCGTATGGGCGCTGATTGGCGATGCTTCAAGTTTCAAGCTCCTCAGCCGCGACGGACATTATGTCGCTGTCAAGCACACCACGAGCGACTTCTGCTACACGGTAGCCACCGCAGCCCAGGCCACAAACTTCACGCTCATTAGCAATTCCGATGGCTCGTTTGAGATTGCACGCAAGGGCAACACGGGCACCACTTTTAATCCTTGGGGCGGCATGGCTGCCGGCAAGAACATCGGCTTCTGGAGTGCCGGCGACAACAGCAACAAGCTGACGCTGATAGATGAAGCTGAAATGCCTATCTTCGACTACCATTTGGTGAACGGCGGCACGCGTCCAACAGACATCAGCACGCTGAGCCTATGGTATGACTTCCCTGCCACACTGGCCGGTTCCGCCCATCCCTGGATGGAATATGGCCTGCCCATCGGTAATGGGCAGGTGGGAGCCACGCTGCTGGGCGGCGTAATGCAGGACGAAATCATCCTCAACGAGAAGACCCTTTACAACGGCTCACCGACAGACTGGGGCGAGCACGGCAAATACGCCTGCTTGGGCAAAATCCTCGTGGACGACCTCAGCGGAATGGGATCTATTATGGATAATAGCAAGCCCATCAACGACTACACACGCTATCTCGACATAGAGAAGGGCGTGGCAGGTGTTGACTTCACCAGCTCGACAGGCACACACTACACACGCCGCTATCTCGTCTCAGCTCCCCACCGCGTGATGGCTGCCCGCTACGTGGCCGACGGCAGCGAGCCGTTGCACTTGCGTTTCAGCTACGAGCCCGATGCTTACATCAATGCTTCGGCAGCGACCTACAGCGGCAATAGTGGAACCTTCGGCGGCAAACTGAAGACCGTCAGCTACAGCACGGAAATGCGTGTCGTGGCCACAGGAGGCACGGTGACCACAACTAGCGAAGGCATAGAAGTGGATGGGGCTACAGAGATTGTTCTTTACATGACCGCGGCCACCAACTTCGATGACAGCACACCAACATTTGTCAATGGTACACGCAATGACGTAGCGGCTGCCAACAGCCTGTTGCTTGATGCTGCTATTTCCGATGGATGGGGCAAGGTGTACAATGATCATGTGGCACAGTTCTCTGAGCTCATGGGACGCGTGAGCCTGCAACTGGGCGATGCAGCCAGCACAATGATTACCAAGGATTTGGTTGACAATTATGCTACAGCAGCCAATCGCACGAAAGCAGATGGCCTCTTCCTCGAGCAACTCTACTTCCAGTATGGTCGTTATCTCGAAATCAGTTGCAACAACGTGCTCATCAACGCACCTGCTAACCTGCAAGGTATCTGGAATGACGACAGTAACACCAATTTCTGGCACTGCGACATTCACACCGATGTAAACGTGCAGATGAACTACTGGCCTGCTGAAATCACCAACCTTAGCACCATGCACCTGCCCTTCCTAAACAACATCATCAGCAACGCAGGCGATGACTATAACTTCCACACCGTGGCAAAACGCTACAAAAGCGGCGTGCGCGGTTGGATGGTTCCCACCGAGACAAATATCTTCGGCGGCACATCGTCGTGGATGGCATTCCAAATTAAGAGCCTCGCAGCGTGGAACTGCTCGCATCTCTGGCAACACTACCGCTACACACTCGACCGCGATTTCCTGCGTCGTGCCTTGCCCGCAATGCTCACAGCTGCACAATTCCTCAAAGATATCAGTACCAAGGCTACCGACGGCACATACTTTGTTGCCGACGAATACTCACCTGAGCACGGGCCTTCCGGCCACTCCACGGCTTTTGCACAGCAGAACACCGCAGAGGTCGTGCGCAGCGTCATCGAAGGTGCCGAGGCATTAGGAACTGACTCTCCCATCTCCGCTACCGACCTACAGGAAATGCGCGACTTCTGGGAGGTGCTTGACAAGGGACTCCACACCGAAATATATAATGGAAAGACCTGCTTAAGTGAATGGGCAGACCTCACGCTGAACTCACAAGGCGATGCCGCCGGTCACCGCCACCTCAGTCACCTCATGGCCCTCTATCCTTATAGCCAAGTGTCTGCTTACGCCAAGGATGACGAAGGCAAACGACTCTACGAGGCGGCCGTGAACTCTCTGCTCGTGCGCAATGCCACCGACGTCACTGGTTGGTCTGGCGGATGGAAGGTGAATCTTTTCGCCCGCGCCCTGAAAGGAGACGATGCACGCGCTGTGTTCGCTCTCATGCTCAAGCATAGCAGGAGCTACGTCATCGCAATGTCGGGTCAAGGCGGTTGCTACTATAACCTCTGGGATGCCCATTCTCCCTTCCAGATCGACGGAAACTTTGGCTACACTTCCGGCGTAGCAGAGATGCTCCTGCAGAGTTATGATGGAGCTATCCACTTGTTGCCGGCACTGCCAACCGCATGGGCCAGCGGTAGCGTCAATGGCCTCAAAGCTGTGGGCGATTTCACCGTGGATCAGGCTTGGACAAACAGCAAGCTGACCTCTGCCACCATTACAAGTTGCAAAGGTCAAAAATGTACCGTTAACTATCCTGGTATAGCCAAAGCCACAGTCACATACGCAGGCGAGCGCATTGCTGTCGAAGTGATTTCGGCTGATGAGATTGCCTTCGACACACAAGTTGGAGCCTCCTACGCCCTCGACATGCAGCACCTCACCATTCGCGAGAGCGACACCACACCGGCAACCGCTGCCGCTGGCGTCGATGTAACCCTTGAGCGCACGCTGGCTGCAAATGTCTGGCAGGGCTTCTCCATCCCTTTTGCCCTCACGGAGGAACAAATAGCTTCCTCCGCGCTGGCAGGAACTGATATTGTAGAGCTGACCAGCGAAGATGAGAACACGCTGAACTTCTCTGTTACTAAAGCCATCAGTGCTGGAATGCCATACTTCGTCCGTCCTATAGCCGATGTTGAGAACCCTGAATTTAACGGAGTCAACATTACCGAACCGGAAGGAAAATCCGTTGACACAGGAACTTTCAGTTTCGTAGCACAGACCTACAAGAAAGTTCTGCCTACTGACGGCTCTGTGGCCTATCTCAGCAAGGACACGGGCGCTCTGAAGAAGTTGACATCGGGAGGACTGTCAGGACTGCGTTCCTATTTTCTGCTGCCCATAGGCGCAGAAGTCAAACTGATGATTAACGGCATTGAGACCGGCATCGGAAAGATTGACGGTAATCAGAATCTGCGAATGAACACAAAGCCTTGGTTCACCCTCAGTGGTGCGCGCCTCAACGGACAGCCTACCCAGAAAGGAATCTATATCCAGCGCAGTAATAAGATGTTGGTTAAATAAATCTTAAATAAGGACCGACTATGAAGAAGACATATTTGTCACCCACTACAAACGGGTTGACCATCGAAGCACAATGCCAGCTCCTTGCCAACAGTTTCGTTGACAACAAGATCAACGTTGACACCTCCAAAATGGAAGGTGGCGACGGAAGCGATGGTGTAAAAGCAGATCGCAACTGGGATGATATTTGGGAATGATTGATAACATAAGCCCTAAAAGAAGAAGTCGGGAGCATTGTTCAGATGCTCCCGACTTTTATTCTATCACCTAAGCGTGTTCTTCGCACCACTTACGGGCGTTGACAAATGCCTCAATCCAAGGCGTAAGCTCATCACGGCTGCGGTTGGAAGGATAGAAAGCGCATTGCCAAGGGAAGATCGCACGTTCCAGGTGAGGCATCATCGCCAGATGACGGCCGTCAGCCGAGCAGAGGCCTGCCACGCTATAATCAGAACCATTGGGATTGCCAGGATATTCGTCGTAGCTGTACTTGGCCACCACATGATATGCGCTCTCGGGTTGCGGCAAATGGAACTTGCCCTCGCCGTGAGCCACCCAAATGCCGAGTTTGCTGCCAGCCAGAGAGCACAGCATCACGCTGTTGTTCTCAGGGATGGTGACGCCGAGGAAGGCGGACTCAAACTTGTGCGAAGTGTTGTGGAGCATTGTGGCCCCCCTTACGGCCCCCGAGGGGGCTTCTATTGTTTTGCTATTAGAGGACTTTACATCCGTGTCCCCCTCGGGGGATAACAGGGGGGCCAGCTCTAGGAGCCCCAACTCCACCATCAGCTGGCAGCCGTTACAGATACCGAGCGAAAGGGTGTCTGGACGAGCATAGAAGCGGTCGAGTGCTGCCTTGGCTTTGGGATTATACAGGAAGGCACCTGCCCACCCCTTCGCTGAGCCGAGGACGTCAGAGTTCGAGAAACCGCCGCAGAAGACAATCATCTGCACCTCATCCAGCGTCTCGCGGCCAGTAATGAGGTCGGTCATCATGACATCCTTCACGTCGAAGCCTGCAAGATAAAGGCTGTAGGCCATCTCGCGCTCACCATTCGTGCCTTTCTCACGGATGATGGCAGCACGAGGAGACCCAGCCCTCTGCCCCATACGAGGGAGGGAGATGGGGGTGGGTTTTATTTTCCACACGAGTGGCTGCTGCTTATAATTCTTATAGCGGGCATCAGCGCAGCCGTTCATGCTTTGCTTCGTATCGAGTTGATAGGAAGGACGATACCAGATGTCACGCAGTTCATCTATGTCAAGGGTTTCCTCAAAACCGCCCTTGCGGATGCGCAGCGAGCGTTCCCTTGCAGGTACACCTATATATATATAGCCTACACCAGCCTCATCCATCAGCTTCTTGAATTCATCTTCGTGCTTGGTGCTGACCTGCACAACGACGCCAGGATTCTCGGCAAAGAGAATCTTCGTGATGTCCTCGCTTGCAAAATTGTTGAGATTCACTTTCATGCCACCCTTCGTATTGGCAAAGCACATCTCCAGAAGAGTGGTGATGAGACCGCCGGCGCTGATGTCGTGTCCCGCCAGCAGCAAACCCTTCTTCACGCATTCCTGCACGGCATCAAAGGCATCGCGGAAATACTCAGGATTTGTGCACGTGGGCACATCTGAGCCCACTTTGCCATGAGCCTGGGCATAAGCGCTACCACCGAGGCGCAACTCGTCAAACGAGAAGTCGATATGATAGAGGGCACTTTTGGGCTCGTCAGCCAGCACTGGGCTCACCACCTTGCGGATATCGCTGACCTCGCTACCGGAGGTGACGATGACGGTTCCAGGGGCAATAACCTTCGTGCCATCGGGATATTTCTGAGTCATGGAGAGGCTGTCCTTGCCTGTCGGGACATTGATTTCCAAAGCACAGCAGAATTCGGAGAGCGCTTCAACAGCTTTATACAAGCGGGCGTCCTCACCCTTCTGTGAGCGGCACGGCCACATCCAGTTGGCACTGAGGCTGACGCTGTCAAGGCCTTCAGCCAACGGTGCCCACACGATATTCGTCAAGCTCTCAGCCACAGAGAGGACAGAGCCTGCTGCGGGGTCTGCAAGGCCTGCCTGCGGGGCATGGCCCAAGGCGGTAGCGATACCCTTGCGCCCCTGATAGTCAAGGGCAACGACACCGCAATCCGACAGCGGCAGTTGCAGTTCGCCCTGGCACTGCTGGCGTGCCACCTTGCCCGTCACCGAGCGATCGACCTTGTTCGTCAGCCAATCTTTGCAGGCAACAGCTTCGAGCGAGAGAACGCTCTCTATCATAGGCCCAATGGGGCTCATGGGGCTTATAGGATATTCAACAGGCTGGTATTTACGCTCGACGGTCTCATCGACCATCACCGTCTTAGGCGAATGGCCGAACATCTGAGCCACGTCAAGGTCGAAGGGGCGAACGCCGTCGGCCTGTTCGAATGCGAAATGGGCATCGCCCGTGGTCTCACCGACGACATAAAGCGGAGCACGTTCGCGCTCAGCAATCTTGCGCACATGGTCGAGATGCTCTTCCTGAATGAGCAGTCCCATGCGCTCCTGGCTCTCGTTGGCAATAATCTCTTTGCTGGAGAGCGTAGGGTCGCCGATAGGGAGCTTTGACATATCAATGAGTCCGCCGCACTCCTCCACCAGCTCGCTGAGGCAGTTGACGTGGCCTGCCGAACCGTGGTCGTGAATGCTGACGATGGGATTCACATCCTCTTCGCACAAAGAGCGAACAAGGTTGTAGGCGCGCTTCTGCATCTCGGGGTTGGCTCGCTGGACAGCATTCAGCTCGATGCCGCTGCTGTAGCGACCTGTATCCACGCTGGACACAGAGCCTCCACCCAAGCCGATGCGGTAGTTGTCACCGCCAACGACGACAATCTTATTGCCCTTCTCAGGTGTGCCCTTCAAACAGTCGCGTTTGGTGCCATACCCCACGCCGCCTGCCAGCATGATGACCTTGTCGTAGCCATACTGCTCACCATTCTCTTCATGTTCGAAGGTGAGCACAGAGCCTGTTATCAGCGGCTGACCGAACTTATTGCCGAAGTCGCTGGCTCCGTTGGAAGCCTTGATGAGAATCTGTTCAGGGGTCTGATAAAGCCATTTGCGAGGAGCCATCCCCTGCCCATCAAGGGCTAGGGGCTTCGGATAGGAAGTCATGTACACCGCCGTTCCGGCAATAGGCCATGAACCGACGCCACCGCCCATGCGGTCACGGATTTCTCCGCCCGTGCCTGTGGAGGCTCCGTTGAAAGGTTCCACCGTCGTAGGGAAGTTGTGTGTCTCGGCCTTAATGCTGATGACACTCTCAATCTCCTTCACGCGGAACCAGTCGCTGGTGGAGTGGTCGGCAGGAGCGAACTGCTCCACGACAGGCCCCTCAGCAAAAGCCACATTATCTTTATAAGCAGAGATGATCTTGTGGGGGTTCTCCTGCGTCGTGCGCTTAATCATCTGGAAAAGGCTGCTGGGCATCTCCTTGCCGTCGATGATGAACGTGCCGCCGAAGATCTTGTGGCGGCAGTGCTCGCTGTTGATCTGAGCGAAGCCAAACACCTCGCTGTCCGTGAGCTTGCGTCCGAGCTGCCCCTCCACCTTGTGCAGGTATTCTATTTCCTCGGGCGAGAGCGCCAAGCCTTCCTGCTCGTTGTACTCCTCCAGATTCTCAATCGTCAGAATAGGAGCCGGCTCAATATCCACCGTGAAAATATTCTGGTCGAGCCCGTCGTACAGGCGCTGAAGCATAGGATCGTAATCCTCTCCCCCACGGGGAGAGTTAGAGAGGGGCCAATATTCCTCTATTCTCTGGATACCCTGAATGGCCATGTTCTGGGTGATTTCCACAGCGTTGGTGCTCCAAGGGGTTATCATCTCGCGACGAGGTCCTACGAACCGCCCGTCGATTGCCTGGACTTCCAAGAACGTGGCATCGCCGTAGAGCCAGCAAAGTTTCTGAATATCCTCAGCGGTGAGCTGACGGCCTGCCTGAGTGGCGATAATGGACTGCTGCGGAGTCCTGAAAAAGAATATAGCCATTATATATGAGATATTTATGTGTCTGGTGGTTATTTTGTGCGCAAAGATACGGTTAAAAAGTGAGAAAAACACACGGACACGGCGGTTTTTGGGCGGAAAAAGGAAAAAAAACGATGAATTGTTTGGAGTGAAACTCATTTTAACATACCTTTGCGCCTATAAGTATTAATTTTTTTAATCATTAACACTTCTCTTCCTATGAAAAAAATCTCCTCTTGCATCGTTCTGTTGCTGATGATTACCAGCAGCGCGAAGGCACAGTACGTAGATGACAACATGCTCTTCAACCATCTTGGTGCTAGTGTTTCGTTGGGTCTTGACGGTATCGGCATCGAAGTCTCCACGACTGCTACACAATGGGCAGGTGTTCGTGCGGGTATCAGCTTCTTCCCGAACATCTCTTACAGCCTTAGCGACATTAACTATAAACGCCACAACAAAGATGGTAAGTTAGGTCTGGATGCCACATTCAAGAAAGTCGATGGTAAGATCCTCATTGACGGTTATCCTTTTGGTTCGAAGTCATCTTTCCACATTACCGCAGGTCTGTTCTTCGGTAACAGCGAATTCTTGACTGTTGACTTGAAGGAAGATCCCAATGTACCCATCGATGGTGGTATTGTTCCACCTGCGGACCGCAACCCCATCGGTTATGCCATTGACCCTGATGAGAACGGTATTATCAAACTTCGCATGAAGTACAACAGCGTCAAGCCATACATCGGTATCGGTATCGGTCGTGCTGTTCCCAAGGCTGGCAAGCGCATAGCTGTCGCAGCAGACCTCGGCGTGCAGTTCCATGGAACTCCGAAGGTACAAGCCTATTCACCTGAAGGCACTGGCTGGATGGACATTGAAGCTGAAGACTTCTATAGCATTGTGGAGAAAGAGAAGGATCAGGAAGACATCAAAGATGCTTTCGACATCATCGAAAAGGTTAAAGTATGGCCTGTCCTGAACATCCGTATCACAGGTCGTATTTTCTAATCTCAAATTGATTTCATTTTTAACCCTTAAAAATAAAGTAAACTATGAAACTGAACAAAATTTTCTGGGCTCTGATGGTAGTAGCTCTGCCTCTCAGCTTTACTGCGTGCAGCAGCAGCGATGACGATGGAGTAAACAATGACACTACTCCATATACGTATCAAACCCCTAAGAACAAAGCCGCTCAGGGTAAATACGTCTTTCCCATAAACAACAATACTTATGAAGGCTATGCCTCTGTGAGCTTAGATGCTAACAAGACTATCGCCATGAAGTTCCCGAAGAAACAAAGCCTCGTAAAGGCTTTCACACGCACTGAAGGACAAGAAGAATTTGATTATCTCTTCGGTGACTACGTGAAAGCCGGCAACGTATATACCATCTATGTTGGTGGAGCCAAATGGGGAACGGTGACTATCACAAGCTCTAATGGAAAATATTACATCAAGATTGAGCCAGTGAAGACAGAAGATGCCGACATGCAAGTCAGCGATGTTGAAGCTGATAAAGCTAAAACCGTCGAACAAAGTGATGATACTGACAAACTGTGCCGCACATGGCGTCCTATCGGCATACGCATACTTGTTTTAGAAAAAGGTAAAGCCTATGACACCAGTAAATTCAAAGCTGTCAATGAATGTAGCTTTGAAGCTGTGAAAAAAGCTGCTGCAGACGAAAACTGTACCATTGACGAGGAATTCGGCGATGGTTACCTGATGACAGCAGTAAGCTTTAACAATGCTGGTGATATGACTATCAAGTTCAACGAAGAAAAAAACAGCTATGTAGCTAATTGGAGTTGGAAGAACAAAGATGCAGGTGCTAACCCCAGATACATCAATACCACCTGGAGCAAGAAGCAATCCAACAACACCGAGGACAACCAATTCATTCCTAACGAGGCTTCCATTCTGTACCAGACAGGAAACTTCAAAGGAGAATGCTGGGTTCAGTTCAGAAAGGATATTGAGAGCAATGATAAGAAGACTTATGACGTCACACTCATCGTTCGCCTGAGAGATATGGCAGAATAATCCACACCATCATCCCATCAATAAATTGCCCCGCTCGTTTGAGCGGGGCTTTTTGTTGATGTCTTTCGGAAGACAAAAATCTTAGAGGGTGAAGGATGAATCCTTATGGCGAGAAGATTTAAACCTTATCGGCAGAAGGATTAAACCTTATGGGCAGAGGATTTATATCTTACGGTATGAAGATGCGGGTCTTACGGCTTGAAGATATAGGTCTTCAGGCCTGAAGACCTGCATCTTCTGCCATGAAGACCTGCACCTTAGAACTCAAGCTCGTCGAGCTTGATATCGGTGCGATCGTATTCGGGGCGCTGTTCCACGGGACCTTGCTGCTCGTTGATGAACTTCATGGCATCGGCAAGGCTGGTGGTGAACTTCTCAAAATCCTCGGGATAGACGAAAATCTTGTGCTTCTCAAAGTTGAACTGAGGCATGTCAGGGTCACCGCTGACAATCTTCTTGCTCTCTGTAAGCGAGAGATACATATCCCCACGGCTATTCTGCTTGACATCCACATAATAAATGCGCTTTCCTGCTTTCACGGCACGTGAAAAGAGGATGTCTTTCTCCCCATGCCCGAACGTGTTCTGATTTTCTTTCATGTTTTGAATACTAATGATTATAGGATTTCAAGTGCCAAAAGTACGTATAAATTGCCAAACACCATAAAAATATTGAAAAAAAATGGCGGTGAAGGCTATTTTTTGCCTTATAATATGTACTTTTGCACGCTAAAACATTGATAGCAGTCGATCATTATGATAAATAGAGAACTCATCCGCCTGAAGGTCGTACAGATGACCTATGCGTATTACCAAAACGGTAACAACAAGTTAGACGCTGCTGAGAAAGAATTGTTCTTCAGTCTCTCCAAGGCATACGACCTGTATCTGTATATGCTGGAGCTGATGGTGGAGATTACCCGCATGGCGGAGCGTGCATTGATTACCGCTACGCAACGTGCACAGCGTCTGGGCGAGAGCGAGATGCCTGACGCACGCTTCGTGAACAACCAGTTTATTGCTCAGTTGCGCGTGAACCACCAGCTCACGGATTTCATCGAGAGTCAGAAGAAAACGTGGGCCGACGAGGAAGATTTTGTCCGTCGGATGTACAAACTGGTGATTGAGAGCGACATCTATAAGGAATGGATGCAGAAGACGACTCCCCCCACCTACGATGAAGACCGCGAGCTGTGGCGCAAGCTGTACAAGGAACTGCTTGTCGATAACGATGATTTGGATCAGTTGCTTGAGGAGAAGAGTGTCTATTGGAACGACGACCGCTTTATCGTGGACACGTTTGTACTCAAGAGCATCAAGCGTTTTGAGAAGAAGAACGGCGCCAATCAACAACTCTTGCCCGAATATCGCGACGAGGACGACAAGGAGTTTGCCCGCCGGCTGTTCCGCGCTTCGCTCTTGGGCGCCGACAACTATCGCATGATGATTACGCAATCGCTGCATAACTGGGAATTGGAGCGTGTGGCCCTCATGGATCTCGTCATCCTGCAGACAGCGCTGGCGGAGATGATGACGTTCCCGCAGATACCTCTCGTGGTGACCATCAACGAATATGTGGATATAGCCAAATTCTATTCCACTCCCCGCAGCGGCGGCTATATCAACGGCACACTCGACACGATTGCCCGCCGACTCATAGAGGAAGGGAAGCTGAAGAAGACGCTCTCGCAGGGAGAGAAGAGTGAGAAGTAACAAATATAACAAAATAATATTCAAACACTTATGACTTTATTGCAAGCAACTCAAGGCGACGGCGGCATGGGCATGATCCTGATGCTGGTGGCCATGTTCGCCATCATGTATTTCTTCATGATTCGTCCGCAACAGAAGAAACAGAAGGAAATACAGAACTTCCGCAAGAGCATCGAGAAGGGGCAGGAAGTGGTGACCGCCGGCGGCATCTACGGCATCGTTCGCGACATTGACGATGTGAACAACATCCTCATCATCGAGGTGGCAAACGGTGTCCGTCTGCGCGTCGATCGCAACTCCGTCTTCGCTTCAGCAGCAGCCACGGAGAACTACGCCAAGTAAGCACCTCCCCAGCTTATGGATCGCGAACGCCTCCATTTCATCAGCGAGAGCATCAAAACCTTCCTGCTCAGCAAGAAAAGCAGGGAGCTCCTGGTGTTTTTATTTTTCCTGGCCGTGTCAGCTACCTTCTGGCTGATGCAGACGCTGCATGAGGAATATGAGATGGAAGTGCACATTCCTCTGACGCTGACAGACATCCCTGTGGGCGTGGTCGTCACCACGGAACCTCCGTCGGAAATTTCCGTGAGGGTCAAGGATCGCGGGTCCTCGCTGCTGAACTACTATTTCAACCGTTCCGAACGCGTGGTGGAACTGCCTTTTGCGAGCCACGACCGCGGCATAGGCGACGACCATGTGCTGCTCAGCCACTCCGAGGTGCAGAAGCTGATTCTGCCCAAGCTGCTCCCTTCGACGCGCATCATAGCCATCCGCCCCGACACATTGGATTACTACTACACGCGCGGCATCGAGAAGCGCGTTCCCGTGACCTTCCGCGGACACATCGTCACCGACCCGCTGCACTATCTGGCCGGAGTGAAACTCAATCCCGACACCGTCACTGTGTGGGGAAGTGCCGCGATGCTCGACTCGCTGCACAGCGTCTCCACCGCAGCCACGAACCTGCTCGACCTCACGGAGAGCACAACACGCATGATTCCCATAGCTACCCAGCGAGGCATCAAAACCAAGCCTGTTGAGGTGTTGGTCACGGCAGAGGTGGATTTTCTGGTGGACAAGCAAGTCAAGGTTCCCGTCGTGGGGACAAACTTCCCCGGCGGCTATGTGCTGCGCACATTCCCTCCCACAGTCACCGTGTCATTCTGCGTGGGTTCCCGCAACTACAAGAGCATCACAGCCGACAACTTTGTCCTCACAGCCACCTATGAGGATCTGATAGCGCAAAAAGACTCCCTGCTGACGCTACAGCTACGCTCCATCCCCGAAGGTGTCAGCCAGGTGAAGATATCTCCCGACCGGGTACAATTCCTCATCGAGCAGTCAGACAACGAATGAGAATCGGTCTCACAGGCGGAATTGGAGCAGGCAAGAGTTATGTATCACGCCTGCTGACAGCAGAATGCGGGATTCCCGTATATGACTGCGACCGCGAAGCCAAACGCCTCATGACCGCCTCGCCGGCTATTCAGCAACAGCTGAGGGCGCTGGTGGGCACCGAAGCCTATCTGCCAGACGGAGAGCTCAACAAGCCGCTTATGGCAGCCTACCTCTTCACCAACGAAGAGCATCAGAAGGCCGTGAACGCTATCGTTCATCCTGCTGTCAGAGCCGACTTCAAGCGATGGGCAGCCGAGCAGGAACAGGCAGGAGCGCCTGCCGTAGCTATCGAAAGCGCCATCCTTGTGGAAGCCGGCTTCACAGACCTGGCTGAGAAGATTATCGTCGTGGAAGCGCCTCTTTCCTTACGTCTGCAACGCGTCATGCAACGCGACGGAGCCACCGAGCAGCAGGTTCGCGCCCGCATGGCTCGACAGTTGAGCGATGAAGAGCGACGACAGGCAGCCGACTTCATCATCGAGAACGACGGCAGAGACATTACCGAACAACTGAAACATTATACATCAACAATCATACAACAAAAACATCATGCTTGAGACAATTTTAGCTATCGCAGGCAAGCCAGGCCTCTATAAACTGGTTTCACGCGGCAACCGCAGCCTCATCGTGGAAAGTATCGATGATAAGCACCATCGTATGCCCGCCTTCGCCACCGACCGCGTCATCTCCCTGGCCGATATCGCCATGTATTCTGACACCGAAGAGGTGCCCTTGGCTGACATCCTGACCAGCATGAAAGAGAAGGAGAAGGGTGCCGTGTGCAGCCTCGACTGCAAGAAGGCTTCCAAGGAACAGCTCTTCGACTATTTCGCAGAAATCCTTCCCAACTTCGACCGCGACCGCGTGCACCCCTCTGACGTGAAGAAACTCATCCAGTGGTATGACATCCTCATCGGCGCCGGCCTCGACGACTTCTCGAAGATGGCTCCCACCGAGGGCGACAACATCGACGACCGGAAGGAGAAATAAAAAGTTGGCTGGTATCTACGTACACGTCCCGTTCTGCCGCTCCCGCTGCATCTACTGCGACTTCTACTCCACCACGAGAGAGGAGGAGATGGCAGCCTACACGGATGCTCTGTGCTGCGAACTCAAAGGACGGCAGGCAGAGCTTGCGAACGAGCACGTAGGAACCATCTATTTCGGCGGGGGAACACCTTCGCTCCTGCCCTCTTCACTACTTCAGCGGATAATAGACACTATCTGTATCCATTATGATGTAGCCGAGGATGCTGAAATCACGCTGGAAATGAATCCAGACGATTCTGTTGATGTGGCCACTTTGAGCCGCATCAACAGAATTTCTTTAGGTGTCCAGACCTTCAACGACAAACTGCTGCGCCTGCTCCGCCGGCGACACGACAGCACCACCGCAATAGCAGCGGTAAAGAAGTTGCAGGCAGCAGGCATAGGCAATATCAGCATCGACCTCATCTACGGCCTTCCAGGGCAGACAATGGAGACATGGGAGCATGATCTCCAGCAGGCTTTCGCTTTAGGAATCCAGCATCTGTCAGCCTATGCGCTAAGCTACGAGGAGGGCACGCTGCTGAGCCGCTGGCGAGAGGCAGGGAAAATTCAAGAGGCCAGCGACGAGCTGGAAGTGGCGATGTTCGAACGTCTGTGCCAATGCGCCCGCAAAGCAGGCTTCGAGCACTATGAGATCTCTAACTTCGCCCTGCCGCATTTCTACTCCCACCACAACAGCAGCTACTGGACAGGCAGTCCCTACGCCGGCTTCGGTCCCGGAGCCCACAGCTACGACGGTGTCCGCACGCGACGAGCCAACCGCCCAGACCTGAGCCGTTATCTGCAACTGATGACTCATGAAGGCGTTAATCCCATGACCGATGAACAGTTGGCTGATTTTGAGCAGCTGAGCACAGCAGAGCTCTATGACGAAGCTGTGATGTGCGGATTGCGCACAAGCAGAGGCATCAACCTTGCACACTTGAAGGAGCGGTTCGGAGAGGCACGCCTTCAAGAACTATTGAGCCAAGCTCAAACGCATCTGCGCCAAGGGCGCCTGAAACTGACAGACGGTTGCCTGCGCCTGACAGAACAATCGCTCATGATCTCCGATGACATCATGAGCGACTTGATGGCAGTCTCTGCCTAAAACAAAACTTTTAAGGGAGCTTAGAAAGGATAACCTACGGCTATGTGGAAGCCGAGGCTGTCCCAGAAGCGCCGCATGTTGTAATATCCCTTGCGCCCCGTGTCGTATGGCGCATGAATACCCACACCTATATCGAAGCGGAGGACAAGGAAGTCCAGATCATAGCGGAAGCCGAGGCCAGTGCCCAGCGCCAGATCCTCGGCAAAGCGCTTGGCATCGATAGCACCACCGGGACGAGCCTCATCGGGTTGCATGAGCCATACATTACCCACATCAAGAAAGACGGCTCCATCCAGGCCGCCGACGAGCGGGAAGCGGTACTCCACGTTGGCCTCCAGCTTGAGGTCGCCCACCTGATCCACATAGCTCCAGCTGGTGTTAGCGGGATGATAGCGTCCAGGGCCTATGGAGCGTACGGCAAAAGCGCGGATGCTGTTGGCGCCGCCGACATTGAAGAGGTCTGCATAGGGCGCCATGGTGCTGTTTCCATAACTCCAGACAGCTCCTGCAAAGAGGCGTGTGGCAATCGCCGAACGCGGTGTCAGCTGGAATGTCTCGCGCCACTCTCCCGTAAGCTTGAAGAACTGTGCAAAAGGCACATTGAAGAGCTTCTTATTGCGTTCTTGGCGTCCCTCACCGGCTAACGAATAAAGCGTGTTCGTGATATTACCTGCTTGCTTGGTGCCCAGGATGATTGTGCGTTGATGCCCGTCGCGCCAGCGTCGCTGATAGGTGAGCGAATAGGCCATGGACGGCACGAGCTGGTCGCGCATAGAGACGTAAAGAGCCTGATTGGTATTTAGGATTTCGTCGAAGCGGGCCGAGCGGTGCGCGAGCATCGTGTAGTCGAGGCGGAAAGGTGTCAGCTCATGGCGGAAGCGTCGCGAGCGTCGGTAAGTGTAGGTGACGCGCGTGCCCATGCTCACCATCTGGAAATAACCGGAACGATTGAGCCAGTTGACATCAAGTTTATAGTTTGTCGTTGCCTCGGCACGGCGGTTGAGCGCATCAGCCAATCCGAAGAACTGGATGCGAGGATAGGTGAGCGTGGTGGAAGCCCCGAGCTCATAGGAGTTGAGGAGGCTGCGGTCGGACTCTGCTTCGAGCACCGTAGCGCCAGTCTGCCATTCATAGCTGCCATAAATCTTGAAGTTGACCGTCTCGGCACCACGGAAAGCATTGCGCTTGGTCATGCCGTAGGAAAGACCCGGCCCGAGGAGTCCGTTGCTCTTGTTGGTCACCTTGGCTTCGAACTCGCTGTCCCAGGGCTTGTCGAGAATGGCAAAGATGTTGACATCGAGCGTGTCGCAGGTGGCCGAGGTGTCACGCGGCACATAAGTCATCTGCACATTGGAGAAGACGCCCATGCCCGCGAGTTTGTCCTGAATCAATTCATGGAGTCTCTGGCGGTAGAGCGAGCCGCGCTTGTAGAACAAGTTGTGGCGGATGGCGGCCAGGCGTATGGGCTGGCGCCGTGACTGATGCTTATACGCCCAATAGTAGGTGAAGTCGTGGTCGGTTAAGCTGTCGTTGACCTCCCGTGCAGCGTAGGGAAACACGGTGACGGTGGTCTTTCCCATATAGAACTGGTTGCGTGCCTGTGCTGGCATGTCGGCACGCGGTCTCACCTGCAAGTGTACGGTTTGCGGCGTCTGCAACGTATCAGCGCGAAAGGCAATAAACTCGGGACGGAAGAAATAGTAGCCATTGTTGCGGAAGTGCCCGCTCAAGCGTGTACGCTCGGCGTCGAGATTGATGATGCTGAATCCTTCGCCCGTATGAAGCGTTGTCTCGGGCATTGTCCGGCGGATGATGCTGTCGGTGAGCCCTGTGAAATTCTGGTATTCGATGTTTCCGAGCCTGAAGAGGGGGCCGGGGTAGATAGAGTATCCGATAGAAGCCTGCAGCGAGTCACGCTCGTCGGTGAAGACCTCATAAGCGGCACTGCCATGAAAGAATCCATAGTTGCGCAGCGTCTGCTGTGCCACCTGTGTGCGCAGACGCGGGTTGGCCATCGTGATGGTGCGTGGCGTGGAGGCGAAGGTGTTGAGCATCCATCGTCCGAACTTGGTATGTGAGTCAGCATAGCGGTTGTGTATTCCGAGACCGATACTGAACGGCCACCGCGTGGTGGAGCTTCCGAATATGGCTCCATTGGGGGCGTAGGCCAATGCCGCATCCACCTCCTCGCGCACAGTAGCGGTAGCCTCGCTAAGCAGTTCTGCCTCGCGCAGGAGCGAGTCGCGCTGGTCGCGTGTAAGCTGTTCGCTATGGCGTATCGTCTCACGAATCTGCTTGGCATCCATCTGTCCGCTAAAGAGACCGTCCACCATCTTGTAAGCATCAGCCATAGCGGTGATAACACCTGTGGAATCCCTCGCCGTACGCCCTTTCCTGCCCTCGGCACGATGGCCATAGGCAATCTCACTGATGCCCGTATAGAGTTGCTCTCCCTCACCCAGATGCAGCTGCGAGGAGCACGATGCAAGAAAAAGCGCGAGGAGCAGAATGGCTGCACGGCCACTCCACCTGAAGGCGGGAAATGAAGACCCTCGAAGGTTCGCTGTTATATGTCTCTTGTTTAAAAACATATCATTTCTTCTTTCTAAAGAGGAACAAGTCACCGACGCGCTCGGTCTTGCGACGAAGCACCAAGCCGGCGCCCATCTCCGTGATTTCGCCGTCGAGGAGGCTCTCGTAGTTCTTGTCGTAGAACACGTTGACATAGCGGCTGCCGCCCTGATCGAGGCGGTACTCGATGCTGATATTGTCAATCATGCTCTGCCCCGTGTTGGTGGCATTCTCGCCGGTGCTGACCTTTCCGCCCACGATGACGCTGATGCGGTTGCCCCAGAAGCGCTTGGCAAATCGGAAGCTGTAGTCAGTGGTGGTGGCGCCCGTGGCCGCATTGGTTCCCTGTTCTACGCCCATACTGATATCGACGCTCTTGAGCGCTTTGTTGGTGATGTTCGAAATCTGACTCTGGAGGAACGAGTTGAGGGCGTTCTGCCCTGTGACGCCGCCTCCTGTCAGCGAACCGGCATCGTTGATGTACATACCCGTGGCCAGCATCGTCACAGCCAGACGCCCACGCTGCTCAGGGCTCATGGTGCTCAGTTCATTCTGTATGTAGGAGTCTTCGGGCGCTTCCAGGGTAAACTCGAGCCCGAGGTCCTGCAGAGTGCGTGTGATGTTCATACCCACGTCGAAGTTGACGCTTCGCGGCTGCTCGTTCTCGGTGATGGTAGTGCGCACACGCTCACTGGCCGACAAGTTGAGCGACGGGTTCATCAGCGGTCCCCGGAACTCCACGTAGCTGCCACTCTTGATAACGAACTCCTTGAGGGGGATAACCATCATGGTGTACTTCATCATACCTCGGTTGATGGTGTAGCGTCCGTTCAGCTGCAGGTCTTTATCCGGCGAATATGTCATCAACAGGTCTCCGCCGCCCTCTACATCCACATAGCTGGAGCCATCGGGGCTCAGGAGGCAGTGCGCCACAGCCGCATCGGCAATATTGACGCTCATGGAGATGTTCAGGTGCTGCGGATTTGCGGTAGCAGCGGGGGCCACATAGAGCGTGTCGGTGAAATCCACGAACTCCACGAGCTCCGAGAGGTGGTCGGTAGTAGTGAGCGGTGAATCGGTGAGCAGATAGGTGACATCTGTGCTGCCCAGTACGCCGAGCTTACCCTTGATGTTCAAGTCGTCAAGTGTGCCCCGGAGCATGGCACTGAAATCCACAAACACCTTACCATAGGCAATGGCTTTTGGTGACTTGGGGGCATTGATGAGTTCGAAGTTATGTGCCGCCATCGTGGTGTTGACGGTGATGCGCTCGGTGTCGGAAAAGTTGATGGTGCCGTCCATCGTGAAAGGCGTAGCGCCTGTGGAATAGATGTTGATGCGGTCGAGGTTGAGTTGGCTATTACGGATGGTGATGGTGTCATCCTCTACCCTCAGATTGAGACTGTACGGGTCGGAGAGGATCTTCAAGCCAGAAGTGGTCAGGAGTCCGTCAACCGAGGGCTTGGACGTGCTCCCGCCCACGTGAATATTGCCGATGGCCACGCCTTCGAGACGCGCCATGTTGTCGGGGATGAAGCCGTTGGCCAGCGCAAAGGGCAATCGGTTCAGTTCTGCATCCACGTCGATGACGCCATCGGTTTCGTTGGGCGTGTAGGAACCGCGGAAGGCCGCCACGGGAACGCCCATCTGCAACAGGTTTCCATCGATGAAATGGGTCCCGTCGGCATTGGGGAGATAGACGGCCTCAAGGCCCACGGGTCCGAGCGTTGCCTGCTCATAGCGCAGGTTATCGATGCTGAGGTCTGTGGAGACGCTTATGGCTTCGCCCTTCTGGATGAGGTGGGCATCACCCTCGAGGAAGCCACCTAAACGCGGCATATAAGGTACTACGCTCGACAACTCTCCCAAGTTGAAATGGGAGATGGCCACGGAGAGGTCTTGCAGCGCCTCGCTGTTGGGCGAAGAGTAGATCTTCAATCCCGTGCCGTCGTCGGCCACGAGATTGATATCTGCGTCAATGCGGTTGCCTTTGGTGAGCATGATATAGTTGTCGGCATTGAGCCGGAAACTGCGGTAGGCAAGCATGGGAGAGAGCGGTGTCAGGTGGAGCCGCAAGGTGTCGTTGGCCACACGTCCTTGCAAGCCCATGTCAACGCCCTTGCGCCCCTTGTCGTCGAAATAGACAAGGTTGGCACTGGCAACGCCATCGCGGTCAATGCTGGCATTGAGGCGGCTGTCAAAGGTGAAATGTGGGTTACGCCGCCCGTTGTGGACGCGTGCATCCATTCTCACACTGGTGGAATCCTGATAGAGATGAGCCTGAATCGTGTCGAGTTGCATCCCCGGCAGGGCAAACTTGTAGATATGTCCTCCTCCATTGATGCCGATGAGCGGGTCGAGATTGATGCCCATGCGAATGTCCTCAAAGCCGTAGCCCATAGCCGAGAGGAAGTCGTGGACGATGTTCTGTTCGCCCATCTGCAGGCGCATATCAATCTGCGGCAGGCGCTTCGTCAGTGCCTCCTCATCGAAGCGGCGCTCCTCCATCTGCCGGTTGAGTTCATCCATGAAGTGGCCCAGCTGTCCGGCCAGGCGGTCGTAGCCGGTGTGCCCTCTCAGGCGCAGGCTCATATCTCCGCTGTTCAATGTGGCATAAGTGGTGTCAGAGGCCAGATAGGCTTCCAGCCCCACGTCCTCCGGTCGGAAGACGGAGTCCTGATGCATCAGCACGATATCGTTGATGAATCCCTCGATGCGGTGGCGGTCTTTCAGGTTAGTACTTCCGTCCATGTGCAGGCACATGGATGCTTTGACGGGCTGTTCCACCAATCCAAGCGCCTGCAGGTCGGCACGTGAGAGGTCGAGGCCAAAGGTGAGGTGGCAGAGTGCATCGCGGAAACTGTTGGTAAGCATAGTACTCACGTCGGCCTGAGCTATCAGAATCGGATTGTCGATGCTCAGGCGTGCCGTTCCCTTGCCGTCGCGCAGCAGCGCCTGCATGGCCGTCCCATGGAGTTGGAGACTGTCATAGGTGAGTTCCTGCACGAGCGCCTCTGCCTCCAGACGTGTGGCACGGCTGAAGAAATCAGTTCCTACGCCGCGTGCCGAAGCGGTGGCGGAAAGCGGACCCAGCGGCAAACCGGGCATGAAATGTGTCAGTTGCAGGCGCTGCAGTTGCAGGCGTGCATCGTAGGTCATGGGGTCACTGATGTCCAGCTGAACGTCGAGGTTGGCGATTCCCCTGTCCTCGCGCAGATGACTCTGGGTAGCTATGCGTGAGCCGTGAACCGTAGCCTTACCGCCCAACTGCATCGGCGGCAACAGGATTCCGTCCAGGGCTCCATCGGCCATGCCGCGCACCCATGCGATATCCCGTGTCTGAATATTATATAGGATGTCACCGCCACGGGCCAGCGAATCCATCAGCTGTTCCAAAGAGCCGCGCGCGTCAGCATGAATGCTGCCAGGCAGGTTCGCCTCGGCCTGGGTAAGGATCAGATGATCTACATTCCCTGCCAACGCCACGCTGACGTGCAGCAACCGGTCGGGATAGGCCTTAGCGAATGAGGCGGGTAGCATATCTCCCGCTGCACGCAGAAGGTCGGCCTTGGCCAGTGTTGTCCGCAAGCTAACATCCAATCCCCCACCCTGTCCGGCTTCCAGCGCACGGAAATCGATGTCGGCGGCAGCGTTTACCTTGGAGCCGGGCAGCGTGAGCGCCATCGACGGCAGTGCCAAGTGGGCCCTTTCGCCGTCGAAAGCGATGTTCTTGGCCGTGAGTAGCAGCGAGTCTGCGCGCATGGGCAAAGCGTCCCGCACGGCATCGCCTGCCATCCACAGCGCAGCACGCTCTGCCTGCAAACGTGCCTCGCCAACCTGATAAAGCTGACTCCCAAGGTCCAGCTGTATGTCTTGCGCTGAAAAATGCTCCACCGCCGCGCGCGCCACCATGGCCGAGTCGCCAGGCATGGCAAATCGTATGCGAGCATCCTCGATGTGTGCTTCAGCAAGTCCAATCACCCACTCCAAGGGTGCGCTCTCGGTGGTGTCCACTACGGTCGTGTCGCGCATCTCAATGTCTATGTTCAGCCCTCTGGCAAGCAGATGATCCATGTTCACCTTCTGGTCAGCAAGTTCAACGTCGTCCTTGAGTGTAAGCAAGTCGAGGCGCCCGCGGATGCCTGCAACGGCTATCATGTCCTTGGTGTCGAGAGCTACGTCATGGAGGCTCAGCTCTTCCACGTTGATGCTGCCGTTTAAGATGCGCGTGAACGCCAGATCCACGACAGCCTGGCGCGCTGCCACTACCGTGTCCCCATCGGTGTCGAGCACCATGAAGTCCTGCAGGCGCAGGTCCGCAATCGGCTGGAGACGCAGTCGCCCGATGCGTATGTCCAGGCCAGTGATCTCAGAGGCATAAGCCGTAGCCTTCCGCACTGCGAAGTCCTGTACGGGGGGGATATATAGAAGTATTGCGACCAGGAGCAGCAGCCCGAAGGGGATTGCCACCGCTATACCTGCCCACATGAGGAAACGTTTCATTAGTTTCATACTACTTTTCGAGTGCAAAAGTAGTGATTTTTTTTAGCTTATGTGAAAAAAGTGTGAGTTTTTACATACCTTTGTCGCAAAATCGTGTTTTCTATGGTTCAAGACATACAATTACGCGTGCTGCCGCGTGTTGCAGCCACCGATGCCAGCATTCGTGAGCTGGTGCTTCAGGAACTGGGATCTGGTGCACAAGAGTTACGTGACCTACGGGTGATTCGCCGCAGCATCGATGCGCGCCAGCGACAGGTGATGGTGAATCTCACGGTGCGTGCGTGGCTGAACGAGGAGCCCACGGCAGCATTCCCACAGGTGGAGTACCGCGATGTTTCAGGGTGTCCGCAGGTGATTGTCGTGGGCGCGGGCCCAGGTGGCCTGTTCGCAGCACTGCGCTTGATAGAACTAGGGTTGCGCCCCATCGTCGTTGAACGCGGCAAGGATGTTCACGCGCGCAAACTCGATTTGGCACGAATTGCCCGCGAGCACAGTGTCAACCCCGAAAGCAACTACAGCTTCGGCGAAGGCGGCGCAGGAGCCTACTCCGACGGCAAGCTCTACACGCGCTCCAAGAAACGTGGCTCAGTGGAGAAGATCCTGAACGTGTTCTGCCAGCATGGGGCCTCCACCAACATCCTCATTGATGCCCACCCCCACATCGGCACCGACCGCCTGCCGCGCGTCATCGAGAACATACGCAACACCATTCTCCGCTGCGGCGGCGAAGTGCATTTCCAGACCCGCATGACCCGTCTCATCATCGAGGGTAACCGCGTCATCGGCATCGAGGCACAAAGTTCTTTGACCGGCGAAGGACTCTCCGCTCGGCCCAACGGGACGCTTGACCCTTCAAGAACTATTAACTCTCCGCTCGGCGCTTGCGACGCTTTGCTCTGCGAAGAACTATTAACCTTCACTGGCCCCGTCATCCTCGCCACAGGCCATTCCGCTCGCGATGTCTATCGCCTGCTGGCCAACAGCGGCATCGAGATTGAAGCCAAAGGCATCGCCGTGGGCGTGCGCCTAGAGCATCCTGCACAGCTCATCGACCAGATACAGTATCACAGCCGCGAAGGTCGCGGACGCTGGCTTCCGGCAGCGGAATATGCCTATGTACAGCAGTGCGGCGGGCGTGGTGTCTATAGTTTCTGCATGTGTCCGGGCGGCTTCGTGGTTCCTGCGGCCACAGGTCCCGAGCAGGTCGTCGTCAACGGCATGAGCCCCAGTAACCGAGGCGGGCGCTGGAGCAACTCTGGCATGGTCGTGGAGATACGCCCCGAGGACCTCATGGAAATAGACAATGGGCAATGGGCCATGGATCATGGAGAGAATCATTGTCAGCCATCAGTTGACAATCCTCAATTACAAATGCTCCTCTTTCAGGAACATCTCGAGCATCTCGCCTGGCAGCAGGGCGGGCGCCGGCAGACAGCCCCCGCACAGCGCATGGCTGACTTCGTGAACGGAAGACTGAGCGCCGACCTGCCCGCGAGCAGCTATGCCCCTGGCCTCGTGGCCTCACCCCTCCACTTTTGGATGCCCCGCTTCATCAGCGAGCGCCTGCAAGAAGGCTTCCGTGCCTTCGGGCGCAAGAGCCATGGTTTCCTCACCAACGAGGCCACCCTCATCGGTGTGGAGACGCGCACCTCTTCGCCCGTGAGAATCCTGCGAGATGCTGACACCCTGCACCACATCCGCCTCGAAGGCCTCTACCCCTGCGGCGAGGGAGCCGGCTATGCCGGCGGTATCGTCAGTGCCGCGATCGACGGGGAACGCTGTGCCGATGCCGTGGCTCAATCATACCGCCTACAAACATTCGGCATTGTACAGAGATCCTAGTCAGGACAAGTGATTACGAGAAATTAGAGGTCCTGCTTGTCGATATCTATCTTGCGGAGATAGAACTTCACTTTGGCACACAACTCGTCGAAGTGGCGCTCCATCTCCATCACCGTGCGCTGCTGTGCGTAGTAGGCCTGGTTCGTTTGCCCGTTCTCGCGAGGAAGCATCTGCTTGAAGTCGGCGCGGGCGGCATCAAGCATCTGTTCATAGTGCGCTACGCTGTCGCGGGTGGCCAGAAGCTCCACGCTGTCGAGCGTCAGAATGGCTGCGCGGCGCGTCTGTAGCGCTGTGGGATGTTGTTTGCGCAAGTCGAGGATAGTGGCACGCGCGCTGTCATAGTTCTTTTCGGAGAGCTGTTGACGGGCATCGGCGAGCATCTGCTGGGCGGCCACCTCTGCAACATTGGAGGCAGGTTTGCAGGCGAAGATAGCCAGCGTGGCCATGGCGAGACCTATGGTGTGACGGATTTTCATTTCGGACACAAATGTAGCCGATTCTTCTGAGACCGCAGATGGGCGACCGCATCTTTTATCCTCGTTTAACGTTGAAGGCAACGCTTTAACGTTTTTTAGGTGGTGATGCCGAGTTTTTTTGCCTTTTCGATGATGAAGGCAAGGGCGGCGTCGTGGTCGTTGGGGATGAGGCCGTCGAGGATGGCGTCCTTGACGGCTGTCTTGAGGGTGCCCACCTCACGGGAGGGCGGCAGATGGAAGTGCTCCATGATCTCCTCGCCGCTGACGGGCGGCTGGAAGTTGCGGATACGGTCGCGTTCCTCGAGGTCGATGAGCTTCTGGCGCACGAGCTTGAAGTTGTCGAGGAAGCGTTGCTTGCGCTGCTCGTTCTTGCTGGTGATGTCCGCCTCGCACAGCAGCATCAGGTCGTCAATGTCGTCGCCCGCCTCAAACAGCAGGCGTCGCACAGCGCTGTCAGTCACTTCGTCGTCAGCGATGGCGATGGGGCGCATGTGCAGCGACACCAGCTTCTGCACATACTTCATCCGCTCGTCCATCGGCAGCTTCAGGCGCCGGAAAATCTGCGGCACCATCTTCTCGCCAATATAATTATGGTTATGGAACGTCCAGCCCAGCTGCGGGTCCCAACGCTTCGACTTCGGTTTCCCGATATCGTGCAGCAGCGCCGCCCAGCGCAGCCAGACAGACTCCTCTTTATCTCCCCTTCCTGACGGGAGGGGTTGGGTCTGCTGTTTCTTCACGACATTCGTCAGCACCTCAAGCGTGTGCCAGAAGTTGTCTTTGTGGGCGCGGCCGTTGACAGTGTCTATACCCTGGAGAGCGTAGAGCTCGGGGAAGATGAGTTCCAGGAGGCCGCATTGGAACAACAGCTCAAAGCCTCGTGCGGGGCTGTCAGAAGCCATGATTTTCTGCAGCTCGTCAATGATGCGCTCGCCGGAGATGATCTTGATGCGCTCGCGGTTGCGGTTGAGCGCCTCGAACGTCTCGGGCTCAATCTCGAAATTCAGCTGCGTGGCAAAGCGGATGCAGCGCATCATGCGCAGCGGGTCGTCGGAGAAGGTTACGTCGGGGTCCAGTGGTGTCGCTATGAGACGGTCCTGCATGTCCCACACACCGTCGAAGGGATCTACCAACTCGCCGAAGCGCGCCGTGTTCAGGCAGATGGCCATGGCGTTGATGGTGAAGTCGCGCCGCTGCTGGTCATCCTCCAAGGTGCCGTCCTCAACAATGGGCTTGCGGGAGTCGTGGCTGTAGCTCTCGCGGCGCGCGCCGACAAACTCCAGCTCGATAGTTGCTTCGCAACGGTCAGAGTCGCTTCGCGACGGTGAAGGTTGCTTCGCAACGGTGAGTAGTTCCTCACCCTTCTCACCTCTAACCGCACCGCAGGTGCTTTCACCTCTCACCGCGCAGAAGGCGCTTTCACCAATAAAAGCTTTCACCTGCGCCGTGCCGAAGTTCCTGAAGACGCTCACGTGTGCGCCGCGCCCAAGGCGCCTGGCCACAGCCTTGGCCAGCTCTATGCCGCTGCCCACGCACACCACATCGATGTCCTTGGACGGCCGTTCCAGGAACAGGTCGCGGACATAACCGCCCACGACATAACACTCCACGCCCTGTTCATCGGCCACCTGCCCAATGAGTTCAAACACAGGGTTTTCGCGAAGCAGAAGAGTCAACTGTTGCCGGTCTAAAAGTCTCATGATGCGTTCTTAACGGCCGCAAAGATACAACTTATTCAGTAAAAAGTTTTCTCTAATCGCACTTTTCTTCGTGATTTCTT
The DNA here is from genome assembly GCA_902783885.1 of uncultured Bacteroidales bacterium. GTDB lineage: Bacteria > Bacteroidota > Bacteroidia > Bacteroidales > Bacteroidaceae > Physcousia. The sequence goes on from CACZSQ010000073.1 coordinate 64,299, forward strand.
TTGTGTGAAAGCGATTAATCGCTCTGCTACCCTCCACGTTCCAGCCGAATCTTTGGATGCCTATCGGAATACTGCGCCTTGGAGCGGCTTCGGAGCAAAAGTAGCACTATAGAAAAGCGGGGCAATGTCGTTCAACCGACACGGCCCCGTTTCATTGCCCATTGATGAAAAACGCAATTTGTGACATTTGAGATTGTGACAAATGAGACGCTGGCCGCCCTCATGCATCATGCGTGGTTTTCTGCCATCGACCGTCGTCGGTGGGGCGCAGCCACCCCGCCTTGCACCATCTCCACACGATGGTGCGCATCGCTGAAGGCGCGAATCCGTCGCCCTTCAATGAAGCCAGTTCGCTGAGCGTGAACGTGGACGGCAGGCGGTCGAAGATGCGGCTGTTGCGCGTGTTGTATCTGCTCTGGCTAGCGGCTTCGGTGTAGTTCTGCATCAGGGTAGGGCCGAACAGCTCCATCTGTTTCTCCAGCACATAGTCGGCCATCATCAGGGCAAAATCCACGGCAGCTTTCGTCTCGCGTTGCGACAGCAGCACATGCACCACTCCGCAACGGAATCCGATGACGGCGGCACGCTTGCGGTAGATGTCCTTCACGCGGTCCAGGTCGCGTGCAGCCTCCAGACGCTTCTCCTCCACCCATGTCGCCATAGCGCGGCGCAGGCGTGGGGTGTCGATGAATCCATTTGCCGCGCGCAGCAGCTCCACAGCCCGTTCCACGTTCTCCTCTGCCTGTGGCGGCAGGGCGCAGTACTTAGGCATCTCGGCGAACAGCCCGCTGGGCATTTCCGCCACCATCACGCGCGAGGAAAGTCCGTTCTCAATATTGTCGCGTGTGAAACACTTCCTGAAAGCGCCGTAGGTGCCGAGGATGCTCCAGTTGTAGGCCACGCGCACCATGCCCGACTCTGCCTGGTCCGAGTTGTAGTCCTGCCCCCATATACCGTGGTCGAAGGCCATGCGGTAGATGTCGTATTTGGCAGCCCATGAGCCGGCACCATTGCTCTTGCGCAGCGTGTCCAGCTCCTCGCCGAAGCTGTAGAGGGTGTGCTCCTGGGCGTTCTTCATCCGTCGCAACAGCGTGGAGCAGGAGATGGTCACGGGCACTTCCCTCACCAGCACCTTCGGGTCTTCAGGCGCCTTCTCGTTGGCTTTGCGTCCCTTGCGGCGTTCGCGCCATTCGTCCTCACGGCGGCGTGCCTCCTCGTCCTCGCGGCGGATGGGGCGCAGCCACAGGTCGGCGATATCCTTGCAGACACTCTTGCCGCTGGCCTGTTCTCCTACGATGATGGCCATCGCGCCTAAGCGTTGGTGCTTGCCGTCGCAGTACTCCACTTCCACGCCGTCGGCATACGTCATCAGCAGCGGCATGAGTGCCGTCAGCACAGGCATCTGCATCGTGGCAGGAACGCCCGTCAGGCTCTCCTTCAGGCCGATGGGCAGTGCCTTGATACGGAGCTTTACGCCCGTCTCCTCATCTATCGTGTCCCCCTCGGGGGACGACAGGGGGGGCTCTCTCACTATCTGATCCATCAGCTTGCTGATGCCTTTGGGGCCCTCTTTGCAGGCGCTGTCCACGATGCTCTGCAGTTCCTGCTCGCTGAGGCCGTAGCGCGGCATGATTTGCATCAACACCTCCTTGCGGTTGTCGCAGATAGCGCGCAGGTTCACCGCCAGCTTGTGCAGCTTCACGTTGCGCTCACCCTCCTCAGGTTCACCGCCTGTCCTGCGAAACCATTCCGCAATGATCGTGGAGTAAGGGATGCCTTTGAAGGATAAAGAAGACCCACCCCCCGAACTGGACTCACCCCCCGCCCTCCCTGTCAGGGAGGGAGCAGAATGTGTTTGAGTGGTAGAAATCTCTTCTTGACAAGTGACCGCTCCCTCCCTGACAGGGAGGGCGGGGGGAGAGTCCTTAAAGATCTCATCTTCCAAGTAGATGAGGTCTTCTTTATTACTTGTCGTCGTAAAGAACACCCTTGTGATGTCCTTCGCGCCCTTGTCGTAGTCCACGCCCAGCAGGTCGCTTGCCCAGCGCAGGTTCTCTTCCTGCGAGAGTTCAGGGCGACGCTTAAAAACCAGGTGATAGCCCCCGCCGCGTGCGCTCAGCTCCAACATCAGCAGCCCCAGCTCCTCCCGCTTCGCGAGGATGCTTTCGCGCACCGTCTGCAGCTGCCCCTCAGGGATATGGTCTATGTCCATGCCCACCGTGTTCGCTGCCGTCTTCGAACCCTTCAGCGCCCCGTCTTCATTGGGCAGGCACGAGTAGTTCATCTGCACGAGGCGCTGCTTCACGCTCTCGTCGCCTTGGCGGATGGCCGCCACGTAGTGCAGCTGCTCCCCGCTGTTCCTCAGAGCCAGATACTCGGCTCTGGTCAGGACGGGGCGCATCATCTTCGCCCCATCCTTATAATAAATAATGTGTACGCTCATAATGTAATTTGACGATCCTTTAAATTTGACGATTTTACGATTTCCTAATTTTCTAAATCTCTAATTTTCTAATTTTCTAATCCTCAAATTTCAAAGTCTAAAGCTTCGTCGATGATGGCACACTGAGCCTCCTTCACCTCGCGCTCCAGCGTCGTCAGCACGCGCGGCACGCCCAAGCACTTGGGGATGCTCTCATACACCTTGTAGCGTTCCACGCTCTCCTTCACCCATCCGTGTTCCAGATGGCGCACGAGGCGGTCGCAGCGGCGTGCACGGCTCTGGCGGTTGTACGCCTTGAAGGTTAACTGACCTGTGTACTTGTCCTTGAACAGCACACCTTCCACTCTCTTGCCTCTGACGATGCTGTCTAACAGCTCGGAGGCCTCTTTGATGTCAATATATTTTTTCATAATTAGTCGAATTTGTGAGCTTCGGAAAGCGAAGTGTAGTTTGAGCTCAATAAAATCCGGATACTTCCCTTCGCTCACCTTCGACTCAGTTTTCAATTTTCACGCGAACCACGTTCACGTCATTAAACACCTTGCCATTATATTCGCGAGTGCGAATACCGAAATGTACGTCCACGTGCTGGCCCACGACCAGCGCCGTCTCGGGGATCCTGTCATTGAAGAGGTCGAAGACCATCGCGTTCGGAAACGCCACGTTCGCGTCGTCCTCCATGACCACAAAACTCTGTTTGCGCCACTGGGCGCCCTGTTGGCTCAACCCCTCCTGGAGAGGCATCACCTGAATGATTTTACCTTGAATACGCATAATAGTAATGAATTAAATAGTGAAAAAAGATCTCGTGGTGCAGCCAGCGCAGATTATACAAATAAGGTGTACCTTCGCACCGTGTCGTCCTCAGGAGTTGATTGGGTCCTTCGGGTTCGACGATGCAAAGGGACATAAACTGAGGAACTGAGCAAAACTGAGCGAAAAATTTTCAGTTTATTTTAGCGTACGCATCTATCTGCCTTATATTCAATGGGAAAGAAAATTTATCAAATTGTCGCTTTGACCAAGATAAACTGAGATGAACTGCGCTCTGTTTATAGCTTAGGCATAAAAACAACACAAAAAATTTGGATATATCCGAATTTCTACTTTCCTTTGCAGCACAAAAGGCGTTAGCATGGATTTTGAAATCACAGAAATAGAGGGCCTGTCTGGCGAGATGGCGAAGGTCTATTCCGTCACAATGGAAGGCGACGAGCAGACGCTTATCGAGCAATTCTTCAATGAGAACACAGCTCACATGGATGACTTGATTCTCGTCAGAGACCGCATCCAAACGATGGCCAACTACACGGGTTGTCGCAAGGCCTTCTTCAAAGAGGGCGAAGGAGCATGGGCCGATGGCGTTGTCGCACTCAAAGGAACTGGTCATCTTCGCCTCTACGGCATCTATTTCAACCACACGGTAGTCCTCTTTGGCTCAGGAGGCTACAAGCCAGCCGGCATCAGGGCATACGAAGAAGAGCCCCAGCTCAATGCCAAGGCTCAGCAGATGCGCGAGATTGCCAAAGAAATCAACAAACGCATCAACAACAGAGAAATACGAATCGAAGACGATGGTCAAATCACAGAACTATAGGACTATGAAGGTGACGAAGAAACAGGCAACAGGCGTTCTGGGAACCCTGCTTGCAAATATCGACGAGAAGCAGCAGGCGCGCACACG
>CACZSQ010000074.1 GCA_902783885.1 uncultured Bacteroidales bacterium
CTGCACGATAGCCTGCATCTGCTCCATGGTGTTGAAGTTGAAGGCGGGGATGGCATAGCCACCAGCGACAGCCTTCTTGAACATTTCACGGGTGTTTACCAAACCCAGTTCTTTGTAACTTGTCATGATGATTTACAATTTAAAAGATTTACAATATACTATTTGATTCTTTCTTCAAGCGACTGCAAAGGTAGTGAAAAAAGTTCTATGATGATTATTATTTATCATTATTTAAGGTTTAGGGGCCTCATAGGGCTCATGAGGCTTATAGGGCTCATGGGGCTTATGGGGCTCATAGGGCTTATGGGGCTCATAGGGCTTATGGGGCTCATGGGCCCCCTCCCCTACTGTTTCTTGACAAAATAGGTGACCACGGGCAGGTGGTCGCTGAAGCCGTCGAGCCATACACCGCCAGCATGGGTGCGCTTGGGGTTGCCCTTGTACTTGCCGCCGTCCTGGAAGAGGTAGTCGCGCGAGAAGATCTCAGCCTTGTAGAAGGTCAGCGAGGAGTAGTTCTTAGAGGGCACGCCACGGATGAGGGTCTCGCTCATGACAATCTGGTCGAAGAGGTTCCATCGGCCATCATATTTCAATGTTCCCCGACCGTCGAGGAGAATCTGCCACCAGGGGTTGAAGAGACCGCCGGGCTTCACATCCTCCATCTTACGACGCGCCTGCAGCGAGTTGGCCATGGAGGGGCTGAAGGGGTCGTCGTTCATATCGCCCATGATGAGCACCTTCATGTTGCGGTTGGCTCGCATGATGCTGTCCTTCTCATGGCGCACCTGTTCGCCAGCCCACTCACGCAGTGGTGAGCCACCGAAGCGGCTGGGCCAGTGGCACACGATGACGGTGACGCTGTCGCCGGCAATCGTTCCCTGCACAGTGAGGAATCCGCGCGTGGGACGGGCAGCAATCTCTCTCTTGAGCACGTAGGGCTGCAGCCACACCTTGGCGGGTGTGAAGAACCTCGGGTTGTAGAGCAAGGCACAATCCACGCCTCGGTTGTCGGGTCCTTCGATGTGGCAGAACTTGTAGCCGCGTCGGGCCAGCGGTGCCTCCGCCACAAGGTCGGTGAGGCAGTGAGCATTCTCCACCTCGCTCACGCCGATGACAGCGCAGCCGGCAGGCAAACGGTCAGTGCCCAGCTCAGCCAACACGCGCGACATATTCTTCAGCTTGTGCGTATATTTGAGCTCGGTCCACTTGTTTGCACCGTCGGGCAGGTACTCGTAGTCGTTCTTGCCCTCGTCGTGCTTGGTGTCGAACAGGTTCTCCAGATTGTAGAAGCCTACGGCATACATGCCGACGCGACCGCTCTGAGCATAAGAGGGAAGGGAAAGCAAGAGAAGGAGCGAAAGAAGCAGCTTACGCATGGTCGTTCTACGATTTTTCATAACTATCAGGTAAAAAAATTTGTGTTCATTGTTTCAGCCATATCCCAGTCTTCAGGTCCGCTTCGACAACCGATTCGATGTTGTCGGGCAGGTTGTGGAAGAAGTCGATGCCCGTCAGTTCCTCCAGCTTGTCGATGGTCACAACCTGCTTACGGTCGGTGAAGGCTGTCAAGGGGACGTCATCCACGTCACCATAGGGGTAGTCCTCGTGCTTGATCCAAAAGCCTGCAGCGGCATAGGAGCCGGCGTCATCAGCCTGCCCCTTGACCTTCAGCAGGGCCATGAAATAGTAACCGGGGACTGCCATCTGCTTGCCGTTCGGGCGACTGATCCAGCCAAGCAGATTGCCATCGATGTAGCCGCCCTTGACCACATAGAGGGTGTCTTGGAAGTTGGTGAAAGGCGACTTGTTGCGCCCCATTTTCTGCACCAGATTCTCCAACCGAGCCCAATAACAGCTGTTGAAGTTGCCGATTTGTGGACTGATATTGCTCATGTAGAATGTCTGGGCGTTGGCATCGTAGCAGTACTGCCGGTCATAGCTGGCAACCAGATGACCTCGGTTGTACTTGCCTCCGAAATAATTGGTGCCCACCCACATGGACTCTGGCAAGGAGGGATCGTCTGCCCATGCTTCTGTGCGCCCGACATTGCCGGCTTTGCTCCGCGTGTCGCCATCGAAGCGGAAAGCCACCCAGCGGGAATGCATTTTGACGGGGTCGAATTCCAGGCAATAGTTCATCACAGTATGGTTGTTGTACTGCACGTTGTGATAGACAAATGTGTTGCCCGGCTTCAGGGCAGGAACTTCCAGACGCGATGCAATCCCATTGGACGAGGTTGTCGGCTGGATAGCTGCCGCGTTGCCGTCGTTGCGCAAACGATAGCCATTGTCGTCATCGTCATCATCACCGCCGCAGGCTACGACTGCCACGAGGGCAGTCATAGCCAGACAGCGGGATATGATATGAACGGGTAGACTTTTCATAGGCGATGAAGGGAGGTTACTGCTTCGTGATGGTGAAATCGTCAATCAGGACGTCAACGCCAGGATTCTTGGAATTCATGACAATGACAGAGACCTTCTTAGCCTCATTCAGCGTGAAGGAGTAGCTGACCTGCTGCCAGGTGCTGCCGATATCGTTGATGTAGCGGTTCTTGCCATCCTGACCTTTGTCATAGTTATAGGTAATCGTTGAACCGGCTACAGCATGACCTGGGCAGACACTGGCCACCTCTGTTGCGCTTGCGGACTTCACCCAGAAGGAGCAGTTATAGGTGCCTGCAGGCAGCGTCATCTCAGTGCAACCGAGGCGCTTGTTGGTATTCTTGTCACCAGCTACGCGGACAGCATAGTCGCCGCTGTGGCTATCACGATCCTGTGAGAGAGCGGCATTGCAGATGGTCGTTTCAGTTTTCCAACCATCAGGTACGCCCTCTGTCCAATCCTCGAAACCGCCATTGGCGAAGGCAGCCAGCGGATCGCCACCAGGAGTGGGGTCGTCGCCAGGAGTTGGATCGCCGCCATCGGTAACGCCATTAAGCGAGTAAAGGCAGCTCTTCTGGCTGGCAGTCTCGGGAGTGTTACCATTGAAGTTCACCAACTGACCGTAGATGATGACTTCATCACCCAATGCTATCTGTGTGTCGCCATCGGCCCATTTACGGTTGCCAAGGTAGAGGGTACTATAGACTTGGAACTGACCGTCTGCTTTATTGCCATCGTCGGTGATAAAGAACGTGGCGGTTCCGTGTTGCACATCAAACGGGTACTTAATTTCGGAGATCTTACCCTTGATGTAGTAGCTCTGGGTGCTGGTAACACCTGCTGCCAACGCAGAGGCAGCATTGGTAGCAGCTACGAAGTTGAAGGGATCTTGGAGTGTACCCGTACCCTTTGCCTCGCCTGAGGGCGTGGGCGTGGGACCCACAGGCGTGGCACCTCCGCCATAGGTGGAGCCATCGGCCTCCTCCTGGCTTGAACCACTTTGTATGGCAAAGTTCTTGACTTCCCATGTGGAACCGCTCGTGGAATTGGTGTTATAGACGAATGCGATGCGCACCGTCTTGCCGCCAAAGGAGGCAGGAACGGTCACGTCAGCTGTACTGAAGGTGTTCCAGTCGGAGCCTTCCGTGTGATTCTTCTTCAACACAATCCAAGTAGCCTTTGTAGCATCCTTGTCATAATTGTCGGAAATCAGCACCTGCTGGTTCTCATCGCCTTTGTTGTAGCGCAGGATATATTCGTATGAGACATGAGCAGCTGTTGTAGCCGGCAGTTCGATAGCGGGAGAAATCAGGAAATATGTACCGGCTGTTGTCTTCTTAGTGCTATTGTCATAACCGGTAGCCTTGGCAGTCTTGAAGTCGATAACCCATGCTCCACTGCCACTGGTCAACTGCTGGAAGAAAGCTCCGAAGTCGTTACTGAAAGGCTCCTGGTAAGGCAGCGACTTGGTCTCGCCAGTATCGCCACCACTGCCGCCACTGCCGCCACTGCCAGTAGAATCAACAATCTTCACGTTCTTGATTTCCCATGTTCCAGCTGTGTTTGCCGTACTGGTATATTTGAAAGCAATCTGTATCTTTTTGCCAACAAAAGCCTTCAAATCAATCTCGTCAGATGAAGTGAACTGGAATTTATCATTAACAGGCCATGCAGGGACCGTAGCAATCAACCAATCCGAAGCGCTTCTTGTTTCATCCAATTCGCGGACGAGCAATGAGCAGTCATCCATCGCAGATTGAGCAAAAAATTTAGATGCATGTTCGAAAGTCAAGATAGCATTCTGCACGCCGCTGAGATCAATCACAGGCGAAACGAGCAGAGCTTCCGAAGCATGGTTGCTATTGTTAACAAAGGCCGTTGCCTTTGCACAGGAATACTTGGTATCGCTAACCCAAATGTTTTCCAGATTGTCAGGGTTGGACAACAACTCGATGGTGAAACCTCCCAGCCCGCTGGCAAAGGACTCGGAGAAGATGACTTCATCGCCACCACCGCCACCACCGGCAGTACCTTCGGCAACAACCATATTTTTGACTTCCCAAGTAGCTGCTTTCTCAGAAGTACCAATATATCGGAGTGCCAGATAAATTTTCTTTCCCAGACAGGATTCAGGGATATCCAGGTCTGCATCAGACCAGGTGTTCCAGTCGTTGCCCTGAACAGGAGCGTAGCCCAGGTCCTCCCAAGTAGCTGCTGCAGGATCGCCGGCATAGTCGGTAGAAACCAGAACTGTATGGTTCTCTTTCAGAGTGGCAGCCGCTGCGTAGCGCAGAATGTATTGGAAGGTTACATGGTAAGCCTTGTTCTCCAACTGGATGGCAGGCGAAATCAGATAGGCGTCAGCCTCGTTGTTCTCATTGTTGACATAGGAGGTCACTTTCATGCAACCGCCGCCCTGACTGGTCCACGTCCAGAGATAGCTACCAGAAGCGGCCTTGCTCGTGAAAGTACCGGCAGACTTGGCAAAGCTCTCGTTCAGCACCTGTCCGGAAATCAAATTGCCCGAGGACTTAGACAAATTGAGTCCATAGGGCTCCGGCACATCCTCACAGGCCGTGAAAACGGCTGCCAGTGCCAGCATCAGATAAGGAAAATACTTTTTCATCTTATATCTTGTTTTTATTTTATTCTACTACTACAATGTCTTTTAAACTGCGGAGCTGCAACTGCCAGCCGCTACCGGGATAATAAGAGATGATGCCCGTGAGCTTGACCTTACCCATAGGAAGAGCCGTATAGGCAATCTCATTTTGCGTACTCGTGCGCACCTGAATCTTATTGGTAGCATCGAGATTGAACTCACGATTGACGGCATAGCCGTCATCCTTCAACTCATCGGGGGCAAAGATAGCCTCGCCATCAGCATCCGTGAATGTACCCTCTATAGTGGCCAAAGCCGGAACTGAGGCATAATTCTCGTGAGATGCTAACTTGGAAGCATCCGCGACAATGGGTGTGAGCGCCTTAGCTTGTGTGGCTGCCGGCACGTCGAACAGCTCGATATGTGTGCGGCACAGGTTGAAGAGCATCGGACCCAGACGGGGATTACCCTTGCTGGTGATATAGGGCTGGCCGATCTTAGGCACAGCGCTGTAGTTGCCGATATAGAGCCCCTTGACATTGATGCGAAGTCCCTTGCCCAACGGGAAGAAGGGAGAAATGTGGCTGCTGCGGATGCCAATCTGGATGAACTGATCGGTGGATCCTTCAGTGATATCTCGGATGACCAGCGTCTGATAGAGATTGCCCGACTCGTCGTTGGCAACAATCACACCCTCGATAATCTCGTCGTTCTCCACGAGTTCATATTCGTTCAGGTTCACCATTCGGCTACTGTGAGCTTTCTTTATATCAGCAATGGACATATTAGCCTTACCAATGGATACAGGACTGGTGACACCGTCGTCCTGGGAAACAGGAGGTTCGGTATTATCGTCCATGCAAGCGGTAAAGGTGCAGGTAGCAAGAACTGTTGCCACCAAAATCATATACTTATGTTTCATAGTCGTACACATTTTAGAAGCGATAGTTCACGTTAAGGAAGAAGTTGAAAGCGTTGGCGTAATAATACTTGGAGTTCTTGGAGAACTTGTAGGCCTTGGCTTCGCCACGTTTGCCGTCGATATCGAAGTGGTGGTCATCGCGGTTCTGCTCATAGCCACCCGTGCGGAGATTGGTGTTGTTCAGGATATTGCTGAAGCTGAGGTTGAAGCCTAAGCTGCGGCCATGGCTCAGATAGAAGTTGCGACCAATGGAAGCATCGAGCATGAAGCCGCCCTTGAACTTCTCCTGCTTGGGGCTATAGACTTTCTGAATACTGCCGTCGGGGGCATAGAGGATACCACCGTCTTCGTTGAGCGTTGACTGGTTCACATCGTATTCCACGACGCCATCGGTGCCGACTGTGCCAAGATAGCTCTGCACCACATTGGACAGGCGACGGTACTCGGAGAAATCAACATAGACGCGGTCGTAGTAGTTCAGGTCGAGGCCCAGGTACCAGCCCTTGACATTGTACTTGACACCAACGTTGAGAGCTGTCAGCGGAGTGCCGCTGACGTGCATCCCGTCGGCAAAGACACAGAGGTCCTGAGCCTTACCCGTGACGGGGTTCGTCCACTGGTTCAGCGTAGCCACCTTGGATGCATCCAGGCCTTCGTAGCTCACCTGTGCCATCGGGTCGCTGACGTACTTGGCTTCGCTGATGGTTCCGAGAGCATGAAGGCTCAGGCTTGAGGTGAGCTGCAGGTTCAGAGCTGCCTCCAGACCATAGTGTACGCGGTCAACGCCGGTCATAGTCAGATAGGTGAAGTTGGACTGCCCGTCATTATAGAAAGCTGTCTGCTCCACGCCGTTCTGGAATTTGAGGACATACCCAGCCACGCGTCCGGACAGAGGACCGAAGCGGAAGTCGTAGCCTAACTCGGCATTAAACACCTCTTCCAAAGTGAGGTTGTCGATGTAGTTGTTGTGCACGCGAGGAGCCACGAAGCTGTTGGCAGCCTGAGGAGCGTCGTACTCCCAACCTCCGCCCAGCGTGAGACGCTGGCTGGGGGTGAAGTAGTAAGCAGCACGGAACCTTCCGCCGCCGTGGAGGAACTTGGCCCATCCGCTCTTGCCGTAGCTGTTCTCAGGAGCACGACCATTCTGCATCTTTCCGTCGCGCTCGAACATGGTGCCATCGATGTGGCCGGCTACCGAGAGGGAGAACTTGCCGGATTGGATGTTGTATTGCGTCCAGAGATGAGCCTTGTGTACATAAATATTATAGTCGTAGCCGAATCTGTCGCCTTCGCTGATCTTGCGGTTGGGATAGCGGAGGTCGTTCTGCGCCTGGCTGGTACCCATACCGTAATCACGGGCAGCGTACTTGTCGTAGTCGTAGAAATTGGCGGCGCCCAAGAGATCGTCCATCGTCTTGTAGTGCATACCCTTGGTGGTACTCAGCTGAACGCCCAATGCCAGTTTGCTGTTGGCGTTAAGGGTCTTATTCAGGGTAGAACTCAGCGCCACCTTCAGCTGGTCGTTGTGACGGCGCTCCAGATAGTAGAGGGCTTCACCGCCCTTGGCAGCTTCCAAGCGGTTCATCGCATACATACGATCCCACTGCACCTGACGGTTGGCCTTGTCATCTGTCCAATAGTCGTAGAGCGACTGCCATTGGCTCAGGAAATACTTGCCTTCGCCCAGCAGGTTGTCGCCATTGTTCTTATCAGGGTCATAGACATTGAAGATGCTGGAAGGCAGGTTCTTGTAGTAGTCGGGACGGGGGTCGTAGGCATTGCCGTTCCATCCGAGTGCCGTGCTGCTGTACATGGTATAGTGAACGGCTGCCGAGGTGCTCAGTTTGGTCTTCTCATTGATGTCGAAGTCCCAGGTGAGGATGCCCGTAGGCTCATAATCGCGCACCACGCGGCTGTTACGCTTCTCCCCATTCTGATAACCCCAGTTGGGATTATAGTAATGAGAGTTGGCGAGCCAATAAGCTTCCTCGGTGGAAGCGGCCTGTTGTCCGCGCTCCGTGGGGGCACCGAAGGTAATCAACGACAACGAGTGACGGTCGTTGATTTTCTTCTCCACGCCCAGATAGTAGCTGAGCGAGTTATAGAACGTACCCTCAATCACGCCTTCCTTTGCCCATCGGTAGCCGACAGCACCCGAGAACGCCCAGCCCTTGGCATTGAAGCCCGAAGAATAGCTGTACGCGGCACGCGCCACATAGTTGCGGTTGCACGCCGACAGCGTCAGCTGACTGCCCTGCCGCTGGGAGCCGGGACGCATGTTGATGCTTGTGGCGCCACCGACACCCGGTAAACCGAAGGTCGTAACGTCATACGCTGAAGCGCCCTCGCGATTGGGATTCACGACGCTGTTGAGACCGCCAATCATGCCAAAGCTGAAGCGGCCACGCTCGGTGTCATTGAACCTCACACCATTCAGGTACGTCTGCGTGTACTGATTGTCCAGGCCACGGATGCGGAAGCGCATCGGGCTGAACGAATAACCTACCTGTGAAAGGTACGGATCTGCAATTGTTGCCATCAAAGCCGACACAGACTGCGAAGCATCGTTGTCTTCATCAAGCTGCGACTCGCTGAAGGTGAAGTCTGAATTTTCCTCCTCAGTCTCGGTTGGCTCTTGGGTAACAGGAACTTGCGGTTGCTGCGCGAACAAGGCCGATGCAAAGCACCAAGCCACAGCCGTGAGCCTTACCCTGTTGGTCATAAGATAAGATTTTGTTTAGTAAAGTGATTAAATACGTAAATATCGATGGCAAAGATATAAAAAAGTGGTGATTCATTCCAAGAAAGAGCCCTTTTTTCTTTGTGAAAAAGCATCGCGAATATTTTTCTAAAAAAAAACATAGGAAATGTTTGGCCACGTCAAGAATATGCACTACTTTTGCGCCGCAAAAAATAATGCCGGTACACAAGCCCGGCCAATATTCACCGCCGGTACACAAGCCCGGCATTAAAGAACAACAAACAATGAAACAAGGTATTCATCCCGACAACTATCGTCCTGTTGTGTTCAAGGACATGAGCAATGGCGATATGTTCCTGAGCCGTTCCACTGCCAAGACCACTGACACCGTGGAATTTGAAGGCGAGACCTATCCCGTCGTGAAGCTCGAAATCTCCAGCAGCTCTCACCCCTTCTACACTGGTAAGAGCAAGCTCGTTGACACCGCAGGTCGTGTCGATAAGTTCATGAGCCGCTATGCTCGCACACGCAAGTAAGCCGCGAGTCGTAGGAACGACATCAAAAAGAGCAAAAAGAGAGCTGCATCCGATGTGATGCAGCTCTCTTTTGATTTGTATATTCCTTACTACCCTACTCTTCCACGAAGCCCTGAGTTGTCCACGCCATGCGGATTGGGCGCAGGCGGCCTTGCACAGCCTTCTTCTCTTCGGAGGCTAAGTAACCGGGTTGAATGGTCAGCGTGAGCACATAGTCATCTGGTGACAGCGCCATCCGCACAGGATGAAAGCTGCATAATGATGCACGTGCTTGAGTGTATGCCTCCTGCAGGCTGTCCGGCACTTCGTCAACAAAGAACGCCTCGCTGTCTCGGGCACGCTTTACAGTTTGCACAAGCGAGGGAGTGCCCGCCGGCAGGGGCGCCCAACTGCTGCTCAAGAAGCGGATGTTCGAGTCCTCCACGTATGACGGCGACTCCTTGACTCCGGCTTCAGCAGTGGTCACCACACAGAGGACGGAGGTTGAATCGCTGAGGGGCAGAAGTTTAAGTTCCATGACAGCCGAAGCGCTCGTACGAAAACGGGCATAGTCCTCTGTCAACGCCTCCAGGACAACATACTCGTCCACCTTATTGCGCACGCGAGCGTCCATATTGTTCTCAATGAAATCGATGCAGTCCAACCTGTTATTCTTTGTCACTAACGGCAGTACAGAATCAGGCATGGAAGCAAAAACCTCACGCATGAGGACTTGCTGGGCTGTTGCACAGCAAAGGAAGAATGAAGAATAAAGAATGAAGAATAAAAGACGCTTCATGATTTTTGATTATTGATTCTATCGTTATTACGCTATAACGTTATAACATAAGTTCTTAGACTATCTACTTCCCAACCACAGGAATACCATACTGAGGATGACGAACGCCAGGTCGAGGGCTTTGGACCAAGGATTCTTCTCATGGAAAACCATAGCCCCAAAGGTGAAAGAGACAATGACACTTCCACGACGTATCATCGACACCACAGAGATGAGCGCTTCGGGTTGCGCAAGGGCATAGAAATAGACAAAGTCTGCAGCCGAGAGGAACAAAGAGATAAGGGGAATGAAAAAAGAAAAATGAAAAGCAGAAGATGAGGCTTCATCATCTGCAACCCCATTGTTGACTGCTCTCTTTTGTAATTGTAATCGCAGGAGGATGAGAGCCATCATCCCGAACTGATAGAACAGGAAATAGCTCTGCACCACCATACGGTCGAGCCCGAACCCACCCGACTCGACAGGAGCCAGCAGGAACTTGTCATAGAGGGCACTGACAGCGCCGAACAGCGCTCCCAGAATGGCAAACACAATCCAGCGGTTATGGCGGAAGTCGATACCTTCTTTCTTTCCGCTGCGACGGAGCAGGTAGTAGCCGATGATCGCCAGGAGTACGCCAATCCACTGATAGGTGTTGAGTCGCTCGCTGAAGATCAGCAGTGCCCCCAAGAGCACCATGACAGGGCGCGTAGCGTTGATGGGGCCCACGATGGTGAGCGGGAGATTCTTCATGGCGAAGTAGCCGCAGAGCCACGACAACAACACAATGAACGCCTTCAGAATAATAAACTGATGCACCTCCCAGCCACAGACGGGAACATAGAACAAAGATGAGGGAGTGATAACTCCCATGAACGAAAGCACGACAAAAGGAAGGAATATCAGCGAGCCGAAAAGGGTGTTCAACGTCAACACCATCACGACATCATTGTTCCTCAAGGCTTGTTTCTTGAAGACATCATAAAAGCCGAGCAAAGCGGCAGAAGTAAAAGCTAATAGGAGCCACATAAAAAGGACCCTCCACCGCCCTCATATTTAACCTCCTGTAGGAACAGCCCTCTCGCGGGCACGCTGTCGCCGGCTGCACAGCGGTTCTTCATCTCTATCACCTCGCGGAAGCCCTCAACGGAAAGCTGTCCACGGCCCACCTCCATGAGCGTTCCGACAATGGCACGCACCATATTGCGCAGGAAGCGGTCTGCCGTGATTTCAAAGCGCCATTCGTAGTCGGAAAGCGGAATCCAACGCGCTTGCGTGACGTGGCAGATGTTTGTCTTCGTGTCGGTGTTCACCTTGGAGAAGCTCGTGAAATCCTCGTACTCCATGAGTGTCGCTGCTGCCTGGTTCATTTTCTCGAAGTCTGGAGCCTGAGCCAAGCGCCACGAGAAGTTGCGCAAGAAGGGCGACTTACGCGTATGCACGTAATAATAATAGGTACGCGAGGTTGCAGAGAAACGGGCGTGCATATCGTCAGAAACGGGGTATATCTTATGAACAGCGATGTCGTGCGGCAACACGCCATTCAACCGATAGACAAGATAGTCGCACGCCGACTGCCTTATGCCGCCATCCCTGACGGGAGGTGTTGTGAGCGGGTCTATCACATCGAAATGCGCCAGCATCTTGGCCGCATGGACACCGGCATCCGTGCGTCCTGCGCCAGTAACAACTACGTCCTCACGCAACAGCAGCGCCAGCGCACGCTGCAACACCCCTTGGACGCTCTCGCCGTTGGGCTGCACCTGCCAGCCGCAATAGGCTGTTCCATCATAGGAAAGCTCGATGAAATAACGCAAAACGTATAAACTATTTGACGATTAACAATCAACTATTTATTAAATCTTCACCTTCATAACCCTGTCACCTTGTCGGACGATATAGATGCCACTGCGAGCAGGCAATACAGTGCCGATGTAACGTCCGTCGAGGGTGTAAACCTCGATGTCCTCGGAACCAGAAATCCATTCGATATCCGTCAGGGCATCACTGGTGCCGTAGTTGCTCATCTGGATATCATCGATATTGATGCGTTCAAGCTGGGTACCAGCCTGAGTTTCAAACTTCAGGCGAATCAGTCCGTCGCGCTCAATCTTGTAGCCATAACGCTTCCATTCGCCATTAACGAAGCTCAGGTTATTAACGACAGGCACCCAGGACTGCCCTCCATTAAGGCTGTAGCTTACCGTGAGCTGAACGCCCGTGTCTTTGTTATAGAGTCCGGCATAGAACCACAGGGAATCGCAGCCAGCGGGCTTATCCTCCTGCATGGTCATGGAACCGCCCACCTTCATGCGTACACTATGGCCATCATTGCGTTTGTCGTCATCTTTTGCTCCGATGAGAGCGTTCATGAGTTCCCAAGTGGAGGCATTGCAGGTCACGAGGTTGTCATCCTTGTAGTAACTGCCCTTGCTGCCCAACTCAAAGCTCTCGAAGAAGGCTTTCATAGCATCTACGGTAGCAGAGAGAGGCACGATAATATCCTTCACATTTGGCAACGAAAGTTCCATCTCTTCCTCATACACACCTTCGTCAGATGCGCCTCCGAAACGGACATAGAAGTCTAACTGCGATGCCTGTAGGGATAGCTCATGCGTCCACGTCTCACCATCAATACTAACCTCGAAAGGTTCCGGACATGTGACAGCCACCGTGTAACCACTGATGCCCTTTACTGTGAGGTTCATACCCAACTGTTGTGAAGGATCTCCCGGAATGGCTGAGAAAAGGAGTTCCGACGATGATGCAGAGAATATAGGGGTGATATCAGGCATATCCACCTGAATCTCATTGCTGACGAGGTCGTTGGAAGTCCGAATCTCATAATAATAGGTAGTGGAAGCGGCTGGGTTCTTGACCACGCAGAACGTATCCGTGAGTTCTACGGGATAACCACTCATGGATTTACGGTTATTCTCATTGTCCTTCGTATATACATCCAGCGTATAAGATTGCTCCTCTGTTAAATGCATATTCATCCACGAAGCCGTGAAGGAGCGGCTATAATATCCGCACACAATGTTCTGCGCGGGATAGGCTGGAACGCCGTCAATGACCGTCATGCGCAAAGGCGTGGATTGTTCATAGGCATCGCCGCTACGCAGGACCAGACGAGCCTCGTAGCTACCACCTGTCTCCACATCAGCGTTTAACGTCAGGCGTTTGCCCTCCACAACCTCCTCTGCTGTCAGATAGGTTGCAGGCATGGAAAAGCCATCACCTTCGATAGTGGCTGTGATTCCTTCGGGCAGATTACGTCCGCGCACCATCAGGTTGCGCGTCATACCCAGAGAAAGAGCCTGAAGGCCAAAGTCCAACTCCACGTCATGCACAGGCACAAACACCTCGGGAGCCGTGGACTCTGGGTCAATATAGAATTTTACTTCGTTCTTATCGCCCCAGATATAAGCTGCCAGTTCCGGCACATCCACATAAGGATTTCTGTTGCCTTGGATGCCATAGATCACTTCATTGCGCTCACGTTCAATGTCATCTACGGGATCCTCTTCAGCCCATTGGAGCATCAGTTCATAAACCCAAGGCCGCATTGTGGTCCACGATGCAGGATCCACCGTCAAAAGGCCATCGGTTGTCTGCCATTCGCCGGTCATGTGCTGATAGGCAGTTGCCATATAGAAATAAGTACGCGCAAAATCACCTTTCCACTGGTCTGCCGGTTCCCAAGCGGTGATGAGACTATCAGCACGGTAGCTGCTACTCTTCCCCACCTTAATCACGCCATTGTCAAACATAATCTTTCCGTCCACGATGCCGATGGGGTTACTGTTTTTCCGTTGGTTGGCAGGGCCATCGGCCGGGTAGAGATTCAGAAGATCGCAGTAAGCATTATTCACGGTATGTCCCCACCAGGAGTTCGCCCAAATGTGCTCAATATTCATGCCACTGACTGACTGAACGCCATTGAAAGAACGCACAATATCGCTGTAACGATCACGCACAGTACCGTCGGGCATGACGTCGGACACTGCAAAACCCGACCATGTATATCCTGCGCCTTCACCTCCGTAAGATAGGACCTGACGGGGTTGGATGAGATCATGCAAACCCGTCTTCAACTCTGCTTGATTCAAGCCCTGCACAGAATGAATGTAATCCAAGGACAGAGGTTGTGCCCATGAGGTGACCGCGAGGGCCAGAAGCAGCAAGAAAAACGGGACCTTTCTCATCGTGAATAACAATATTATTTGACAAAGCGCTTATAGGTGTAGCCGCCGCGACGAACGACATAGATGCCGCGTCGCGAGGGTACGGTCGTACCGACATAACGGCCATTCATATCAAAGACAGCATTTTCTGCTTCAACCGGCGACATATAATTCTGGTCGATACCTGTGGGCAACGGCTTCCCTCTCAGCAGAACGTTCTTAATTTCCCAAGCCCAACAACGGCTTGCATCAGCGCGATAGCGAAAGGCAATATTCACCGTTTCACCGGAATAATCATCCAAAAAGATACAGCCCGAATGGATGAACTTCGTGAACCCACTGCTTGGACGCTCAGGCCACTCGGGCGTGAGCAGTTCCCACTCAGCATCAGCGGGGCGCTGCGCATAATCCGAAGAGATTAGCACCTCAAACAATGTGGAGGCATTCGCCGCAGTGTTGTAACCTGTGGCATGATTGAATTCCAATACAGCTCCTTGCATATTCGTCAAGTCGATGGCTGGTGAAATGAGCCACGCATCGCCCTCTTTTCCATAGTTGTAGGCATTTGCCACAGCGCCATAGCTCTTATTCTGGCTCCAAACCTGTGTCTGTGTGCCATCAACGTTCACCATAGTAAAGAGGCCCGTATCCGACAGGAAGTTCTGCGTCAGCAACGTGACACTATCCTCCGGCTCTGGCGTGGGCGTCGGATCGGGAGTCGGGATTGTGCCATCAATGGTGAAAGCGACGTCCATCTTACTGCCCCAGATATATTCGGCTAAATCAGGGAAATCAATAAAAGGATTACGGTTACCCTGAATAGCATACACGGCTTCGTTGCGAGCACGTTCAATCTCATCAACAGGGTCGTTCTGACTCCATTGCAGGTATAGCTCTGAAGCCCAAGGCAAAAGAGTTGGATAGTCGGTATTGGTAAATGACTTCAGCGCTTCCGACTTCCAAGTGAGATTGGTATAGCAAGTGACCATATAGAAATAGACACGGGCAAAATCGCCTTTCCATTTGTCTGCAGGCTCCCACAAATCAATTTGGCTGCCGCTCGCACCTGGTCCTTTTCCTACTTTCGTACAACCGTTACCCTTATCTCCACTAGTCACCACACCCATACCATAATTACTCTTGGTGTTGTTAATCTTGGACTCACACGGCATGAGATGGTGGATATCTTTATAAGCCTGGTTCTTGGTGCCCCCCCACCAGCTGTTGGCCAGCGAATGTTCGATATTCATGCCGCTGACAGATGCGTTCGGATTACTGGTATTGAAATAGCGATGGTCGTTGCTATAGCGGTCACGCACCTCGTTATTACTCATGCGGTCGGTCTGATAGAAGCCATACCAAGTCTTATTGTTAGAGCCACTACCGTACTCCAACACCGTTGCCTCACCAATAATATCATGCAAAGCCTCTTTCAAGTCGGCCTTCTTCTTTCCAACTGCCGCAGCATAATAGGTTTTTAGATCAATGGAATGAACCGAGAGAGTGCCACACAGCAGCACACCCATCAAGACAAGTATGATAGATTTACGAATTTTCATTTCACAAGAATCTTAGACGTTCTATATCCTTGACGAATCAGATACATACCTGGACGACGAGGCAAGTTACTGCCTAATTGATGCCCCATTACATCCATGAAATAACGTGCCGCAGATGGTTCATAAACACTCTTGATGCCATCCGTTTGCTTGACATACACCTCTATCGATTGAATGCGGCTTTGCCCTCCCGAAACAGCTATGAAAGGATTTGCTGTTCCCGTCCACGTCAGTTCACCATTGCTAAAGGAATAAGTCTGACCGTCAATGTCGATATCGTTAATCTTGCCAGAAGCATGGAAAACAACCTTGGTAATCTCCGCACCAGAAATCACCAGCACGCTCTTGTCGTAGAAACGTAGGTCGCCGTACTTGCTTACATCCACAGGAGTCACAGTACCTTGCCCCTTATAATAAGCTATCTCAAGGCCATTGGCGGTTGTCGTGTATCCCGCGCCATAGGTAGGATGTGTTGTCGAAGTCCATTTATAGCTATTCACCTCAATCGTTCCCGACTGCGCGTCAGGATTCTCGGGATTGTCTGGGTTATCAGGATTGTCTGGATTATCCGGGTCTTCGGGATCATCTGGATTGTCAGGATTGATCGGGGTATCGGGGATCTCGACATCGCTTTGCCCATGAGGTTGAGTGACATCAAAAGCATAGCTGACGCTATCACCCCAAACATATTCGCACAGCGAAGGATAATCCACGAAGGGATTACGGTTCTTCTGCCACTTATAAACGACTTCGTTGCGGGCGCGTTCGACATCGTCCACAGGGTCGAGCTTGGCCCAACGCAGAAACATCTTCAGCGCCCAATCCTTCAAGCCCGGGTATTTCTTGCCGTCGAAGACCTGAGAAGCCTGTCCTCCATTCCAGTTGGGATGCAAGTTCTCGTAGCAAGCCAGGACATAGAAATAGACACGTGCGATGTCGCCTTTCATCTCGTCATTGGGTTCGAAGCACTGCCCGCTATAGCCACTGACGGTACATGCGCCGAGTTTGCAGTAGTCATTGGCAGACTTCCATGTATCTCCGGTATTCTCTCCTAAAGGATAATTGCTCCGCCGGTTGTTGACATATCCGTCGGTGGGCACCACCTGCACGAGGTCGCTCTTCATCTCGCCGCTGCCGAACCAGCTCTGCGGCACCAGGTGCTCGCGGTTGTAGCCGTCGCCTTCTTTCTTGTAGGAGTGGTTCTCTGCCGGGCCTCCGATGACAAAGTTCGTAGCATTGGAGTACCAGTCGCGGAGCTTGCCGTCAGCGCGGACATCACTCTCATGGTAGGCTTCCAGCAACCCGTCGTAACCGATATTTGTATGCGAGTGAATAATGGAATAAAGAGCCGACTTCAAGTCTGCAGCTTTTTTGTTATTCGCTTTGCTATAGTATTTAGCCAAATCTTCTGCCTGTGCAGAGAGAGCTACGCAGGTGAGCAACAGGAAGATGAAGGAACAAAAACAGGAACGTTTCATTCTTTTTATAAGGTAATTTGGGGCAAAGATAGGGGAAAAAGCTTGAACCACAAAAAAAAAGAGACAAGAAAAGAGCCAAGGCCCAAAGCCTTGACTCTCTAATTATAGGTTTGCGCGTATGCGCGTGCTTATTTCACGGCAACTTTCTTGCCATTGACAATGTAGATACCAGCCTTGTTGAGGTTCTGCACACGCTGGCCGGCTAGGTTGTAAATCACCGGCTGATCTGCAGCTTCGCCCTTGACATTCTGAATGGCTGTAACAGTGACACCGTCGAGACTGTAGTCCGTCACATTCCTAAGGCCAGTAGCATCCATATATTTCGAAATACTACCCTTAACCCAAACAGTCATGTGGAACTTGTTTGCGTTGTCTGCCAAGTTGAGGTCTGTACGAGCAGCACTCTTACCAGCCAATTGTATGGGTGCAATATCATCAATTGCGGTTGCATCCTCAGCATCGGCAATGAGGATATTAGTAACATTTACAGTAAGGGGATTACCCTGCTTATCTATTCCCTCTGGAGCATCAGTAGTGAACATTGCAGTAGTTTCATTCAAAGTTCCACCATTGATATAGCCGACAATGATACCCTTTACCCATGCGTCCTTCTGGAGCACCTCAGAAGTAGAAGTAGCATTGAATGCACGAAGGTCTGCGACCGTATACGGCTTCTCCAATGTGCCGTCTGCATCGGACGTTACAGCTACTACCAGCACTGCAGAAGCGCCCTTGAATTTAGCTGTTTGAGCTACGGATGCCGTGATGTTGGCTGCACCGACACCCACAACGGTGATATTACCCTGATTATCGACGGTAGCTACTTCAGGATTGCTGGACTCATAAGAAACTGCGCCATCTGAATTGGTTGTGAACACGGCATCCACTGCATCTCCGACTTTCACCTGCACACGTTCCACAGACCAAGCCACTTCTGGTTTCTGGAGCTCAGCCTCAGATGTCTTCATAATATCATCCTTCGAACGAGGATATATCTGAATTGTAGTCGCTTCTTCCTTGACATAGATAGCAACAAAACCTGTGATATTGTAAGTTTCCTGCGGATCAAATGTCAAATCAGTAGCAAGCTTCCAGTTGTCGCGAACAACGATTGAGTTTTCTGACTCATCAACAAAAGTGATATTACGGCTTGCCCAAGCTTCAGCTGCAGGGGTCACGTCCTTGATAACAACGAGTTCATTCTCGTATGCTTTGACTTTATCCACGAGGTCTGCAATCTGAACTTCCTGGGCTGTCACTTCATTGCCCTCGGAGTGGACTGTCAAATCAGAGATAGATTTAATCGCAATTTCTGTCAAGCCATTGTAGAGGTAGAGGTCGCCCTGCACTTTCGCAGAGATTCTGTTACCGGCAGCTATTCCAGAATTCGTTCCGTAAAGGAGCATCGCGTCTGTACCGTCTGTGACATAAACAGAGGAGCCATTGACATAGGTGACGAGGACATCCTGAGCGTTGTATGTGACAGCGGTCTTTGTAGCCGTTGCATCAGCCTTGAGGTCGGCAATCTTCGTGTAGCCCTCTTCTTCCTGGCCCTGACTAATCGTGATGACGCTGGTAACAACCTTGCTGACCTTGTCGCCCGTCACGGCGATAGCCTTCACGGTCGTCGTCTCCTCGACGGTGAACGGTGCGCTGTAGAGAGTTCCGGTCTGAGCGGTAGGCTCTGTGCCATCTAAGGTGTAATAGATGACGGAGCCCTCAGCAACTGAGATGGAAACCTGCTGAGCAGTCTCATAAGTGCCTGTTGCAGGCGTAATCACCGGAAGGGTTTCTTCAGGATTACCCTCCGTTTTACCGTCCAGACTCCAGTTGGTGACATTCTTGACACCGGCAACACCAAAGTACTTCTCAATCGTGCCATAAACCCAAACCTGCTTTCCGAGCAAGTCTGCATTGTCTTGCAGATTCAAAGCGGCGCGAGCTGCTGACTTGTTGGCCAGTGCCACAGGCATCATACTTGCCGTTTCGCTTTCGTTAGCGGCATCTGCAAGAACAATGTTGGAAGCCACTGCATTCTCGCCGCCTTCCTTCACCAGGTTGGTCATAGTATTATTGGCGCTGGCAACGATATAACCTTTCACCCATACTTTCTCGGATGCTTGATCAGGATTATAGCGAGCCATTGCATCGCCCACGGAATAGGGATGAGCCAACGAGCCGTCAGCATCGCCAGATGTAACAGAAATATCCAGGACTGCGGTAGCGCCCTTAAATGCAGCCGTAGCAGCAACCGTAGCAGTAATCTTAGCTGTGCCTGCGCCCACAATGGTGATGACGCCTTGCTCGTTCACGGTAGCGACATCAGTATTGCTGGATTCATAAGTGACTGCGCCATCGGAATTTGTGGAGAAGGAAGCCTCAACAGCATCGCCCAGCGTCACATGCACGCTCTCCACGCTCCAGGCGGCTTCAGGAGTTTCCCACTCGTCCTCCTCCGGATTAACAATATCCCCTTCATCACGGGGGTTGAGTTGAACGGTGGTGCCGTTCTGATCTTCAAAGATTGAGATAATACCAGTCACCTCATAGGAAGCGAGTGTGTTGAAAGCATAATTCGACAGGGCATTGAACTTATCCCTGACAATCAGTCCGCTTTCATCTTCGTCGAGGAACAGGATGTTCTTATTTTCCAATGCGGAAGCCTGTGGAGTCAGTCCTTCAAGCACTACCAGCTCGCTTTCATAGTTCTTAGGTTCATTCATGATTTCACTCACTGTAGCAGCCTGTGGAACGACGTCATTGTCGCTGGAGGTCACCGTGCAGTCATAAGTTGCATTGGAGATTTCGGTCAAGCCCTGATAGATAACGAGCTGACCCTTGATGGAGCCGCTGATCTTGTCACCGGCCTTGATGTCCTTGTTCTCGCCATAGATCAGCAGGCCATCTGTGCCATCAAAGAGGAATACGTTCTTACCGTTCACATAAGTAACGAGGACATCCGTCACATTCAGCTGTACAAATTCGCCCTCTTTCGTAACAGTCTTCTTGGCGTCAGCCAGCGTGTTGAGCTCTGGGATTTGAGCGCTACCTGTCTTCTCGACTTTGGTAGCAACAATATTTCCATATTTGTTGTTGCTGCTCTGATAGACGAAGAAACCTGTCACCGTGACATTGTCGCTCACGGCGATGTCCGTCATCATGTCAGCAGCTGCTAAGATAGAGCCTGTAGCGGTGGCCCCCTCGATGGAGAAGTTGTTGTAGTTGCCAACGCTCGTCATGGTTCCGCTCACCTTGACGAAAGTGACAGCGGGAGCAGCCACAAGGGCATCAAAAGCAGTACCGTCTAAGACGGTAGCAGTGGGATAGTTGACAGCAGCCGTACCAGTCTTTGTGATGGTCGTATTGCTAAACTGCAGGCAACCGCCATAAGCGCTCACCT
The DNA here is from genome assembly GCA_902783885.1 of uncultured Bacteroidales bacterium. Classification (GTDB taxonomy): domain Bacteria; phylum Bacteroidota; class Bacteroidia; order Bacteroidales; family Bacteroidaceae; genus Physcousia. The sequence goes on from CACZSQ010000074.1 coordinate 20,528, forward strand.
TACCGGACACAGCCACCACATCGCCGACAGCGACCTCTGGAGCAGCACCAAGATGAACATAGATATAACCTGTTCCGTCGCCAATCAGGACACCTGTCTTGGTAATGCCCATGACCGTGGCCGTGGTGCTGGCCTGCTCAACAGCGCCGCCGGCGATGACGTCAGCAATCGTCTGTGTCTGCAGAGTCTCGATGGTGATGACATTCTCAACAACATCACTGGAGTTCTGGCCTTTCACGGCGATAGCCTTCACGGTCGTCGTTTCGCTGACGCTGAAGGGAGCGGTATATTCGATGCTGTTGGAAGTGGGAGTGCTGCCATTGGTCGTATAGTAAATCTTTGCACCTTCCACAGCTGAGATGGTCACTTCCTGGGCAGAATAATAGGTTCCTGTCGCAGGCTTGATGACAGGCGCAGCAACAAAATCAGGATTCACAGCGCCCACTGTGACTACGAAATCAGTGAAGCAAAACTGTCCGGCCTTCGCGTCGCCATCCGAGCCATAGTTGGCTTTCTCGCCGACAGTAAAGGTTACCGTTGACGCATTACCATTCCAGGTGACAGTCTCATCACCTTTAGCCTGCGCTGCAACCACACCCTGGTCTGCGGTAATCGGAGCCAGACGCTTCTTGCCTTGGGTGGAAAGGTTAAACACGATGGACGTCATGTTGCCCGAGGTGCTGGTGATTGTGATGGAGCCCTTGGCATAGATACGTAGATCCAGTTCTTTAGCATTGTAAGCGGGGGTGGTTTGGCCGTTGTTCTTTTCCGTAGTAAAAGAAATGTCTCCGGCGGACCCGCTCACGTCCGTAGGAGTTACGGTCACCTGTGCTTTAGCCAAGCCGCACACAGCCAGCAAGGCAAACAAAAACAAGTAGAATTTTCTCATAGTTTTTTTGGTTTTTTAAGTGAATACGCGGCAAAGATAGTGAAAGGAATCCGAACCACAAAATAAAAACAATTCTTTTATTTCTATCAAGAAAGATATTTATCAACTCAACTTTCGGAAGGGCTTTTATCTTTTGTGCATAAGACCTGGGTCTTCTGTCCTAAAGACACAGGTCTTAACGGCCGAAGACCTAAGTCTTAAGCCCCGAAGACCCAGGTCTTAAAAATCCCCTCCCCGCCTCCCATCCAAGGGGAGGAGATAGGAAAGGTGAGGCGAAAAAAAATGGGATGCGTTTTTTGAGCCACGAATTACATGGCCAAAGAGGCCGTGTCGCTCCTTACGACACAGCCCCTCGCTCAAAAATGGAATGTATGGATAAAGTGTTTGTGTTGTTCTTAGAAAGATTCCGGGCCACCGAAACCGCCCTGACCGCCGAAGCCTCCACGGCCTCCGCCAAAGCCACCACGGCCACCACGGCCACCTTGACCACGGCCGCCCATCTGACCACGGACACGGTTCTGCTGGGGCTGGAACACCCTGAGCAGTTGCTGCGGGGTGAGGAAGGATGAGAATTCAGCACAGTATTTCTTCTGAATATCGAGTCGCTGCTGCGATTGCTGAATCTGGTTCTCCTGACGAGTAAACAATTCCTGCAAGCGAGCGGTGGCTGCGGCATCCGTCAGTTCCTTCTTCTCTTTGCGGTCCTGCTGAGCAGAAGCCCCTGTCTCACCGTCGGTCTGCTGACGCTGCGGTCGCAAAGCCACCAGTTCAGCCTGATATTTTTCATAGACGGGTTCAAACTTCGCCTTCTGCTCATCGGAAAGCTTCAAATCCTTGATAAGGCGTTCTTTCTGGCGTGTTTGCATCTCTGCACGACGGTTTTCCCCATCGTTGTCTGTTTGTGCGTTTGTGCTATTGATGCTGCCTAAAGTCATAGCAGCAAAAGCAATCATAAAGAATGATGTTTTCATAATGTGCGAATGTTAAATATAATATCGTTGGGTAAATGGTTCATTTTTCTGCCAGCATTACTCCTTCGACCAAAAAAAAGCGAGAAGGTTTATCCTTCCCGCATAATTTAAGACAACTTAACAATTCGACGTCAGTTGTTGATGATAAACGGTGTTAAATCAGCGCACTGTGATGTGGAAGTAGCCCTGCTTCACCTCGTATTTCACATAGCAAAGGCCTTCTTCCCTGATATCCCGCAATACCTCCGCAAGGACAAACTTCAGGGAATCGTTGCGCACAGCCCGGCGATGGGGGTCCCCGGGCGGAGCCACGGTGTGGTAACGGTTGTAGGAGATATCAAACGTAGTTCCAAAGCGATGGCAACTCTGCTCCGAAGCATTACCGTTGATGCGGCGCAGGCGGCGCACATCCTCCTCGGTACGCAAGACGCTGGTGACAATGAGCTTATGGAGGGGGATTCCTTTCACAGCTAGAGAATCAAGGAACCTACGGCTAATCTGTTGCAGCAAATGACTGGCCTTAGGCACCAGATAAGGGATGCTGCTTCTCATGGCTGGGTCCATCTGATAATAGGGGTTCGCGCCGACAAACAAGAGGTCCTTCTTGCGTTGCTCGGCATCGGCACGGTTCTCGACAGGCGGCACACCGTTGGCACAAGCAACGGGGTACTGAATCTCCTGCAAGTCAGGAAAGCAGTCGTGATATGAGTGCACGCTCCTGATTCTGTGCTTATGGCTGAAATCCAGCCGTGGCATGGGATTGACGGCCAGCAGTTCAGCCCCTTGGGACTTTCTCGTCGGAGTATCGTTGCCCACGCTGTCCGTAGCAGCGACAGCCGTATCGCTCGAAGTCGTCTCAATCACACCCGGCTTACACAAGCGAATAACAAAAAGCACCAATACCACAGCGCTCACCAGCTGTACATATTGGCGTTTGGTTGGAGGAAATTTAATTTTCGGCAGTTCCATTTCGGCTGCAAAGGTATGAAAGTTCAGAGAAAGGAGCAAGAAGAAAAGGCAGTTATTTTGGGTCATTTGCAAAAATGCAAACCAAATGCTTTATATGTCGAAGAAAACCATTATCTTTGCGCCCGAAAATATACCACGGATGACAGAAAAACATTTTATCCTCGAAGAAGCTGACCCCATCCTTTTCTATGGTGTCAACAATGCCAATATGCAAATGATCAAGGCGCTGTTCCCGAAAATGCGCATTGTAGCCCGTGGCAATGTCATCAAAGCCATGGGCGATGAAGAGGACTTATGCGCCTTCGAGGAGAATCTGGAGAAGCTTCAAGCCCACTGCAATCATTACAACAGCCTGAGCGAGGAGGATATCTTGCACATCATTAAGGGCGAACGCACCCGCCGCGACGGCATCACCGGGGCCATCGTCTTCAGCGTTACCGGTAAGCCCATCACGGCGCGCAGCGAAAACCAGCAACGCCTTGTCAGCGCCTTTGAGACTCACGACATGGTTTTTGCCATTGGCCCTGCTGGCTCTGGAAAAACCTATACGAGCATTGCCCTCGCCGTGCGAGCCTTGAAGAACAAGGAGGTACGCCGCATCATCCTTTCGCGTCCTGCGGTGGAAGCCGGAGAGAAACTAGGGTTCCTGCCAGGTGACATGAAGGAGAAGATTGATCCGTATCTGCAACCGCTCTACGACGCACTCGAAGACATGATACCACGCCAGAAGCTCAATGAGATGATGGAGCAGAACATCATACAGATTGCACCGCTGGCTTTCATGCGAGGACGCACGCTGAACGACGCCGTCGTCATCCTCGACGAGGCTCAGAACACCACGCCTGCACAAATCAAGATGTTCCTCACCCGCATGGGCATGAACACCAAGATGATTATCACAGGCGACAGGACACAGATCGACCTGCCCCGTCCCCAGAAGAGCGGTCTCATAGAAGCCTTGCAAATCCTACACGACGTCGAAGGAATCGCTGTGATTGAACTGAACCAGAAGGATATCGTACGACACAGACTCGTGACACGAATCGTGGAAGCTTATCATCAACACGAGCGGACTCTCTCTCCTGTCCCTCCCTCGCAGGACGGGGAGTAGTCACCATTCAAAATGAGAGATTATAACAAGAAAAACGTCGCATAAATCTACTGAATCCTACTATGAGTGAAAAGCAATCAACCCAAGTAAATGCTCCCTCCCTCAATGGAAGGGCTGGGAGAGAGTCAGCTCTTACACAGACTGATTTTCAATTTCCAGGACAGAAAAGCGTGTATCATGGCAAGGTGCGCGATGTGTACGACATCAATGACGACCTCATGGTGATGGTCGCCACCGACCGCATTTCGGCCTTCGATGTCGTGCTGCCCAAGGGCATCCCCTTCAAGGGACAAGTGCTCAACCAGATTGCCGCCTCCTTCCTCGATGCCACTGCCGACATCGTCCCCAACTGGAAACTCGCCACACCGGATCCAATGGTTACCGTGGGACTGAAAGCTGAAGGCTTCCGTGTGGAGATGATTATCCGAGGCTACCTCACTGGCTCCGCCTGGCGCGAATACAAGAACGGCTGTCGCGAGCTGTGCGGCGTGAAACTGCCCGATGGCATGCGCGAGAACGAGCGCTTCCCCGAGCCCATCATCACGCCCACCACCAAGGCTGACGAGGGACACGATGAAAATATCTCGCGCGAGGAAATCATCCGTCAGGGCATCGTCAGCGCCGAGGACTACGAGGTGATGGAACGCTACACGCGTGCCCTCTTCCAACGCGGCACAGAAATAGCAGCCAAGAAAGGACTCATCCTCGTAGATACAAAATATGAGTTCGGCAAGCGCGACGGCAAAGTCCTCCTCATCGATGAGATTCATACACCCGACAGCAGCCGCTATTTCTACGCCGAGGGCTACGAGGAGAAGTTCGAGAAAGGCGAGCCGCAGCGCCAGCTCTCCAAGGAATTTGTGCGCCAATGGCTCATTGACCACAACTTCATGAATCGTCCAGGCGATACCATGCCCGAACTAACCGACTCTTTCGTCCAAAGCATCAGCGACCGCTACATCGAGCTCTATGAGCACATCGTCGGTGAAAGGTTTGTGAAGGAAGAGTGCACTGAGAATGTAGCAGCCCGCATCGAGAAGAACGTAAAGGCGTGGCTCGCAGCACATTAATTCATAGAGACGTGATTCATGCGTAAGGACGGACATAGAGGCGGGGCTCAACGAGCCCAAGTCGAGGCGATGTTCAACCGCATCGCGCCCACCTACGACCGTCTCAATCACCTCCTCTCACTCGGCATCGACCGCCGTTGGCGCCGCAAGGCGGTTGATGCACTGAAGCCCTATGCTCCACTGACGATCCTCGACATCGCCACAGGCACGGGGGACTTCGCGATTCTCGCCGCAAGGCGTCTTGATCCTGACCGCATCATCGGCGTAGATATCAGCGAGGGCATGATGGACGTAGGGCGGAAGAAGGTGAAGCAAGAGGGGTTAGACAACACCATCTTCTTCATGAAGGACGACTCTACGGACCTCTCCTTTCAGGATGACACCTTTGACGCAGTCACCGTAGCCTACGGAGCACGCAATTTCGAGAATCTCGAAGCTGGTCTGAGCGAGATGTGCCGCGTTCTTAAACCTGGCGGCCATCTGATGCTGGTGGAGCTCACCACCCCACCCCATTTCCCTATGAAGCAGCTGTTCTGGATTTACGCCCATGTGGTGATGCCCGTCATCGGGCGCCTCATCAGCCATGACGACAGCGCCTACACCTATCTTCCCCGTTCCATGGCCGTCTTTCCACAAGCTGAACAACTCGTGCCGACGCTCCGCCACTGCGGCTTTAGCAAAGTGGAGTTCAAGCGCTTCACCTTCGGACTGTCAACCATGTATCTTGCAACCAAGTAATGAAGACTGATAACCATCTATCATTTGGTCCCTTTCTTGATAGGGAGGGCGGGTGGAGCGTCTTTGGTCTCCTCGGCTATCCCCTCGGGCACAGCTTCTCGCGCGCGTTCTTTAATGATAAATTCGCACGCGAGGGAATTCCTGCAGAGTATCTCAACTTCGAGATTCCCGACATCGGTCAACTGCCGAACATTCTTGCCGAACACCAGGACCTGCGCGGTTTCAATGTCACAATTCCCTACAAGCAGGCGGTCATTCCTTATCTTGACAGACTCTCAGACGAGGCGCGTGCCATCGGAGCCGTGAATGTAGTTAAGGTTGACCGCTCAGCCGAAAGGACCATCTTAACAGGCTATAACTCTGATGTCATCGGCTTCACCGAAAGCATCCGTCCGCTTTTGCAGCCCCATCACAAGCGCGCTCTCGTGCTTGGCACAGGCGGAGCATCCAAAGCCATCTGCCACGGTCTCGAAAAGCTCGGCATCGAATGGCGCTACGTATCTCGGCATCGCTCTCAGACAGGAGAGGACGGGCATGAGTCTTTCACCTACTCCGACATCACACCCGCTCTCCTTGCCGACTACACAGTCATTGTCAACTGCACACCCCTCGGGATGTTTCCGAACACTGACGCCGCACCCACTATCCCCTACGCAGCACTATCCCCGCGGCACCTCCTCTACGACCTTGTCTATAACCCGGAAGTAACGGAGTTTATGCGCCAAGGACGTCGCTTCGGGGCCACCGTCAAGAACGGCCTCGAGATGCTGCACCTTCAGGCTCTCGCCAGTTGGGATTTCTGGAACACAAAAGAAAGTCAATAGTTGAACGTTCCGTATTCGCTCTTGATGGTCAGGCTCTTCGGTCCCTCCTCGATGTGGCCGACGACCTGGGCATCGATGTTGAAGTTCTTGGAAATCGCGATGACCTTTTCAGCATCCTGGGGGCAGACATAGACCTCAAGCCTATGCCCGCAGTTGAAGACCTTATACATCTCGCTCCAGTCTGCACCGCTCTCCTCGGCAATGATGCGGAAGAGAGGTGGAACAGGAAACATATTGTCCTTGATGACACGGCAGTTGTCGCCCACAAAGTGCAGCACCTTAGTCTGGGCGCCGCCCGTGCAATGCACCATGCCATGGATGCGAGGACGCAGTTCATCCAGCAGGCGCTTAACAACAGGAGCGTATGTGCGCGTGGGAGATAACACGAGTTTCCCGATATTGGTGCCGACAGCAGCCATATCGGATAACTTGTACTTTCCACTATACACCAGTTCCTCGGGAACAGCATGGTCGTAGGTCTCCGGATATTTCTCCGCCAGGTATTTGCTGAAGACATCGTGGCGGGCAGAGGTAAGTCCGTTGCTGCCCATGCCGCCATTATACTCCTTCTCGTAGGTTGCCTGTCCAAAGCTGGCAAGCCCCACAATCACATCACCGGGACGAATGTTCGCATTGTCGATAACCTCGCTGCGCTTCATGCGGCAGGTGACCGTGCTATCGACAATGATGGTCCGGACGAGGTCGCCCACATCGGCTGTCTCGCCACCTGTGGCATAAATGCCAACGCCCATCGCGCGGAGCTCGGCAAGGAGTTCGTCAGTGCCGTTGATGATGGCGGAAATCACCTCCCCGGGGATGAGCATCTTGTTGCGCCCGATGGTGCTGCTGACAAGGATGTTGTCCACGGCTCCCACGCACAGCAGGTCATCCGTGTTCATGATGAGCGCATCCTGCGCAATCCCCTTCCAAACGCTCAAATCGCCCGTCTCCTTCCAATAGGCATAGGCCAACGACGACTTGGTTCCGGCTCCGTCAGCGTGCATGATATTGCAGTATTCCGGATCGCCGCCGAGGATGTCGGGGATAATCTTGCAGAACGCCTTGGGGAAGATGCCCTTGTCAATATTCTTAATGGCTGCATGGACATCCTCCTTAGCGGCAGAGACGCCACGCGCCATATAACGGGCGGAAGAGGAGGACTCTCCCCCCGCCCTCCCTGTTAGGGAGGGAGCAGTCACTTTCCCAGACTTGTTATTTGTTTTGCTCATAAATATATGATGTCTGTCAATAATGAGTGATTCTTGTTTAGTAATTGCTCCCTCCCTAACAGGGAGGGCGGGGGGGAGAGTCTTCCCTTAGAATTGTACCTCGGGTGCTTTCTCAGCTCCTGACTCGGCGGAGAACATTGCCTTCTTCTCAAAGCCGAAGATCATAGCCCAGATGTTGTTGGGGAACTTGCGGACACTGACATTGTAGGTCTGCACGGCCTCGTTGTAGATGCGGCGCGATTCGGCTATACGGTTCTCCGTACCCTCCAACTGTGCCTGCAGCTCGCTGAACTGTTCGTTAGCCTTCAGGTCGGGATAGTTCTCCGTGATGGCGAGCAGGCGACCGAGAGCCTGACTCAGCTCACCCTGCGCTGCTTGGAAGGCTGCAATCTGTTCCGGAGTTGCGGTAGCGGGATCTATGGTCATCTGCGTAGCCTTGCTGCGCGCAGCCACGACAGCCTCCAGCGTCTCGCTCTCATGAGCAGCATAGCCTTTGACAGTGCTCACAAGATTGGGGATGAGGTCGGCACGACGCTGGTATTGCGTTTCCACGTCTGCCCATTTCTGAGCCACCACTTCCTCTTGTTCAACAAGTTTGTTGTAGGTGCAGCTTGTGAAGCCGAGAGTCACGACTACTGCCAAAAGAATAGATTTAATTGCTTTCATAATGATTCGTTTTTATATGTTACTTATTATTTCTAATTTATTTGCCATTAACCATGGTCAACTCGTCAACTTGTCAACTTGTTAACTTGTCAACTCGTCAACTTGTCAACCGCTCAAAACCTTCCTCCTGCGCCACCGCCACCGAAGGAGCCGCCGCCGAAAGAACCGCCAAAGGAGCCACCTCTGAACGAGCTCCCACCTCCACGGAAGATACTGCCGCCAAGAGCACCGCCAGCAGCCGCTGCACCCATGCCGCTGTTGATGTTCTCGTCCCAGTGTCTCTCTTTCGTAAAGAAACAATGGGAGCAACGGTAGGTGTCGTGATGCGTACGGATGCCAAGGCTCTTGTTTGTGGTCGTCCGGCTGCTGATTCGCTTCATTTTGTATTGATGGCAACTGGGACAGTACCTCTTCTTGCGTTCCTCGAGCCAGGCTGCTAAGGCTATCAACCCGATGCCGACAGCCATGCAAAGGAGAAAGACATAGAGGGCTATGGTGTCGGAGCCGTCATCGAAGTCTGAAGAGCCAACAATCGAGGGGTCACCGTCAACATATCTGGTGATAGCGCGGACGGTATTCAGCATGGCTTCGTCCCAGTCACCCTCGCGCAAAGCGGGGAGCATCTGACGGTTCTCGATGCGCTTGCAGATGGCATCGGGAAGCGTACCTTCAAGGCCGCGCCCTGTGAGGATATAATAGACTCTATCGCCTGTGGAGAGAAGAATGATGAGCCCCGTGTTCTGCTCCTTGGAACCTATTCCATATTTTCTGCCTAAAGCCATACAGAATTCATAGGCATCGCCCCCCTCGATGCGCTCCACAACAGCCAGAACGGTTTGCACGCCATGTTTCTGCTCCATTTGTCCGAGCCAAAGGTTCAGGGAATCTACCGCCTCTGCTGACAAGATGCCGTCGGGGTTGGATACATAGTTCTCCTTATTATTTAAATAAGGTATAGGCAGGTTATCGGGAGTATAGACGGCAGCGGAGCATGTAGAAACGGACAAAGACGGAATGACGGGCAAAAGGGAAGCGGGCAAAGAAGGGAACAGCAGGAAGGCGACCAAGATCCACGAGCACAGGAACGACGGACTGTGGACACTCCCTGTCCGCAGCCTTTCACGACCCACTATATTGAAAAACAGTCTCAACTCTTAACTTTTAACTATTAACTCTTAACTATTAACTCCAATCCGTGGCTTAATTCTTCACCACTTTCCTGTTTCCACGGATGTAAACGCCACGAGTGGCGGGCTCTTTCGCAAGATTGCGACCAGCGAGATCGTAAATCTGTTCATCGGCTTCGGGGTGATTGTCTGACAGCGCTTGTATGGATGTCTCTATGCCGTCCACGAACAGCTTCACTTGGGCTGCCCCCCCCTCGCGCGGAGCGAGGTAGGCGCGAAAGGACTGTATCGTTGTGTCGCCAATGCTCCGGTATAGAAAGGCTCCGTCAACAGTATTCTTGATGAAATAGCTTTCTGCGGGGACTGTGACCGTTCCATTGTAGTTGCCCACGAAATCATAGTTGTTGCCTTCGACAATGGCCGGAGCAGCTTTCACGGTGACGTCATCCACCAGGAGTTCACTACTGGCCTTGGTCGTCTTCACCAGCACAGGCGTGTTGGCTTGGATGGTCGGCGTGGCGGTACTATTGAAAAAGACGGTCGTGCTGTTGGCATCACCGGCATCGCTATAAGCATAGACCACGGCTTCTTCGCCAAACAGCTGTTTCACCTGTTTCTCCGTGAGGTCGAAGGGCAAGGCGATGCTATTCAGTCCCTCGGTGCTCTGACGCGTGAGGGTGACGAAGGCGTGCTCTATGTCGGCTTCAGGAGCAAAGGGTGCATTCTCGTTGAGGGTGAGGACGGTACCGATGCGCCGGAGGCTAAAGTTGTCGAAAATGGTCCAGTCTTTGGTGACGAGCGTGCTCTTCTTGACGCCAATGGTCAGCGTGCCCTCTTCACCGACTTTCACGCGGAGACTGACAGGATAAAGATCTGCAGCGAAGTAGGCCGCTGCCTGCTCCATCGTGTTAGGAATGTAGCCGTGTACTGTGCTGACGCCAACGGGCCCCTTCTTGCCGGCTTCATCGAAGATGGAGGCAAAGGGAGTCGCGACATTGTCAATGGCAGATGTAGCATACAAGCTGGCATTGATTGCCTCAGTGCCATTCGTGTGCAGCGTGGCAGCACTGGCATATTCTCCATCACGATAGAAACCCTGACAGCTGAGCTCATAGACGCCAGGAGTCAATCCCGTGACGGTCTGGTGGAAATCGAAGTTGGCATTGAACTTTTCCACCTCGTTGTAATCGGCGGTCATGGACGTGCCAGTCCATCCAGCTGTCGTATTGCCCTCGAAGGAGGGATTGACGATATAAGTAGGAATGGTAGCCGGCATCTCATCGACGTTCTCCACACGGATGCTGCCGCCTTCAACACTGACGCGCACCGTCTGAGCGGCAGCGAGACTGATGGCTTTCGTGTACTTGGTGCCGCCAGCGATGATGGTTACAGTGACTTCGGTTGCAGTAGCAGCTGCGAGGTAAGCAGCCTCATCATCACTGGCATCCTGCTTGGCCGTGATGCCGCCACCGGTAACAAACACCTTCAGCGCCTGTGCTGCACTGTTGTTTTCTGCCACGCCGAAGGTGGCTGTCGAACGGCTGTCGGCAATGGTCGTCTCTGCAGCGAAGACTGGCGCGCCGTCGGGACAGCTGATGCCCGTGAGCGTAGCCTGAGCAGTGTTGCCGGCGAAGTGCGCCAACAACAGATAATGGGTACCATCGGGGTCGGCAGCTATGACTCCGTTCCATCCTTGTGGCACAGCATCGGTGAGCACCTGCAAAAGGCCCTCCATAGCAGCGGTATTCTCGGCACTGATATTGCTGTAATAGGTGATGTTGCGACGATCAACGACGCTGCCTTTGCTAAAGGACCGGCTGTTCGTAGAATATGAGGGATAGAGTTTCGCGGTCATGATGCTGTTATTGGCAGCGCGGTCGCCAAAGGCCATCGCCTTGTCGCTACGCGAGACGAAGCCCACAGCATTGTCGATATTCATCCAGTTGGTCTGGGCACGCAGCAGGGTGGCACCGTCACTCTGGCGATGGGTGTCGTTGTAGTAGAGGGTGCGCTTGGTTTTGGTCAGCTCATCCACCGAGATAGCCATCAAGCCGCCATACTCACCCATAATCGTTCCCGACGCGAGACCTTGCACATAGTCAACGTAGATGACGGCATTGCCGGGTGTGGAGTAGATGGCGAAGCGGTTGTCCAAGCTGGCGCCGTTGGTCTGCAGTTCACCGTTCATGGTCCAGGCATCGCCTTGCAGCTGGTAGATGCCGCTGACAACGGGCGTTGCATCAGTGCTCTTGCCGCTTACCGTGTACCATCCGAGGAAGTTACCTGTATTATTGGCGCGGAAGGGCACGATAATCTTGTTCTTATCTACTGAGTTGGCAGCGATGTAGCCCGTATAGCTCTTCAGACCCGTGCTCCAGGAGAAGGTAGTGAAACGGTCGGGCGTAAATGCGCGAACGACATTCTGGCAGCGCAGCACGCGAGCCTCGCTGTGAGCTGCGCGGAAGTCCTCCCACGTGGTGGGCGTCAGGTCGGCTGTGGAATTGGCCAAGTGCATCAGATAGGTCATCATGACGCGGTGGGCCTCCACGCCCATGCGACGAGCCTGCACATCGGGGCGCAACAGCCACGAACCGTCTGTGGTGGTCGTCTGACGTGCCTTGATATACTTGTAGGCGAGGTTCTCCAGAAGCAGAGCATTGGCATCGCGCTGGAAGGTAGCCTGCGTGGTGTAGCTGGTAATCTGGTCGTAGAGGAAGAGGCTCCAGTCATTGCCGTTGGGCATGGCCAACTCACCATCGGTCAGCGCCAACCAATTGAGCACGCGGTCCATCACCTCCTGGTTGTTGTGCATCAGGGCGTTGGTGCGCCAGATCTCCGTGTTGCCCAGTCCTGTCTGGAAGAGCTTGAGTGCCAGTGCGGCCTCGCCCAGTTCCTGCATAACAACGTTCTGGTAGCTGGTGTGGAAGAGGTTATGATTCTGAAGTGTATAGTCGTCATAGAGATTCTGACCGGCATAGAGGTCTGCTACGGTCGTCTGGTTATGCCATGCGTCGAGGACACCGGTGTTGAGGGCATCGTTGGTGTGACTATAGCTGTTGACAGCAAACTGACGAAGACGTTCGAACCACTGTGGTGCGAGCGCATCGCTGGGGAAGAGGCCCAAAGCAGCCGCCAGAACATCTGCTTCCCATCCGTTCTCCTCCGCTTTGGTGTCGCCGGCATAGCCTGTGGGGATGGTGCGGTTGAGTTCGTAGTTGCACTCCGCTTTCAGGAGGGCATAGATGTAGCCGCGCTGCGCCTCACTGAGGGAACTCCACTGGAAGAAGGCGCTGTAAGCCACAGACATGGCCCAGAGAGAGCTTTCCCAGACATGGTCGCTGCCCGAGGTGCTGCCCCAGTAGTCATTCCCGGAGCAGACTTTCAGTTTGTTGGCTTTATGGGTGCTATAAGCGAAGATGAGCGACTTGCGGGCTATCTCCTCGATGCGGGCCCAAGTCACGCCAGCTGGCAGGCTGACGCCAGCCGGCTTCGCATATTTGACGAGGAAGGCACAGATCATCGAGAGGTCGGCATTGGTGCGCACACCAGCCTCATTGCTGGCCATCGTGCTCTCACCGCGGAAGCAGCCGCAAGCCTCGTTGATGCTGTTGGGAGCCTGGCACTCCTGAAAGTCGTTGACGAGATAGGTACTAAAGTTAGCCAGCATCTGCAACAGGTCGTTCATCATGGTCGCTTCGCTAACGAAGTCTGACGTAATGACGCCCTCGGTAGGTGATTCCAGGTCCTGCTCGGTGGGCTCCACAGGCTCCTCATAAGTATCGGCTGTGCGGACCAGTGTCACTTGGTCGAGCATGACGCATGAGCCGCCGCTCACCCACGAAATATCGAAACCTAAGGAGAGGGTTGTGGCCTCCTTCACGCCGAACTCCAGGGTGCTGGTGGTCCAGGCTTTGGTGGTGAAGAAACCGGTGCTGCCTTGGTCGAAAGAGATGGCCTGCGCATCATCGCCTGCCACTATCGTCAGGGTCGAGGTAGCGCTGTTGGCATAGCCCGTTCGTTGGCGAACGCTCATCTGATAGACGCCTTCTTCGAGGGTTACGCTTTGGCGCACAGATGTGGTGCCTCCGCTCCAGCCCTGACGGAGATAGTAGGCATAGCCGCCGTCGGGTATCGTCGTGATCTTGCCGAAGTTGTTGTCGGCATAGCAGTCCTTGCTCACGAGCAGTTCTGTCACAGCCGTGCCCGATACCGTCCAACCTGTGGGGTTCGTAAGCGTCCATCCGCGCAGGCCGTCATTGGGGTTGGTTACTTGGCTTAGGCCGCTGGTGGCATCCTGCTCAAACGAGGGATTCGCAAGCAGCGACGTGACGTCGGTCTGTGCTTGTGTAGTGATGCCCATGCCCATCAAGGCCATCATTAAAAAGCTTTTCAGATGTCTCATATCATTGATCTGTTTGTATTCTGCATTTTTCGGCCTCAAAGATACACATTATTTATTATATAGGATGATAGAAGTGAGAAAAAAACAAAGCATAAGCCGAAAAATGAGTCCCAAAAGCAAAACTTTCAACGCTAAACTTTCATCTTTCAACATTTTTTTCTACCTTTGCGCCCGCTTTCGGAGCACATCCCTGTCGCGAGGCAGCCCGTGTGATGGCGAATGAAGCAAAAATTCATTTAGAGTAACACAAAAAAATCAAGCAAATGAAAACAATCGAAATCAAAGGCACAGCACGTGTCGCTGGCGGCAAGAAGGCTGCCAAGGAACTGCGCAAGCAGGGTGTCGTTCCCTGCAACCTCTATGGTGAACTCAAGGACGAGAAGGGTCTGCCCAAGGCCGTTTCCTTCAGCGTCACAGAGGCAGAGCTCCGCAAGCTCATCTACACACCCGACATCTACACTGTCAACCTCGACATCGACGGCCAGAAGTGCATCGCCATCCTCAAGGAGGCTCAGTTCCACCCCGTGAAGGACAACGTCCTGCACGTTGACTTCTATCAGATCACCGATGAGAAGCCCATCGTCATGGAAGTGCCCATCAAGCTGAACGGTCTGGCTGAAGGCGTGAAGGCCGGTGGTAAACTGGCTGCCAGCGTCCGCAAGCTCAAGGTGAAGGCTGTGCACACCGCCATCCCCGAGCGTCTGGACATCGACGTCACCAACCTGCAGCTCGGCAAGACCATCAAGGCCGGTGAACTCAGCTTCGAGGGTCTTGAGCTCGTCACTCCTCCCAGCGTCGTCGTTTGCCAGGTCAAGATGACCCGTAACGCACGCAGCGCTGCTGCCGCTGAAGAGGCTCAGGCATAATTGGACTTCCCCCGCCCTCCCTAAAGGGAGGGGGAAGATACCTTCAAGAAAAGATATGAAGACGCAAGGAACACACCATGGACTTTGCGTCTTCATCATATATAACTCTTCGCTCGGCGCTTGCGACGCTTCGCTCTGCGAAGAACTCTCAACTCTCAACTATAAACTCTTAACTCCTGACTTCCCCCATGCTCTCCTTCCTTAAAAAACTCTTTTCCAAGCATACTGCTCCCTCCCTAACAGGGAGGGCGGGGGGAGAGTCTGCAGAGGGAGAGTCTTTCCCTATGGAAAAATTTCTCATCGTGGGCCTCGGCAACATAGGTCCTGACTACGAAGGCACACGCCATAATATCGGTTTCCGCATGGTCAACGCCCTTGCAGCCTCCGTCAACGAAGACAAGGGCAGGCCGACCGTTTGGGAGGACAAACGCTATGGCTTCGTCACCCGCATCAGCGTGAAGGGCCGCCAACTCATCCTCCTGAAGCCCTCCACGTTCATGAACCTCAGCGGCAATGCCGTGCGCTACTGGATGCAGCAGGAGAAAATCGACCTTCCCCACCTGCTCGTGTGCGTTGATGACCTTGCCCTTCCCTTCGGCCAGCTGCGCATGAAGCCCGGCGGCAGCGATGCCGGCCACAACGGATTGAAGCACATCGCACAGACCCTCGGCACCCAGCAGTACGCCCGCCTGCGTTTCGGCATCGGAAACGACTTTTACAAAGGGCAACAGGTGGACTACGTCCTCAGCCCCTTCCCGCCTGAGGAAGAAGCCCTCATCCCCGAGTGCACGAAGGAAACCTCTGCTGCCATCAAGACCTTCTGCCTCGCTGGCATCCAGATGGCCATGAATCAATGCAATAAACGGACCCTCCCCCCTGCCCCTCCCTTGCAGGGCGGGGAGTAATTACCGTTCAAGAATTGTGTCCTTTAAGTTATGAGTCAAAACCAACCTGCAAAAGTATCTGCTCCCTCCCTTAGAGGGAGGGCGGGGGGAGAGTCCGGGTCTGCTGCTCGATTGGACCGTTTCCTATGGGCTGCCCGCATCTTCAAGACGCGGACGCTGGCGGCAGCAGCCTGCAAGCGTGGACAGGTGAGCGTCAGCGGAGCACAGATGAAGCCCTCTCGCATGGTGAAGGTCGGCGAAATCATCGATGTGCGCAAGCCGCCCATCACCTACAGTTTCCGCATCCTGCAAGCCATCGAGCACCGCGTGGGAGCCAAGCTCATTCCCGAGATTCTGGAGAATGTCACAGCCCCCGAGCAGTACGAGCTGCTGGAAATGAACCGCATCAGCGGCTTCGTGGGTCGCGCCCGCGGCACAGGACGTCCTACCAAGAAAGAGCGCCGCGCCCTCGATGACTTCGCTGACACGGCAGCTGACATCCCCGTCTTCTTCTCCGATTTCGACTTCGACCTCGATGATGATGACGAGGACGATGAGTCTTAAGCCATCACCTCCGTTCGTTATATTCAAAAATATTGGTGACCGCTAAACATGTTTTTGTGCCTAACAATGCGCGTTTGGGTTACTCTATTTTCAGTTCAATCCTGTCATTTTGAAGATTTTTTCCACCTCAGGGCAGACGTGGAATACCTTAAAGCCGCTCGGATTCTGCACGGACTTCCTCATCATCAACAGCACACGGAGACCGGCCTGTGATATATAAGTCATTTTCTCCACGTCCAGTTCTATAGAATCGGTCTGAGGCGACGACTCCTGGAAGGCTTTCAGCAGGTCCGTCGCTGTGAGGGTGTCTAACCGTCCTTGTACTTTCATTACCAATTTACCCCCTGTCACCAAACTTTCAACTTTAAAAGGAAGCTCGGGAGTCGGATCTTTCCAGGCCTCAGGAGAAGAGACACGCATAGTGAGCATGTTCATTTGCCGATAGACATTACGGAGCTCATCATTTATGCTGGGGATATCCGGAAGATAGAGGGTGACGGGTTCTGTCTCTACAGTGAATCCCTGGTTCTTCAGGAATCGTATGGCTCCCTCCTCGCCATTGAGGAAGAGACTGTTCTGGTTCATTTTCACATCGGCCAAACCGCCGCCTTTATCTTTGAAACTATTCATGAAAGCAAGCTCGTCACCTTTGAGCAGAGTGCCTAAGGTGAGCGCATAGATTCTCAAGATGGACAGATCGGCCGTCATCCAGGTGCCGCCATACTCCGAAAGGAGGCGGTGAATGGCCTCGCAGAGACTCACCAGCTCCGGCTCGTTGAGATACCCGAGCAGCCCTTCCGTCACGATGCATAGCTCGCCCTCGACGCGTCCCAATGCTTCTTTCATGGATTGGTAATTGGTGGCATCCACGGCGTGATAACTGGACAGGCTGCGCTGCTCTGGAGTCATCACCTTCTGGACGGCTGGAGCCATGTCGTCTATTACTACCGGAAGGTCAAACCCGAAATAACGCTTTCCCGCCGAAGACACGCGGAACCCGCGGGGCGAATAACCCGAAGGAAGATCCACGATAATGGTGGCGTTGCTTCGAAGCGCCGCAGTGTTGTTTATTTCATAGCGGGCCGTCTGGGCAATCTTGTAACAGTTTGAGATAGAGGCGGGAATAGTCTTAGCCCGCTCTTGCAGATTTGTTTCCAGGCCGATTAAAGTCATCAGGGCCTCCGCATCTGGATCCTTCGCCTGGCACAGAACACTCAATGTCCCTTTGGCGGTCAAATAAACAGGGTTTACTGCCTTTTGTAACTCTTTTTTGTCCAACATCAATACTTAGTTAAACTACTTATAATTATTTGCCCTAACAGAGGACAAACCTAAACAAAATTTCCCTTTTGTTAAGGTACGTGCACGAGAAAAAAAGTTAAATCGGGGTAAAAATGTTGTTTTGACACCATAAAAGGAACTAAAACGATGCTTAAGGTGTGTATTAAGTCTGTGTAGCTCAAAACACTTAGCTAACTGATGAAGCGCGGCCTTTTCCTTCGCTTGATCAGCATCGTGTTAGCGGTGTTTCGACGATTTTGTGCGGTATGCGGCACTTTCGTGTCAAACATTTATTTTGAGGTTACTGGATTATATTGATCATGCACCCCAAAAGTTGGATAAAGCGTCCTACTTTTGGGGTGCACGTCATCTGTATGTCCGATGTGAAACAGCGCGTTCCTTAGTCGTCAATATCTACGACCTGGAAGTTTTTATTGAACTCCAGCTCCATGCCGTTGTTCAACTTCACATCGTAGCCGCGACGGTCACGATCGAGTTTGATAATAACGGCTCCGGGGAAGGTGGTCTTCACACTGACCTTGATGGGCTCGGGAATCAGAGCCGTGGGAACAGCGGACACTCTGCAGTCGAGCTCCTTCCAATTGCCTTTCTTGTCAAACTCCACTCTCTCACCGCTCTGGTACATCACCTTGTAGTCATCCCAGTCAACGGTGACGATGAGGGGCACCTTGTCAGCGAAATGCTGTTTCAGCATGGCCTGTGCCTGTGCGGGCAGCTGCTCGAAAGTGATGACTCGATCGTTATCAGCTTTTGCAGGCATACAAACCGTCAGAACAAAAGCCAAGAGGGCGAACAAACATTTTTTCATAGTCCTTTGTGTTTTAGTTTATGTGAAACAAAAATTGATTAGTCGTCAACGTCGTAGAGAAGGCCATCGCTGTCGAAGTTCAGTTCCAAGCCGTTGTCGAGTTTTACTTCGTAGGTGGTGCTGAATAGCTCGCAGTCTTTCTTGGCTATCATGACTTTGCTGTCGGGATAGTTTTCCTGGATATAAGCCTGTGCCGCCACAGGAAGCTCAGCTACCTGAATGGGTCTGTCGTCGCACGAGGCAAGGGTGATGGTCAGCGCGGCTATCACCGTCACGAGAATAGTTATCTGTTTCATCTTCATGATTTAAGAGAGTTTACACGGTATCGTTTTCCCCTGTTGATTGGTTCTGTTTTTGTATTAACGCTTCACAAATGTAAAGCGTTTCGGATTATATCACACCTTTCGGCCTTATATTTTATACTATTTTAACAGGCGTTTGATTCAAAATGTGCTGAAACGCTTAATTATTGTGTATCTTTGCAGCATGAAAAGAATAGAGGTCGTTGCAGCGGTCATCCGCCAGGGAGACCGCATCTTCGCCACGCAACGTGGCTATGGCGAGTGGAAGGACTGGTGGGAGTTCCCCGGCGGGAAGATAGAGGCTGGGGAGACAGCGGAGGCAGCGCTGAAACGCGAAATACGCGAAGAACTGTCAACGGAAGTCAGCGTGGACGAGTACCTCTGCACGCTGGAATACGACTACCCGACATTTCACCTGACGATGCACTGCTACTTCTGCTCGCTGCTGACGGAGGCGCTGCACCTGAACGAGCACGAGGCAGCTCGCTGGCTCTCGAGAGACGAGCTGGACAGTGTGAGGTGGTTGCCCGCAGACGTGCAGCTGATAGAAAGCATGATGAAAAATGGTTTTTCTGCTCAAAAACTTTGAGGTCTCACAGATTCTGATTAACTTCGCAGCCGAAATATTTTAATAACTCAAATATCATCATGGGAAAAGTTCTAATGATTGGTGCCGGTGGAGTGGCCACCGTCTGTGCGCATAAGATGGCGCAAAACCCCGATGTTTTCACAGGAATCATGATTGCCTCCCGCACGAAAGCGAAGTGCGACCGCCTGGCGGCTGCCGTGGAGAAGGCCACGGGCTACAAAGGCATTCAGACGGCACGGGTGGATGCAGACAACGTAGAGGAGCTGGTGGCGCTGCTGAAAGCCTACCAACCCGATATCGTGGTGAACCTGGCCCTCCCCTATCAGGATCTGACCATCATGGAGGCCTGTCTGCAGACGGGCTGCAACTACCTCGACACGGCGAATTACGAGCCGAAGGACGAGGCTCACTTCGAGTACAGCTGGCAGTGGGCCTACCGCGAGCGCTTTGAGAAGGCGGGCCTGACAGCCATCCTGGGCTGTGGCTTCGACCCGGGCGTGACATCCATCTTCACCGCCTACGCGGCCAAGCACCACTTCAAGGAGATTCACTACCTGGACATCGTGGACTGCAACGCCGGCGACCACCACAAGGCTTTTGCCACGAATTTCAACCCCGAGATTAACATCCGCGAAATCACGCAGAAGGGACTCTACTGGGAGAACGGCCAGTGGGTGGAGACAGAGCCGCTGGAGATTCACAAGGACCTGACCTATCCCAACATCGGCCCACGCGACAGCTATCTGCTGCACCAC
>CACZSQ010000075.1 GCA_902783885.1 uncultured Bacteroidales bacterium
GCAGCATCGCTCCGCCTGACCCTGAACGATGAGATGAGAGGGATGGATATTGAAACGCAGCAGACCATATTCCGAGGCATGGTGGCTCTGCAGTCGAACGAAGACAACGTCATTGAGAATTTCTGGCAAACTCAGAACACACAAGACATGTTCGAAAAGATACCCACCGTTGAGGGACGCCATCAGGCAATGGCCAATGCCTACAGTGTCGCAACATCGGCAGCCACAGCCTGTGTCAGCTATGTTGGCAAGGCAAATCTGGGGGCTGCCGAACAATACGTCAGCGAGATGTACACAGAGGCCTATACGCCGTATGCCCTCACGATAGAGATGAGTGCGGTAGGCGGCACGTTCTGCATCAGCCTGATGCAGCGGTTTGCAAATGATACATACCTCGAAGCCTTCCTCGACGAATTCCGCCAGATAGGCCTGCCCTATCGTATTGCTACGCGCCATACGATGATGGTGGCGCCCATAGCAGACTATCGCGTGAGTAAACCATAAAAAGACAGGAATATGACAAGCCAGATGTCACCGCTGCACGCTGCGCTACGCGAGCAGAAAGAGACAAAGATGAAGGGCGGCATCTACCATAAGACACAAATCAACCTAACTTACAACTCTAACCATATTGAGGGCAGTCGGCTGACACACGACCAGACGCGGTATATCTTCGAGACAAGAAGTAATCTTTATAACATCGCGATGTTGAGGCGAATCCAATACTTGAAGAAGGTTGGAAGGGCGGGAACGTTGGT
Source organism: uncultured Bacteroidales bacterium (assembly GCA_902783885.1). Taxonomy (GTDB): domain Bacteria; phylum Bacteroidota; class Bacteroidia; order Bacteroidales; family Bacteroidaceae; genus Physcousia. Next base: position 759 of record CACZSQ010000075.1, read on the forward strand.
TGTTCGGTCGCGACCGAACGACCGAAACATATAGATGTTTTGGTCTGAACATACAGACGTGTTGGGCTGAACATATAGACGTGTTGGCATAAACATATAGACGTGTTGGCATAAACATATAGACGTGATAACGTGTATATATTAGATTTCTTACATTTTTACATAATTCTAAACTTAGTTATCTTGTTTACAATAGGTTAACAAGCAAAAATATTATGTATTTTATATGTATTTCTGCATGTATTTATGTAAATTTCTCAAAACTTCAGCAACCCTAAACAGAATAAGCAGCCTTTGTGCGATTTGCGATACTTTTGTGTTAGTTTTTTTGAAGGTTACGCATTGGAAGGGCGGGAAGATGGAGGCGGCAGGAGGAAGGATACTTCCTTGAAGGCGTAACGGCTGAGGCGACCGTCAGGACGGCGGAGGACGAGATGGCCGGAGAGTTCCACGTCGGCAATCTCTGCCTCAAAAGGCCCGTCGGCATCGCGGAAGGGATGGAAACCCGTGCAGCGGTAGAGGGCGGCACGGTACTCATCAGCGATGGGGGCGAAGGTGCCGCGCTGTATGAGTTCATAGCGACGGGTGAAGCCGTCGATGATGGCTTCAAGGACGAAGCGGCGCTCTACATCATGGCCCAGGAGCTGGCGCAGAGAGATGGGAGTGTTCACAATGGACAATTCAGAATTCATAATTGACAATTCACAATTCGTAATTGGCGATTCAGAATTCACAGTTGGGTGCTCGGCTTGAAGGGAGGCTTGACGATTCAACAATGGGAAACGGAAAGATTCCTGATTGACATCGACGCCGCAGCCGATGATGGAGCAGGCGACAGCGGAGCCTTGGAGGGTGTTCTCGATGAGGATGCCTGCAATCTTGCAGTCGCCGACATAAATGTCATTGGGCCATTTGATGGTCACATCCTCGCGGATGAAAGGGGTGATGGCCTCGCGGATGAAATGTGCGATGGCCTCGCGAATACTCAGGGCGATGGCCTCGGAGAGCACGAAAGCCTGCGCTGCAGGCAGCGAAGCCGGATTGACGAGCAAGCTGAAGAGCAGGTTCTTGCCGCGCTCCGACTCCCAGCTGTTAGAGCCCTGGCCTCGCCCTGCGGTCTGGTATTCAGCCGTCACGAGGGTGATGTCAACGGGTTGCAGAGGACGGTAGTCGCGCAGGAAGGAGTTGGTGGAGACTATTGCATCCAACTCAATCATCTTAAAACGGGGAGAGTCGTCGAGCATATCAGAATAGCGCAATATTCATTTTTTGTTCATTATTCATTGTTCATCTATCTTCCTCACACTCCCCTTTAGGGGGCTTGGGGGCCTTTACACTCCCCTTTAGGGGGCTTGGGGGCCTTCACACTCCCCTTTAGGGGGCTTGGGGGCTAAAAAAAAGAGGAGGTGATGACCTCCTCTTTTTAATTCTGTTGGGCTACCCGGACTCGAACCAGGAAAGGCAGGACCAGAATCTGCAGTGTTACCATTACACCATAGCCCAGACATATTTTTGTTTTGCGGGTGCAAAAGTAGGGAGTTTTTGTCATTCGTGCAAGTTTTTCCCTAAAAAAAACAAAAAATGAGTGCGTTTTTTGTAGTGAACGGGGCTTTTGTTGTACCTTTGCACACACATAATCATAAATAATGGATATTAAAACCGAAAAACTGATAGACCAGATACAAGCTGGCATTCAAGAGAAGAAGGGGCATGAGATCGTGATTGCCGACTTTTCGGATATTGAGGACACCATCTGCCGCGCCTTCGTGATTTGCACGGGCAACTCGCCGTCCCACGTGCAGGCGCTCGCCGAATCCATCGAGGAGTTTGCCCGCAAGGGCGCACAGGCCCGCCCCACGGCTATCGACGGCCTGCGCAACGCGCAATGGGTGGCCATGGATTACGGCGATGTCATTGTGCATATCTTCCTGCCGGAAGCCCGCGAGTTCTATGATCTGGAACACCTCTGGGCAGATGCCGCCATCACTGAGGTGCCGAATCTTGATTAAAGCATAGGAATCTTGATGAAGCATAGAGATAATAAGGATTTAAGAGAGTTTTGAAGATTTAGAAATGGACGAACAGAACAACAGCCAGCCAGCTGGCAATACAAACAATAACAAGAACAACCGCAACAAGATGCCGCGTGTGAACTTCACGTGGATCTACGTAGTGATTGCCATTGCCCTGGGCTATCTCTTCTTTGCCGGAGGAGAGCAAGACGGCAACGGCACCTCGAAGAACGTCACCTACACGGTCTTCAAGCAGTATGTGGAACAGGGTTATGCCAACAAGATCATAGCCAATAAGGACGAGGGCACCGTGAAGATGTTCGTCAAGCCAGAGCATATCCGCGATGTCTTTCAGGCGGGCGTGGAAAAGACCGGCAAGCAACCCTTTGTGCAAGCAGAATACCCGTCGGCCGACAAGCTGGACGAGTTCGTGTCCCAGCAACAGGAGCTCGGCAACTTCACGGGTGAACTCAGCTATAAGCGGAGCAACGACACTTTCATGCAGGTGTTCTGGAACCTGTTCCCGCTCCTGGTCATCATCTTCGTGTGGATGTTCATCATGCGGCGCATGGGCAGCGGTAGCGGTGGTTTCGGCGGCATGGGCGGCATCTTTAATGTCGGCCGTTCGCGTGCGAAGCTCGTCGAGAAAGGTGGCGAGAACGAATCGAAAGTCACCTTCAAGGATGTTGCCGGACAGGCCTCTGCCAAACAGGAGGTGCAGGAGATTGTGGAGTTCCTCAAGAACCCGAAAAAGTTCACGGACCTTGGCGGTAAGATACCCAAGGGCGCACTGCTCGTAGGCCCTCCGGGAACGGGCAAGACACTGTTGGCCAAGGCTGTTGCCGGCGAGGCCGACGTGCCGTTCTTCTCCATGAGCGGTTCCGACTTCGTGGAGATGTTCGTGGGTGTGGGTGCCAGCCGTGTGCGCGACCTGTTCCGCCAGGCCAAGGAGAAGGCTCCGTGCATCATTTTCATCGATGAAATCGACGCTGTGGGCCGAGCCCGCACCAACAACGCCATGATGGGCGGCAACGACGAGCGCGAAAGCACCCTCAACCAGCTGCTCACCGAGATGGACGGCTTCGGCACCAACTCGGGCGTGATTATCATGGCAGCCACTAACCGTGCCGACATCCTCGACAAGGCGCTGCTGCGCGCAGGGCGCTTCGACCGTCAGATACACGTGGATCTCCCCGACCTCAACGAGCGCAAAGCCGTGTTCAAGGTGCATCTGCAGCCCATCAAGGTGGACGAGTCCTTAGACATCGACCTGCTGGCTCGCCAGACGCCGGGCTTCAGCGGTGCCGACATTGCCAACGTGTGCAACGAGGCTGCGCTGATAGCCGCCCGCCACGGCAAGCAGGCCGTAGGCAAGGAGGACTTCATCGCCGCCGTCGATCGCATCGTGGGCGGTCTGGAGAAGAAGACCAAGGTGATGACCGAGGAGGAGAAGCGCACGATAGCCCTGCACGAGGCCGGGCACGCCACCATCTCATGGAACCTGCAATACGCCAACCCGCTCATCAAGGTGACGATAGTGCCGCGCGGCCGTGCCCTCGGTGCCGCCTGGTACCTGCCCGAAGAGCGACAGATCACCACCAAGGAACAGATGCTCGACGAGATGTGCGCCACCTTGGGTGGCCGTGCTGCCGAGGAGCTCTTCACCGGACATATCAGCAGCGGTGCCATGAACGATCTGGAGCGCGTGACCAAGCAGGCCTACGGCATGATTGCCTACATGGGCATGAGCGACAACCTGCCCAACCTGTGCTACTACAACCAGAATGAATACTCGTGGCAACGCCCCTACTCCGAGAGCACAGCCCAGCTCATCGACGAGGAGGTGAAGAAGATGATTGCCGAGCAATATGAACGCGCCAAGCGCCTGCTTCTGGAGAAGCGCGAGGGCCACAAAGCACTGGCCGACCTGCTGGTGGAGCGCGAGGTCATCTACGCTGAAGATGTCGAGAAAATCTTCGGCAAGCGCCCGTGGGTGAGCAGAACAGAGGAGCTGCTGGAGAATCAGGACACCGAATCCGCCCTCCCCGAGAAGGAGGAAGAAAACACCGAGTCCCCTGCACAGGCTCCATCCTAAAGTAACGTATTCCGGATTAAAACATCCTTTCAGATATGCAGAACACATCCAACAGCAAAGTCTCAAACATGATTGTGCGCTCCCTCACGGGCATCGTCTTCGTAGCCGTGATGGTGGGCGGCATTCTCTACTCACCGGTCACCAGTGCCTTGCTCTTTGGTCTGGTGACAGCGCTCTCAACGTGGGAGTTCACCGGCATCATGAACCGTCAGGAGGACGTGGAGCTGAACCGCTTCATCACCAGCGTAGCAGCCGTGATGCTGTTCTTCGGGTTCTTTGGCTATACGACGGGCATCAGCCTCTCTCTGGCCTTCCTCCCTTGGCTGCTGAGCATGGTCTATCTGATGATCACAGAGCTCTATCTCCAGCGCCCGCGCCCCATCGTCAACTGGGCTCTCACCGTGATGGCACAGTTCTATATAGCCGTGCCTTTCGGGTTGCTCTGCATACTACGCACCGCAAGCGACATGGAACTCTACCAGCTGCTGCAAGGCAACGGAGCCATTGCCGTGCTGGCCATCTTCGTGTTCCTGTGGTGCTCCGACACCGGGGCCTACTGCACCGGTTCGCTGATAGGCAAACATAAGCTCTTCCCCCGCATCTCACCGGCCAAGTCATGGGAAGGCAGTGTGGGCGGTGCCGTCGTAGCGCTCATTGCCTCACAGGTCTTTTACCGCTATGCTCCGTTTATAACATCGGTGGAATGGGCGATTTTTGCACTCGTCGTTGTTGTCTTCGGCACTTGGGGCGACCTCATCGAGAGCCTGCTCAAGCGACAGATAGGCATCAAGGACAGCGGCCATATTCTGCCGGGTCACGGCGGTATGCTCGACCGCTTCGACAGCAGTCTGCTGGCCATTCCCGCCGCCTTTGCTTACCTGTGCACGCTGGGCATTCTCTAAAACACAGTCTAAAGATATGTTAAAACAGACCGCTGTCCAATAAACGTTTCCGTTGGACGGCGGTCTATTTGTTGTAGATAATCTCGTTGTAGAAAAAGCAAAAATTGAAACGTATCAGGCACGAAATGAAACAGACGCTATTCTCCCTTTTCCTCTTATGCTTGGTTTCGGGCCCGGCTCTTGCCCAGAAACTGTCAGTCTCAGGTACTATTGTCGATTCCACGGGCGAACCTATGCCCGGCGCCACGGTCGTGATCATGAACCCCGACAGCACACAGGTGACAGGCCAGCAGACCAAGGCCGACGGCACCTTCAACATCGGCTCCATCAAGGCGGGCGAGTACATCCTCCGCGCCTCCTTCATCGGCTTTCGGACGGTGTTCCGCAACATCACCATGTCCAAGAAGAACCGTCAGCTGCTCATGGGCGAGATTACCCTTCACGAGAAAGCCCGCATGATGAGGGAAGCCGAGGTGACGGCTCGCGCAGCGCAAGTGGAGATGAAGGCAGACACCTTTGTCTATAACTCCGACGCCTTCCGCATCCCCGAAGGTTCCAACTTCGAGGCTCTGCTGAAGAAGTTCCCTGGAGCAGAGATTACCGAGGAGGGCACCATCAAAATCAACGGCAAGGAGGTGAAGAAGATTCTGGTGAACAACAAGGAGTTCTTCGGCGGCGACACACAGATGACGCTCAAGAACCTGCCCGCCAAGATGGTGAGCAAGGTGAGGGCCTACGACCGTCAGAGCGACTACAGCCGCGTGACGGGTATCGATGATGGCGAGGAAGAGACCGTGCTGGACCTGACGGTGAAGAAGGGCATGACCGAGGGCTGGAACATCAACCTCGACCTCGGCTACGGCACCGAGGACCGCTTCGCCGAGAAGCTGAACCTGTCGCGCTTCACGGACAACCTGAACTTCTCCCTCATCGGGTCATGGAACAATGTCGGCGACCGCGGCTTCGGCGGCTGGGGCCGTGGCGGCAACGGCATCACCACCATCTTCAACCCCGGCATGAGCATAGCCTGGAAGAACGGCAAGGAACAGAATGAGGCCGGTCGCCTGGAGATTGGCGGCAACGTGCGCTATCGCTTTGAGAAGAACGATGTCCAGACGAGAACCAACAGCGAGTCGTTCCTCACCTCCACAGCCTCACAGTTCGTCAACAGCGCCAGCCAGAGCCTGAGCAAGCGCAAGAGCGTCAACAGCGACTTCCGCTTTGAGTGGCAGCCGGATTCCATGACGAACATCATCTTCCGCCCCGCCTACTCCTATAGCACCAACGACAGCGACGGCGACAACAGCAGTGTCACCTTCAACAGCAGCCCCTACGAGGCCGGCATGACCAATCCGCTCGAGGAGTACGCCACGCGTGCGGGCGACGGGAGCCTGCTTTACAAGGACATCCTCGTGAACAGCAACCAGCGCACCAACATGAGCGACGGCCACAGCTACAACATCAACGGCTCCCTGCAACTCAACCGCCGCCTGGGCAAAGCCGGGCGCAATGCCACGCTGGACTTCGGGGGAAGCATCGGCGAGAGCACAGGCAACAGCTACAGCCGCAGTCTGGTGAACTACTACCAGACCCAGATCAAGGGCAAGGACTACACCTTCACCAATCAGTACACCAAGAGCCCCTCGGAAAACTGGAACTGGCGCGTGCGCGCTTCCTATAGCGAGCCCCTGTTCAAAGGCGCTAACCTGCAGTTCAGCTACCAGTTCCAGCGCCGTTTCTCGGACAGCGACCGCTCCATGTACAGCATCGACTCGCTGTTCTACAACAAGGACAAGAATCCCGAGTACGCAGCGCTTTGGGGCAGCATGACCGACGAGGAAATCATCCAGACGCTGGTGCTGGGCTACAAGCCCTCCGACGAGCTGCTGGCAGGATTGAGAAATATCGAGAACTCGCAGTATGCCACATACAATGAATACAACCACGATGCCAGCGTGATGTTCCGCTACAGGTTCGGCGATTTCAACCTGAATGCCGGCGTGAGCTTCCAGCCGCAGACCACACACATGGACTATGCCAAGCACAAGCTCGACACCACCGTCACACGCAACGTCTTCAACTGGTCGCCGCGCATCGACCTGCGATGGAAAATCAGCAACACCAGCCAGCTCCGCGCCCGCTATAATGCGTGGATGAGCCAACCCTCGATGACGCAGCTGCTGGACGTCGTAGATACCAGCGACCCTCTGAACATCAGCCACGGTAACCCAGGCCTGAAATCGTCGTGGTCGAACCGTTTCTTCATCTTTTATAACGATTACATCGTGGACAAGCAGATGGGCTGGGTGGCCAATGTCCGCTTCAACAACACGCTCAACAGCATCGCCTACCGCACCACCTACGACCAGACGACCGGTAAGCGCGAGACCACACCCGAGAACATCAACGGCAACTGGAACGCCGGTGTCTTCGCGATGTTCAACACGGCTATAGACCGGAACAAATACTGGAACATCAATAACCGCGTGGATTACAACTACAACAACAGCGTCAGCTACATGAGCGTGGACCAGAAGTCCAGCTCTGTGAAATCCACAACCCGGCAGACCAACATCAGCGACTACATGCGCCTGAACTTCCGCAACGACCTGGTGGAAGTTGGAGCTAACGGAGGTTTCAACTACAGCCACGCCCGCAACGATGTCCGCGAGACAGCCAACCTCGACACCTGGAGCTTCAGCTATGGCGGCAACTTCCAGCTCAACACGCCGTGGGGCACGAGCCTGGCCACCGACCTCACACAGGAGAGCCGCCGCGGCTACGAGGATGCCTCGATGAACACCAACGAGCTCATCTGGAATGCCCAGCTCTCGCAGACGTTCCTGAAGAACAAGGCACTCACGCTGTCCGTACAATGGTATGACATCCTGCGCGAGCGCTCCAACATCAGCCGCGCCATCAACGCCATGCAGCGCAGCGACTCCTGGAACAACGCCATCAACTCGTACGTGATGGTGCACCTGATCTACAACTTCAACCTCTTGGGCAACAAGGAAGCTCGTCGCGAGGGTCTCGGCGATGGCCCCCGTGAGGGCGGAGAGGGTCGCGGTCCTCGCGGTGGAGGCCGTCCCGGTGGAGGCTTTGGCGGAGGTCGTTCGGGTGGTTTCGGTGGCCGTCCGTGATAAAAAAACAGCGTATTTTGAAAAAAACTCCCGACAATCAACGCTTAACTCTAAACTTTTTACTACCTTTGCGCCCGCTTTCGGCACGGGTCGCTGGCAGGATGCAGAGTTCCCTGTTATGCCCGTGCGCGACCGACAACAACAATTTAAACCATTCACACAATGGCAGATTTCATTAAAATTGCTGAAGAAGCATTTGCTACAGGCAAGACCTATCCTCAGTTCAAGGCTGGCGACACCGTCACTGTAGCTTACAAGATTGTCGAGGGTAACAAGGAGCGTATCCAGCTGTACCGCGGCGTAGTCATCAAGATCAGCGGTCACGGCGACCAGAAGCGTTTCACGGTTCGCAAGATGAGCGGCACCGTAGGCGTAGAGCGCATCTTCCCCATCACAAGCCCGAACATCGACAGCATCACCGTCAACAAGGTTGGTAAGGTGCGTCGCGCCAAACTCTACTATCTCCGCGGCCTCACGGGTAAGAAAGCCCGCATCGCCGAGAAGAAGTCCGGCAAGGGCGAAGAGGTTGCAGATTAATCTGCCGCTCTTCATCAAGACAGAAAGCAAAGCAGAGGGTCGTAACCACATGGTTGCGACCCTCACTTTCGTTTTCACCATTCAATGGTGCATTTTCAATATTTCAACTGTCCGTTCGGATTTCCATAAAAAAGGATTACAAGTGATATTCATAGTTTCTTGAAAACGAAAAACAAGAGAAGGATTAAGAGAAAGAGGAAAATGATGACAGTGACGAGTGTGAGCACCTTCACATGCGTCGGTTCTTTCTCCTTCACTGCCTGCACCTGATGTGTGCTGTCGCGGAGCTGATGCGACAGTGTGTTCGTCTGCTGCTGTACGAAGTACGTCATGGAGTCCATCATCGCGAGGATGGAGAACTGCGTTGTTCTCTGCTCCTCTTTGACGGTAGAGAGTTGGGTGTTCATCTGAAGGGTTTCGCGACTACTGCGACAGGCTGCAAACAGAATGAAAAATGCAAAGTGAATAACAAACAAGATCGGCAACTTTTTCATTGTAATGTAGTGTTTGAGAGGTTAAGGTATTCTTTTGTGGCATCAAAGCATGGGCAGGCTTTGGAGGAGAAGTCGCGGTGGCTGCGGATGACGGCGTGCGGGTAACGGCGTTTCAGTTCCATCAGAAGGGCGCGGAGAGCCAAGCGCTGGGCTTCCGTGCGGGTGTCTTCCACATGGTGTCCGTCGGTTGAGAGGCCACCGATATAGCAGATACCGATGCTGTGGGTGTTATGTCCTATACAATGGGCACCAACCTCATGGACAGGACGTCCCGGATGAATGCTTCCGTTGAGATATACGACGTAGTGGTAACCGATGCGGCGGAAACCACGTTGGCGATGCCAGCGGTCGATATCTGCTACCGTAACCTCACGTCCTGCCGGTGTGGCCGTGCAGTGTACGATGATCTCGTCAATGCTGCGCTGTCGCCCGCCCGAGGTGGACATCCCCATCATGCTCACCACGACCAGTAGCACTACGATGACAGGCCATATACTGATTTTATGCTGCATATTCATAGTTATTTTTGTCTCGAATTCATGTCTCGAATTCATGTGAAAGAGACTTTGAAACCTTTTCACACAAATTCAAGACACGAACAATTCACAAATTCAAGACATAAATTTCAACTGTTAATTGTCAGCTGTCAACTTTTAACTGCAAAAGAGTGAGGGCTTTTGCCCTCAACTCTCTTAATCGCCGTCGCCTTCACCTCCCTCTTCATCCTCTTCTTCAGCGAGATTGACAACCGTTTCTCCAGCTTTCTCAGCAGCCCTGACGGCCTCCTGACCCTTACGCGAGGCCACGTTGTTGAACACAGCCTTGCGCAGGATGTCCTCAAATTCGTCGGAGGCCTGAAACTTCACATTCAGTGAACGGATGTTTGTCGAAGTGAAGTCTTCCGAGGTCTCGGCAGCATTGGAGGAACAGGTCAGGTACAACTTACCGAAATCACCCAGTTGCAGGCGGTAGCCTTCGAGCATGAGCTCCTTGGAACAATCCACCAGCTTGGTGATGATGGCGGCGATGTCCGCCTTGTCATAGACACATCCGTGACTGGCGATATGTGAAGCAATCTCCTTGATGTCGAGAGTGCCGCGATACTGGAGGAAAGCATACCATTTCTCAGCGTCTTCGGGACGCATGGGGTTACGCATTTTTGCGATAGAATAATCAATAGCCATAGTTTTAATTTTTTTGAGTTCAAAAAATATTGTTTGATGTGCGGCGCCGGCCGGCATGTCCGCATGTCCTCACCATGGGTCCTTTGGTTTGGACGTTGCAAAGGTACGATATGACTTCCACGGGTACATAGGACACTTTTCCCTGCGAAAGACAGGGGCTGTCCGAAGGGTTAAGGGTTTTCGCGATAAGGGTTAAGGGTTCTTGCCAGAAGGGTTAACCCTTCGGAGCGCAACCCTTAACCCTTCTTTCGGATAGGGTACAGCGGGGAGGGGCATGGTCCAACCTGCCCCCCCCCTTCAAATCTGGTCCTTATATATAATAAGGTGTAAAAGATGTCATTCAGGAGTCATCCGAGTACCCTTGAAGCCCCTGCCGTGAAAGTGTCCCAATTCTGTACAACTCCCCCGCAATTATTTTCATGATTTCCCGATGGAGCATCCCCTGCAGTGTCTTGCGTTGCCGCTCCGGCACATTACGCAACCATATCCTGCGGATGCTGTTCGCTGGCCATGTGTCCTCCGTCTGACGGAACGTGCGGTAGAAATGGCGGATGCTCAGTGCAAGGTCGCCCGTGAGAAGATAGTCCGCCTGCAGGAACACCAGTAACAGTCCCTGACACCGCAGCTCCAACAGCCTCGCCACCGCACTCTCACCCTCGGGTAATAATGCCCACCCGACCCGCTCGAACGTCTCCTTCGAAATCTCAATGTTGACGATCCCCGTCCTCCGCTTGGCAATGCCATCGAAAGCATTGTTAACTGTTAATTGTCCATTGTTCATCGTCTCTGTTTTCCGCAGCCTTGGATGGAAAGCAGAAGCCAATATGGGATCTCTGCTGATATTGACCAGATTTTCCACTCGTTCATCGCGGATGCCATAGTTGTCCGTCATGTACCGTTCCACATACGGCATCACATGAACTGTCACGTAATACCTGTCCTTTGATTTCTTTTGCATAAACATTAATAGTTAAAGGGTTAAACAATGCGCTCATAACGCTTCATCTATTAACTTTGGTTGCAAAAGAGTAAGAAAAAGAACCGCGTTTGCATGCAAACGCGGTACGACTCATGTCAAAAAGACCATGTCAATGGAGACTATCAGGGAGTAGTCTGCCAGGCCGCATTAGCAATAAAGCACTCACACGACGTGAATGGGCAGTGACAAGAACTGTGTAGGTAGCACTAATAATAAAAAGTGTAAGCCATACCACACCAAATGTTAAAGCAGGTCTGGTGTAGTTATCATTGTGCTATTTATTCTTCACCATCTGTTGCGTCCTCGAATCGGTCTAAATATTCATTTAGAATAGGTGACAGATATTGCTGTTTCCTTATGCTTGGTTTATCACATAAGATGGCTGCAAGAGACTCCTTTTCCTTCTTATATAGAATATCCAGCGGGTCTGGGAGATCTTCACTTTGTGGCTTTTCCCATATTTCATATCCGTACCCCATATACTCTGTCAGGTAAATGCTCATGGCTATCTCTGCAAACAGATAATCATGTTCGAGCTGTATCTTTTCATCTGTAATATTGGAAGTCATTTTCCTCAGATTGTGAATGATAAACATGTCACTATAATGTTTGAGGTGAAGGTTGCTTTCAAATTCTTGTTCAATCCTTTGTCTAAGCTCAATGTATTCTAACCTTTGGGCTAGTTCGTTCCATCTAAGGACAAGATAGTGTGTCTGAGCATTGTGACATGAAAGGTAATCTTGGATCGTATTCTTTACGTGGCAAAAAATATCTTCTCCCCGCTCTTGATAGGCGGCTTCAGCCTCTTTCTCTGAATCAACTTTGTTCTTTATCAACAAATTGTTGCCCCATAATTTGTCAACAACAACAAATAGGATTTCAGAGAAATCAGAAAACACATGTAAGAAAAATCTTAGATTCTCCTTGATGAGAAAAAAGCCATTTGAATACAGGCATATTGGGACAAATGCACGTTTCATTTCTTGATATATTTGAAAATGAGTATAGAATAAAGAGAAATATCCTCATATTGGGGATGAAGGCGTTTCAAAATGCGAATAGCCTTACTTCTTAGTCTCAAAACAAGAACGATGACTTCCACTCCATATAGTGTTGGACATATAACGTCATTTACAAGATCTCCAACATTCAAACCGGAAACAAACAATTTATCAAATGCGGGTAGAAATATGATGAGAAGCACCAGCATGAAAGACAGGATACTGAAGGCTCGCATGACTGATAGCCAATGACCAGCTCGTAAAATGTCTTTCAAAGTGTACACGCGATTCTGCTGTCGGAACAATGTACATGAAAGTAATGTACTCAATGTCATCTTTCTAGACGGTAAAGCCAATTTTAGATCTCCAAAATCCTGATAAATACACCTTTCTGGAAATTTGGATGCTTCTATGAACGGCCAAATTGTAAGGCTTAAATGGAATATAATCCAAGCTGCTTCAATGGATATTGTATTCATGAGTTCACTTTATAAACGATAAACAAAATAAGAGAGTCAATTAAGGCAGCAATGGGGGTGTTGAGTTGTATAAACCAAATATTGCCCCTCACATTGCCAATATATGAAATTAATAAAGCAAGTATGAGTCCTACAACTGTGGCTATAATTGTCCCAATTCTTACTCCTCTTTTCTGAAGCACAGTCTCATTACCAATACACCCTAGGATGATAGCCGGACTGGAAATAGTGACGAGACTAAAAATAGTGTACAACCATTCTATCAGTTCAAACTTCAATAGTTTGAATACAATCCAATAGATACCTATAGTCAATACCAGTAGCAGTCCTGTTATCACCAAGTATTTTCTCCTTCCTATTTGTGTTTTGCCGAAGTCGCATGAAATGCTTTGGACTACCGGAAGTAGAGAGCTGTCAACAGTACTCAACAAGGCCATTAGGCAAGCCATAAACAGGAGTGGTAGCAATATCATTGAGACAACCTTGTCATTGGATGCGGCCATACTACTCAAAATACCATTGAGAGAAAGCTCAGTTTGAGGGAATACATTAAAAAACAGTATTCCGAGAACAACAAACAACGCTGAAATAACAGCCGTAAGTACGAAACCACTCATAAGTCCGTTACCGACTTCCGAATAATCCCGTGTGGCGGCAATAAGCTGCCAGTTTCTTAGCAGTGATGGAATGAGCAGAATATTCACAATAACCATATTTAAGAATAACGGCCATTTCAACAGCAGCCCTTCCGAAAGAGGTATAGGAGCAGGGAAGAAGTCGGCAAAGGTGACAGATGGTTTAAGGATGCATAACCAAATAACTATTCCGAAAGCCACAAGCAGCATAAAACCGAATTGTATTCTGTCGGTTTTCACGACGGTATTCAGTCCCCCCAGTCCCGTGTATGCAAACACGACAACAGCAATTAACACCAAAGCTATTTCGCGATACTCAGGCTTAATAAAGATATTGAAGATATCCACTCCCACATAAAGTTCAATCAGCAATATAGATATAATGCCAAGCATAGTTATCAGTGAAATCATGATTTTTACCCATTTGCTTCCAAATCTTTGTTCCATAAACAGTCCCAAGGTACTGCCAACTGAGATTTGTCCTGTTTCGTTGCCTTCTGCGTATCTGTATATCTGCAGCTTAGGCAATATGTACTTGTTAAAGATTAGAATGCCTACTAAATAACTTAGCGGTGAGATGAGGATATACAATCCATTCTCAAGCCCTAAAGTGACGAAGAAAAACAAGACAGTCGCCAATGACGTGGATGCTGCAGCAAAAGAACTACCAAATTCCATTCTGTTTAGCTGTCTGTTACAATTGAAGTACGACTCTACATCAGATTTGTAGAGAATGCCATACACAAGGAAGTATAACAATACTCCTAATGCACCTAAGAAAGTGATTTGAAATGGTGTCATAATCGTTTTGATTAAAGTATTTGTTAATAAAGTATCTTTATCTTGGCATCTTTGGATACCACCATGAACGTTCACGCATCCTGTCGAAGTATTTCATCAAAGCCTTTTGAGCAAGATCCTTATTCTGAAGTGAGATATGCTTGATGTTATCATTGTCATCATAGTACACAATGATGTCTTCAGGGCCATACAGATATTTCACTCGCGCCTTACGCCCAATGGAATTGGGAGCTTTTCCCTCCTCTGACAGTGCAGCATCAACCGAAGTCATGAATGGTATATTTTCCGGATGCTTGAAATATTCCATCAGCTCATCGTATGGGTCATAAACGCTGTCAAGCTGCTCATAGACTTCTATCACCTCCACGAATTCATAGGGATGGTGGTGCTTGACAAAATCCTGTAGAACAGACTTACGTGATTTTGTACAGCCCAGAAGAATGGCAGAGATGAGGAATATGGGAATAAACCTTTTCATGTGAGGTTAGTCTGTTTCAATGTTACTGAAGAATGTCTTGGAATGATCTGTACATTCTCTGTCAACGAAGCTCCTCGCATAATGATGGATAATTCTTGTCGTGGCATATAAGATAATACACAAGACAATCAATGCAATGGCTTTATGACAACAGCTATCGAAGAGCAGATACGTCCTCATGCCCAGCAATATCACCCATACTGCTATCACTGCAATATTTATTATCTGATTTACCCGAGATAATGAATATGGGTAAGATGTCACCAATTTAGAAACATCACTGTGATTGCTCTTTAACAACTCAAACACTGGTATGCCTAATTGCTTGGAGAGAACAGCTATATGTTGTTCCCAATTCTCTTGCCAATACTTGCTGCCCCTATTGGCAAAGAACCAGCCAAGCGACAAAATGTAGCCCCCGACAGCAGAAAGCAAATTCTCGACGATACTTGTCCAAGAGTATGATGCC
>CACZSQ010000076.1 GCA_902783885.1 uncultured Bacteroidales bacterium
GCGGCAGCCGTTCGGACTACAACGTCTGGAACGACGACTGGAGCAAGTAAGCGATTTGGGCAATTAGCTGTTAGCTTTTGGCTATTGTCTATTGGTAATAGAAGCCCTGCGGACACGAGGTTGTCCGCAGGGCTTCGTTTGTGAAAAATGGAATGAAAATTTGGTCGGGTGGTGGAAAGGTATTACCTTTGCGGCGAGAAAATGAAAGATATAAAGACGATGGAAGCTCAAGCATTCAAATTTGACTACCCCGTGGGAACATTCAGGGAGTCTGTTAGGGCATACCGAAAGTATAAAAAAGAGTGGCGAAAAAAGATGGAAGTTAAGCTTGCACAAATGGAAGAGGAAATTAGGCAGGCCAAGGCTGATCCTTTCTATAAAGTGGAAGAAATATGAATGCACTGTCGCTTAATCACCTCTGGTCCTATCTTCAGGGCCTGGCTCTAACAGCAAGCAACAAGAAGTGGCTTGCTGAGCATTTGTATGAGTCTGCAGAGGCAGAGACTATCCAACACGACACGTTGCAGAAGGCACGTGCCCTGACAGAAGAACAACTGCAAGTTATGGAGCAAGAAGAGTATCTGTCCCCTGAGGATTTGAAACTCTTGCTTTACAGGACTGTGGACAATATATACAGTCAGGAATGAAGTACATTATTCACAATCAATGTACAAGGAATATTGTTGACTTCTATCGGCACGTTGCTATGAAATATAGGCACACGTATTCTGAGTCTTTGATGCTTAAGAATATTGACTACGCCGTAGATTCGATGTTTCAAATTGAGCAGTCGCTGCTTCGCCGCAAGCCAATCCTCGAACGTTGGCAAAAGGAGGGATGGCACATGGCTAACGCCGGGAAATGGTACTACGCCTATAGCATCCACGATGACACGGTCATCATTGAAGATGCGTGCCACGAGCAGAATATGCACTAAAGAACAACCGCACATATCACCAGTTGATATGTGCGGTTGTTCTTTTATCACCCCTTCACTCGTTGATAGCACCGCAGTAGGGGCAGGGGCCTTTGTGGCGGATCTTGCGGTGGCAGCGGCCGCAGAGGTAGCGGGCGCGGGCACGTGTCCAATAGCGATAGAAGGCCAGGGCGATGAAGGCGAGGCCCACGGGCAGCGCGAGCAGGGCCGGCAGGAGCGAGAGGACAAGATAGATGACCATGCAGATGGCCAGCAGCGAGAACAGATAGAGCAGGGCTTCCGGGGTAGGCAGGAGCTTGAGGGTGTCATCGACGACGGTGATGCTCAGCAGCAGCAGGGCCCACGTGGTGCACAGGAAGGCGCAGAGGAGGGGCGGCTGCGAGAAGGGGTTGAGCGTGGGATGATAGAAGAACTGCACCCACTGCTGGGGTATGTCCTGCTGTATGAAGGCATAGAGCAGGGCCGAGAGTGCCAGCGTGGAGGCGAGGATGGTGGGGTAGATGCTGGGGATGTCATCGAGCAGGAGCATCCGGAAACGCTGTCGCCGCAGGATATGAATGACCACGATGATGAGGGCGATGCCGGTGACGGCCAGGAACCAGAGAACGTGGCCATCGGAAAAGAAATAGATGAACTGGCTGATGGGGTCGTCGGGGCATGAGGCCTGCAGGAGGTCGCTCTCGTGGAGCCAGCCCATGGTGAACTGGTCGCGGGCCACCTTGGCCCACACGCTATCGACGGAGTCCTCGGGGATGACGGTGAGGGCGGCGATGACGATGGCGTCGTTGCGGCGTATCCACAGGCTGTCGGAACTCTTGACGGCGCCCTCGCTCCAGTGCATGGGCCGGTCCTCAACCAGCAGGAGGCTGTCGGCGTGAACACGCAGGTTGTAGCCTATGCCGTAGGGGCGGCTGAGCTGCGCGATGGTGCTGTCGGCTGGCTCCGCGCCATTGAGGATGATGTGCTGCGGCGCGTTGTAGCAGGAGACAGATGTTATCGCCAAAGCAATAACGAATGAACAATGAATAATGAATAATGAAAAATGTCTTGCTTTCAACGTTGATCTCCTATTTTATTTATGTAACACTTGCATCTCGCATCGGGCGCAGTCGAAGCGGAGGGGGAACGTGCGGCCGTCGGCGAGGCGCAGCGACAAGGGCTCGCGGTAAGGGAGGCGCTTGCCCTCGCGCGTGCAGTAGCCAAGGGCATGACGCAAGCAGTGGCGGCAGGTCATGAGGGGAGGGGAAGACTCCCAGGACTCTCCCCCCGCCCAGGACTCTCCCCAGGTGGACTCTCCCCCCGCCCTCCCTGTTAGGGAGGGAGCAGGATGTATTTGAGTATTGGGCTGAGGGGATGAAGTCTCGTCTTGAAGGTGCTTACTCCCCTCCCTAACAGGGAGGGGCAGGGGGGAGAGTCCTACCACCTTCCTGCGCCACTCTCCCAGCACGGAGGCAGGGATGAACCAGTTGTCGGAGAAGCGGATCTCTATGTCGTCTTCCGTGCAGGTGTAAGGGGTGTCGCCGAGGCGCATGAGCTGACGGCGGATGTTGTCGGCTTGCGGGGTGCGGGCGAGCTCGTGGGGGTAGGGGAAGGAGGTGTAGTTGAGAGTTGAGAGTTCTTCGCAGAGCGAAGCGTCGCGAGCGCCGAGTGGAGAGTGGAGAGTGGAGAGTTGTAATCTGAAACCTTCTTCGGTGTCCTCTATGAGCCAGCGGACGGGGATGCGGCGGTCGGCGGTGGGACGGGCAAGTTGCTGCTCGAAGGCCGCATCGTGGTTGCGGTAGAGGATGGTACCGGGGCGCAGCTGCTTGAGCACTGAAGGGTCGGCAGGATAGATGCGGCCTTGCTCATCGACTCGGTTCACACGGAAGCCGAGGAGATGTCCGTCGGACGTGAAAAAGCAGAGCCCGTCTCCGTTGGCTACCCTTGATGATTCGTCAACGGGAAATGAGGAATGAAGGATGAGGTAGGAGGAATGAGTGGAGGCTACGTTGCCGAGCCTTTTCCCCACCGATTTTGGGGTGAGGGGCTGGTAGATGGGCTCTGCCGTGCGGCCGTGGAGGAAGTAGTCGGTGAAGCCTCGGTTGAAGCTCTTGTAGGGGTCGGGCGTGAAGGAGATGGTGCTTTCGCCGATGGATGCGCGGCAGTAGTCCTGCGGGCGGCGGGCGATGATGGCATCGATGCGCTGGCGGTAGTAGGCGGTGATGTTCTTCACGTAGGAGACATCCTTCAGGCGGCCTTCAATCTTAAAGGAGGTGACACCAGCATCCATGAGTGCTTCGAGGTCGGCGGAGCGGTTCATGTCCTTGAGGGACAGCAGGTGGCGCTGTTTTTCAACGGTTTTGCCGTCGGCATCGATGAGGTCGAAGGGCAGGCGACAGAACTGGGCGCACTCCCCACGGTTGGCACTGCGACCGAAGCAGTACTCGCTGGCATAGCAGCGGCCGCTGTAGCTGACGCAGAGGGCGCCGTGCACGAACGCCTCCAGCGGCATCTCGGGGACAGCTGCGTGGATGGCGCGTATGTCATCTAAGGACAGCTCGCGGGCGAGGACGGTCTGGGTGTAGCCGGCAGCCTGACGGGCGCGGACATCCTCGATGGTGCGGTTGTCCATCTGTGTGGAGGAGTGGAGGGGGAGGGGGGAGGATATTGTAGTTGAAAGTTGAGAGTTAAAAGTTGAAAGATGAGGCTCATGAGGCTCATGGGACTTATGGGACTCAGGAACAATGCGGGAATCCTGGGTGATGAGGGCATCGACGGGGATGGCGGCGAGGTCGTTGATGAGGGCTTGGACAGCGGGGAGCTCGTCGTCGTAGAGGAGGGTGTTGAGCGTCACGTAGATTTTCACACCGAATGGGCGTGCAAAGCGCACGAGCTCCGCAATGTCCTCGAGGCTGTTGCCAGCAGCAGCACGGGCACCGAAGCGCGGAGCTCCGATATAGACTGCGTCGGCACCGTGGCGGATGGCCTCGATGGCGCACTCAAGGTTGCGCGCAGGGGAGAGTAGCTCGATAGTCCTCATGAGAGATGGAGCGGTGTTCTAATGGATGGCCTCGATGTCGTAGGGGGTCTCCTGATAGACGTAGTAGTTGAGCCAGTTGGTGAACAGAAGGTTGGCATGGGCGCGCCAGCTGACGAGCGGCCCTTGGTCGGGGTCGTCGTTGCGGTAGTAATGGCGCGGCATGTCGATGGGGAGCCCCTTGGCGAGGTCGCGTCGGTATTCGGTGTCGAGGGTCAGCGGTGAGTACTCGGCGTGACCGGTGATGTAGAACTCGCGCCCGCCGCGTGCCATGACGATGCTGACGCCCGACTCCTCGCTCTCGGCAATGATGGTGAGGGGGTGGGTGGAACCCTCGGGAGAACCCTCGGGAACGGTAAGGGGGGAGGCGGTCTTGGAGGGGCCCTCAGGAATGGTGACGGCTTCGATGTCCTCGCGGCGGATCTCGGTGTGGCGGCTGTGGGGCATCTGGAAGACGTCGTCGAAGCCACGGAAGATGGGGAGACTGGGGAGCAGAGGCGTCTGGGGGAAGATGCCGAACATCTTAGAGGGCAGCGGGTGCTTAGGAACACCATAATGATAATAGAGCCCAGCCTGAGCCGCCCAGCAGATGTAGAGGGTGGAGGTGACATGCGTTCGGGCCCAGGAGAAGATGTCGGTCATCTCGTCCCAATAGGTGACATCGGTGTAGTCGAGGTGCTCTACGGGGGCTCCGGTGATAATCATGCCGTCGAACTTCTGTGAGCGGAGGACTTCGAAGTCCTTGTAGAAGGCCCGCATGTGCTCTATGGGCGTGTTCTTGGAGGTGTGGCTCTTGATTTTCATGAAGGTGAGGTCGAGCTGCAGGGGCGTGTTGGAGAGCACGCGCACGAGGTCGGTCTCAGTAGTGATCTTGATGGGCATCAGGTTGAGGACAACGATGCGCAGTGGACGGATGTCCTGCGTGGCGGCACGCGTAGTGCCCATCACGAAGATGTTCTCTTTCTCAAGGAGCGATATGGCGGGTAGCCTGTCAGGGAGTGTTAGAGGCATATTACCAGATGGTGACGCGGTTGGACTTGGGGACGAACATGGGGTCGGATTCGGTGATGCCGAAGGCTTCGTACCATGCGTCGATGTGGGGTAGGGCTCCGTTGACGCGCCAGCGACCGAGGGCATGGGGGTCGGACTTCGTGCGTTGACGGATTTCCTCGTCGCGGATGTTGTTGGCCCAGACTTTGGCGTAGGCGAGGAAGAAGCGCTGCTCGGGGGTGAAGGAGAGACCCTCGGGAGAACCCTCGGGAACGGTAACGGGGGCGGCGGTTTTAGAGAGACCCTCGGGAGAACCCTCGGGAACGGTAAGGGCGGCCTTTTGGGCATTCTTGAAGGCCTGGAAGGCGACTTGGAGGCCGCCGTGGTCGGCCATATTCTCACCGAGGGTGAGCTGTCCGTTGGCGTGGAGGCCGGGCAGAACCTCTATATTATTAAAGAAGTCGCGCATCACGTGCGTGCGTTCTTCGAAGCGCTGACGGTCCTCGGCGGTCCACCACTGGCGCAGGTTGCCGTCCTTGTCGTACTTGGAACCCTGGTCGTCGAAGCCGTGGGTCATCTCATGGCCGATGACCACGCCGATGGCACCGTAGTTGAAGGCATCGTCAGCCTGCATATCGAAGAAAGGCGGCTGCAGGATGCCTGCCGGGAAACAGATCTCGTTGGTGGTGGGGTTGTAATAGGCGTTGATCATCTGCGGCGGCATATACCATTCGGTGTTATCGACGGGCTTGTTGAGCTTGCGTGAAGCTAAGTCGTGGTAGGCCCATACGGCTGTGGCCTTGTAATTCTCCCAATAGTTGCGGCCCAGCTCCAAGGCGCTGTAGTCCTTCCATTTATCGGGGTAGCCCACTTTGACAATAAAGGCATCGAGCTTCTCGTGAGCCACCGCCTTGGTGGAGTCGGACATCCACTCCTGGGCATCGATGCGCTCTCCGAGGGCCACCTGCAGGTTCTTGACCAGCTGGATCATGCGTTCTTTGGCGGCTGCTGGGAAATACTTCTCCACGTAGAGCTGACCTACGGCTTCGCCGAGTGCGCGCTCTGTGGCTGCCACGGCGCGTTTCCAACGCGGACGATCCTCCTGACGGCCACTCATGACGGTGCCGTAGAAGCCGAAGGAGGCGGCGCGCATCTCATCATCGAGGTAGCTGGAGGCGGTGTCTATCAGCTGCCAGCGGACATAGTCCTTCAGAGTCTCCAGCGGGGTGTCCTGCCAGATGGCTTCTACCTCGCGGATGAACTCGGGCTGCCCCACGTTGACCTCGCGGATGTCCTGTGCTCCGAGGATGCCGAAGTAGTGTTTCCACTGGAGAGCGGGGAAGGTCTGCATGAGCGAGTCGAGAGACATCTTGTGGTAGTTGGCTTCATCGTCGCGCAGCTCTGTGCGGCTCTTGGAAGCCTTGGCCAGACGTTCCTCCACGGCATAGGCAGCCTCGACGCGGGCGGCGGCATCTGCTTCGGATGTTACTTTGCAACGCGTGAAGAGCTGTGTCATGTAATTCTTGTAGGCATCGCGGATGGCAGCGGTGGCAGAGTCGGTGTCGAGATAGTACTCTTTCTGCCCCATGTGGAGTCCGCTCTGATACAGCATTGCGAGGTTGTTCTTGCTGTCCTTGATGTCGGCGTCGATGCCGAAATCAAACATTCCATCCATGCCGTTCAGTTGCAGGCTGGAGTAGAGGCGGTAGAGTTCGTCCTTGTCGTAGCAGCGGTCGATGCGCTGCAAGTCCTCGCGGATGGGCTCCAGACCCTGTTTGTTGAGGTTCACGCTATCCATGGCGCTGTTGTACATGGCAGCTATCTTGGCGGCGAGGGAGCCTTCAGGATTCTGCTGTGCGGCAACACCTTCGATGAGCTCGCGCAATTGTTTGTTGTTGCATTCGTCAAGATATTCGAAAGAGCCGAAACGGGCGTACTCAGCGGTGAGCGGGTGAGCATCAGCCCATCCGCCGGTGGCATAGCGGAAGAAGTCGGTGCCAGGGGCGACGGTGGTGTCGAGGTCGGCGATGTCGATGCCTGTTGTGAGGGCTGCCTGCTGTCCACCACATGCAAAGATGAGGGGAAGGGCCATAAAGGGAAGGATTTGTTTGAAGGTCATGATTGGTAGAATTTTTTGGGGGAAGGGTTATGGGGTGGTGAGGGCTTCGGAGGCGGCAAGCCATTCCTCTTCGGCCGCTTCGAGTTGTTGCTTGAGGCGGGCATATTTATCGTAGAGCGTGCTGTCGGCAGAGCCTTCGGGCGTAGCCAGCTGGTCTTCGACGAGGTGGAGGGCAGCTTCCAGCTGGGCTACCTGCTCTTCGGCCTCGGTGACTGCTTTCTCCAGCTTTTTGCGCTGCCGGGCTGCTGCCTTTTGGGCGGCGTAGGACTCTCCCCCCGCCCTCCCTGTTAGGGAGGGAGCGGTCACCTGTCCGGAATTGCCGGCCTGGCCTTTCGCAGAGGTTTTCTGTCCTGAATTATTGACACTCCCTTTCACAAAGGTGCTTGCTCCCTCCCTAACAGGGAGGGCGGGGGGAGAGTCCACATGGTGAGATTCCTTTAGCCAATCGTAGATACCGCCGAGGTGCTCACGGACACGGCCGCCGCCAAAGGCATAGACGCGCTGGACGAGACCATCGAGGAACTGACGGTCGTGGCTGACGACGATGACGGTGCCGTCGAAGGCGGCAATGGCCTCCTTCAGCACGTCCTTGGACTTCATGTCAAGATGGTTGGTAGGCTCGTCGAGGATGAGGAAGTTAACGGGTTCCAGCAGCAGCTTGATCATAGCCAGACGCGAGCGTTCACCGCCTGAGAGGACTTTGACTTTCTTGTCAGAAGCTTCGCCGCCGAACATGAAGGCGCCGAGGATATCACGGATTCTCATGCGGACATCACCGCGTGCTACACGGTCGATGGTGTCGAAGACCGTGAGCTCAGGGTCGAGGAGCTGTGCCTGGTTCTGGGCGAAGTAGCCAATCTGAGCATTGTGCCCCACCTTCAGTGTGCCCTCAAAGGGAATCTCTCCGAGGATGCACTTCACGAGTGTGGACTTGCCCTCGCCGTTACGGCCCACGAAGGCCACCTTCTCGCCTCGGCGAATGGTCAGGTTGACATGGGAGATGACCTCGTGGAGGCCCTTGTGTGTGCCCTCGGGAGAACCCTCGGGAACGGCCATGGGATAGCTCTTACTCAGGTCTTCCACGATGAGGGGGAAGTCGCCCGAGCGCTGGCAGGGCGGGAACTTCAGGTGGAGGGCGCTGTTGTCAACCTCGTCCACCTCGATAGGCACGATGCGGTTGAGTTGTTTGATGCGCTCCTGCACCTGCACCGCCTTGGTGGGCTTATAGCGGAAGCGCTCGATGAAATCCTTGAGGTCGGCAATCTCCTTCTGCTGGTTCTCGTAGGCCCGAAGCTGCTGCTCGCGGCGCTCAGCCCGCAGTTGCACGTACTCGTCGTACTTGACCTTGTAGTCCCAGATGCGGCCGCAGGAGAGTTCCAGTGTGCGGGTGGTGACGTTGTTGATGAACGCGCGGTCGTGGCTCACGAGCACCACAGCGCCGGCGCGCTGGATGAGATGTTGCTCCAGCCACTGGATGCTCTCAATGTCGAGGTGGTTCGTGGGCTCATCGAGCAAGAGGACGTCGGGTTGCCGCAGCAACAGTTTCGCCAGCTCGATGCGCATACGCCATCCACCGCTGAGTTCACCCGTAGGCCGGTTGAAATCGGAGCGCTCAAAGCCCAGCCCGAGGAGCGTACGCTCCACCTCGGCGTGGAAGTTAAGGCCTCCCATCATTCGGAAGTGCTCTTCGGCGTGTGTGTAGCGCTCTACCAAAGCCAGATAATCATCGCTCTCGTAGTCGGTGCGCTCTATCATCTCCGCGTTCAGGCGTTCGATGTCAGCCTGCAGGTCGCGGATGTGGTCGAAGGCCAGCAGAGCCTCTTCCATCACTGTCCTTTCGTTGGAGAGGTTCATCACCTGAGGGAGATAGCCGATAGTTGTGTCATGGGGCGTGGCCACCACTCCACTCGTCGGAGTCTGCTGTCCGGCAATGATCTTCAGGAGTGTGGATTTGCCAGCTCCGTTTTTGCCTGTCAGTGCAATGCGGTCACGGTCGTTCACGACAAAACTCACGTCCGTGAACAGCGGACGGGCACTGAATTCAACAGAAAGATGCTCAACAGAAACCATAATTCAGATAAAAGCCTGACGGGCCTTCTTGAGGAGGTCGGAAGCGAAGATGAAATCGATGAGGGCCTGATTGTCGGCTGAAGCGACTTGTGTCTTATCGCCAGTCCATTCCTGCCGGCCGTCCTTGATGAAGATGATGCTGTCGCCAATGCCCATCACGGAGTTCATGTCGTGGGTGTTGATGATGGTTGTCATGTTGAACTCTTCGGTGATGTCATGGATAAGTGCATCAATGACGAGTGATGTCTTGGGGTCGAGGCCGCTGTTGGGCTCGTCGCAGAACAGGTATTTGGGGTTCAGCGCGATGGCTCGTGCGATGGCTACGCGCTTCTGCATACCGCCCGAGAGTTCGTTGGGGTATTTCTTCTGTGCCTCAATGAGGTTCACGCGATCCAGACACTGCTGTGCGCGGTGCTGTCGCTCCTTGAGGGTCATGGTGGAGAACATATCCAGGGGGAACATGACATTGTCCAGCACGTTCATGCTGTCGAAGAGCGCTGCCGACTGGAAGATCATGCCCATCTCGCGGCGCAGCAGGGCTTTCTCCTTCTTGCCCATTCCCACGAAGTTACGGCCATCATAGAGAATCTTTCCCGACGTAGGCTCGAAGAGGCCTACGATGCACTTCATCAGTACAGTCTTGCCAGAGCCTGACTGTCCGATGATGAGGTTGGTCTGCCCCGCCTCGAACACCGTGTTGATGCCTTTGAGAACTTCGCGGTCGGCAAAGGATTTATGGAGAGCTTGTATTTCTATCATGAGAGAATCTGAGTCAGGAATATGTCGGCAAAGAGAATCAGCATAGAACAGTGTACGACGCTGTCAGTGCTGGCTTTGCCCACCTCAACGCTGCCGCCCTCGACGGTGTAGCCGTAGAAGGCCGAAACGGAGGCGATGATGAAGGCGAAGAAGAACGATTTGATGATGGACATCCAAACGAACCATTGGTTAAACGAGTGCTGAAGGCCATAGGTCAGGTCGTCGGGTGTGACAATGCCCGCATAGCTGATGGCATAGGCACCGCCAAAGCCCGCCACCATCGAGAAGGTGACGAGGACGGGAATCATGGTCAGGAGCCCGATAATCTTAGGCAAGATGAGGAAGGATGCAGAGTTAACGCCCATAATGTCCAGGGCATCAATCTGCTGGGTGACGCGCATCGTGCCGATTTCCGAAGCGATGTTGGAACCGACCTTGCCAGCCAGTATCAGACACATGATACTCGACGAGAACTCCAACAGCAGAATTTCACGGGTGGTGTAGCCTGTGGTGAAACGCGGCATCCAGGGGGTCTGAATATTCACTTTCATCTGGATGCAGATGACGGCGCCGATGAAGAATGAAATCATGAGCACGATACCGATGCTATCGACACCGAGTTTCTGCATTTCCGTGATGTATTGTTTGAAGAACATTCGAAAACGTTCGGGGCGACTAAAGACCTTCGCCATCAGCTGAAGATAGCGCCCAAAGGTTTTGACAGGAGTGAGAATTATTGACATAACGGGTGCAAAAGTAGTCAAAAAACACTAAATAAAAGACCTTATATAATAGTTTTTTTGCTCTTCATGGTGGATTTTGACAAGAATTATGTAATTTTGCGCACTCATTTCGAACCTATGGCTGAAGAGACACTCCTCAACGGGGCTGTTACAGACCCGACAAAAGACCCCTCGCTGCCCTCATACTTGGCACCCCATCAGACGGAGCCGTTGCGTTTGTGCGCCGAACATCTGAAGAAGATTTATGGCAAACGTACGGTGGCCGATGATGTCAACTTCTACGTTGACCAAGGCGAAATCGTAGGACTGCTGGGCCCCAACGGCGCAGGCAAGACTACCTCGTTCTACATGACCACAGGTCTTGTGATTCCCAACGAGGGGCGAGTGTTCATCGGTGACGAAGAGGTGACGGATCTCCCAGTCTATAAGCGTGCCAAGAAGGGCATCGGCTATTTGGCGCAGGAGGCCAGCGTGTTTCGCAAGATGTCTGTGGAGGACAATATCGCCAGCGTGCTGGAGTTGCGTACCGACTGCTCAGAGGAATATAAGCGCGAGAAGCTGGAGAACCTGATCAGGGAGTTCCGCCTGCAGAAAGTGCGTAAGAACCTGGGTGACCGCCTCAGCGGTGGTGAGCGCCGCCGTACGGAGATTGCGCGCTGTCTGGCCATCGACCCGAAGTTCGTGATGCTTGACGAGCCTTTTGCCGGTGTGGACCCCATTGCCGTGGAGGATATCCAGCTCATCGTGTGGAAGCTCAAGCGCATGAATATCGGTGTGCTCATCACCGACCACAACGTGGAGGAAACGCTCTGCATCACTGACCGCGCCTATATGCTCTTTGAGGGACGTATCCGCTTCAAAGGTACACCGGAAGAGCTGGCAACGAATGAGACGGTAAAGGCCAAGTACCTGACCAACAGCTTTGTGCTCCGTCCTAAGGACTTTGAGAGCATGGAGCGTGAGCGCGAACAACAAGCATGATAAAAAACAAACAAAAATAATAACAATTCATGAACATTCAATTCAACAAAACAAGCAATGTGGCAGCTGAGCTGACCATCACTTTCGAGAAAGCAGATTATCAGGAGCAGGTAGAGAAAGCTCTGAAGAACTATAGAAAGAAGGCAGCACTGCCAGGCTTCCGTCCCGGACAGGTTCCCATGAGCCTGATGAAGAAGCGTTTCGGTGCAGACATCACTGCAGAGGAAGTGCAGAAGTTGCTGAGTGAGAAACTCTATGGCTACCTCCGTGAGCAGAAGGTGGATATGCTGGGTGAGCCTTTGGCCAGCGAGAAGCAACCAGCCATCGACTTCGAGGCCGAGCAGCAGGAATTCGTCTTCGACATCGCCCTTGCTCCCCAGTTTGATGCCAAACTGACTGATGCAGACAAGATACCCTTCTACACCATCAAGGTAACCGATGAGATGGTGGACGGCCAGGTGAAGGCTTACGCCCAGCGTGCCGGCCACTATGACAAGGTGGAGAGCTTCCAGGAAGGCGACATGACCAAGGGCCATATCGCAGAACTCGATGCCGACGGTAGTATCAAGGAAGGCGGTATCCAGAAGGAGGATGCTGTTATCCTGCCTGGCTATTTCAAGAATGATGACCAGAAGAAGAAGTTCGAAGGCATCAGCGTAAACACGGTCATCACCTTCAACCCTGCGGCAGCCTATGAGAATAGTACCATTGAGCTTTCCAGCCTGCTGGGTATCACGAAGGAGGAGGCCGAAAATGTGCGCGGCGACTTCAGCTACCAGATAACAGAGATTACTCGCTATGTCCCCTCCGACCTCACACAGGAATTGTTCGACAGCGTCTTCGGCGAGGGCAAGGTGAAGAGCGAGAAGGAATTCCGTGAAGCCGTGAAGAAGCAACTGGAAGCCCAGTTTGTGGAGGACTCACAGTTGCGCTTCATGATTGATGTGCGCAAATACCTGGAGAAGCGCGTCGGTGATCTTGAATGGCCGGATGCCCTGCTGAAGCGCATCATGCAAGCCAACAATCCCGACAAGGGCGAGGAGTATGTTGAGCAAAACTATGCAGGCAGCATCAAGGAACTGCTGTGGCACCTGATGAAGGAGCAGCTTGCAGACCAGACTGGTATCAAGGTGGAGCAGGATGATGTCCTGGAGACCGCCAAGCGCCAGACGCGTATGCAGTTTGCACAGTATGGCATGGGTAATGTGCCTGATGAGATTATCACCAATTACGCTAACGAACAGCTCAAGAAGAAGGAGCAGGTCGAAGGCTTCGTGGCTCGTGCCGTGGAAGAGAAGCTGGGTGCCGCTCTCAAAGAGGTTGTCAAGCTTCAGAAGAAGGACGTCACCCTCGAAGAGTTCAACAAACTGTTTGAAGAGAAATAAGTATGCAACATTCTGATTTCCGAAAATATGCCGTAGGCCATCTTGGCATGAACGGGCAGGTGCTGGACGACATTGTGAGCGTTCAGAATCAGTACCTGAATCCTTATATCCTAGAGGAACGCCAGCTGAACGTCACCCAGATGGATGTGTTCTCTCGCCTGATGATGGATCGTATCATCTTTCTGGGTACGCCGATTGATGACTATACGGCCAATACCCTGCAGGCACAGTTGCTCTATCTGGACAGCGCAGACCCGGGCAAGGACATCAGCATCTATCTGAATTCCCCCGGCGGTAGCGTCAGTGCCGGCCTTGGCATCTATGACACGATGCAGTTCATCACCTCGGACGTGGCTACGATTTGCACAGGTATGGCCGCTTCGATGGCCGCCGTGCTTTTGGTGTCCGGCAAGGAGGGCAAGCGCTCGGCTCTGCCTCACAGCCGTGTGATGATTCACCAGCCACTGGGCGGAGTCTCAGGTCAGGCTTCCGACATCGAGATTGAGGCTCGTGAAATCCAGAAGCTCAAGAAGGAGCTCTATCAGATTATCGCAGACCATAGCCATACCCCCTATGATAAGGTGTGGGCCGACTCAGACCGCAACTATTGGATGACCGCTGAGGAAGCTAAGGAGTACGGCATGGTGGATGTGGTGTTGACACGTAAGGCCTAATCTCTCTTCGCGCGCGAACATAAATTTTATAATGGGAAAAAAACAAGGACATAACCATTGCTCGTTCTGTGGACGGAGCGATAGTGAGGTGCGCCTGCTCATCAGCGGCATTGATGGTTTTATCTGTGACGACTGTGCCCGACAGGCTAACAATATCGTACAGGAGGCGCTGGAGACGAATGGCGAAGCGAAAGCTGCCGTGGACGGTAAGTCCAATGGCAAATTCGGCAGGCTCGACTGGAAGACGCTCCCCAAACCTGCTGATATCAAGGCGTATCTGGATCAATATGTCATAGGTCAGGATGACGCCAAGCGCTATCTCTCCGTGGCGGTCTATAATCACTACAAGCGCCTCTGTCAGGAGAAGACAGAAGATGGTGTGGAGATAGAGAAGAGCAATGTCATCATGGTAGGCCCCACGGGTACGGGCAAGACACTGATGGCGCGCACGATAGCTCATTTGCTGAAGGTCCCCTTCACGATTGTGGATGCAACCGTATTTACGGAGGCTGGCTATGTCGGCGAGGATGTGGAAAGTATCCTCTCGCGTTTGTTGCAGGTGGCAGACTTTGATCTGGAGGCCACTCAGCATGGCATCGTTTTCATCGATGAAATCGATAAAATAGCTCGCAAGTCGGACAATCCCAGTATCACACGCGATGTTAGCGGTGAAGGCGTTCAACAGGGACTGCTCAAGCTGTTGGAAGGATCTGTTGTTAATGTGCCGCCCAAGGGAGGGCGCAAACACCCCGATCAGGACTATGTGCACGTGGACACCCGCAATATCTTATTTATCTGCGGTGGCGCGTTCGATGGTATCGAGCGTAAGATCGCTCAGCGTCTTAACACGCACGTAGTAGGCTATAATTCCGTGCAGAACGTAGCTCGCATCGACCGTAACGACCTGATGAAATACATTGTCCCTCAGGACTTGAAGTCATTTGGCTTGATTCCTGAAATCATAGGTCGTCTGCCGGTGCTCACCTATCTGAATCAGCTCGACCGTCAGGCACTGCGCGCTATCCTTACAGAACCGAAGAACTCGCTCATCCGCCAACAGCAGAAGTTGTTCGCTATGGATGGCATAGAACTCACGTTCGCAGAGGATGCTTTGGAGTATATGGTTGATAAGGCAGTGGAATACAAGCTCGGAGCGCGTGGGCTACGTAGCATCGTGGAGGCCATCATGATAACACCTCAGTTTGAGCTCCCCTCCCAAAAGGAGAAGAAATTCGAGGTGACGTTGGACTACGCTCGTCACCATTTGGAAAAATCGAATCTGGCGATTGCAGAAAGTGGCGTTTAATAGAAAGAATAAGTGTTCTTAAGGCTCCAAAAGCAATAAAAAATGGCTTTTGGAGCCTTTTTTCATCTAAAAAGCGTAAAAAAAGTTGGAAAATAGGTCGATTTGTTTATAACTTTGTTGCGAAGAAACAAAAGCGCATGAAAAAAGACATTGATTTGACCTCTCAGCTGAAGCATTATTTCGGCTTCGATACCTTCAAGGGCGATCAGGAAGCTATCATTCTAAACCTTCTTGACGGTCATGACACTTTTGTGCTCATGCCAACTGGAGGCGGTAAGTCGTTGTGCTATCAGTTGCCTGCTCTGTTGATGGACGGTACGGCCATTGTCATCTCTCCTCTCATAGCGCTGATGAAGAATCAGGTGGATGCTATCCGTCAGGTTAGCGCCGATGACGGCATTGCGCATTTCATGAATTCTTCGCTCAACCGCGCGGCATTGGATCAGGTGAAGACCGATGTCCTCGCAGGTCGTACAAAGTTGTTGTATGTTGCGCCTGAATCTTTGACTAAGGACGATAATATCGATTTCCTGCGACAGGTGAAGATCTCATTCTATGCTGTTGATGAGGCTCACTGTATTTCGGAATGGGGACATGACTTCCGTCCGGAGTATCGTCGCATACGTCCGATTATTAATGAGATAGGTGTTGCTCCGGTCATCGCGCTCACGGCTACAGCCACGGATAAGGTGCGTGGGGATATCAAGAAGAATCTTGGGATGGCCGATGCTACTGAGTTTGTCAGTTCCTTCAACCGTCCGAATCTCTATTATGAGGTGCGCCCCAAGACAAAGGATATCGACAAGGAAATCATCAAGTTCCTGCGTCAGAACACCGGTAAGAGCGGCATCATCTATTGCTTGTCTCGCAAGAAGGTCGAGGAACTGGCCGAGGTGTTGCGTGCCAACGATATTAATGCGCGTGCCTACCACGCCGGAATGGATACCCCAACCCGCACACAGACACAAGATGACTTTGTGATGGACGAGATTGACGTCATTGTCGCTACCATCGCCTTTGGTATGGGCATCGACAAGCCTGACGTGCGCTTTGTTATCCACTATGATATCCCCAAGAGTCTCGAAGGCTATTATCAGGAGACTGGTCGTGCCGGCCGTGATGGCGGCGAGGGAAAGTGTATTACTTTCTACACATATAAGGATTTGCAGAAGCTGGAGAAGTTCATGGAAGGAAAGCCTGTTGCAGAGCAGGACATAGGTCGTCAGCTCTTGCAGGAGACTGCTGCCTACGCAGAGACCAGCGTCTGTCGTCGTCGTGTACTCCTTCACTACTTCGGTGAGGAGTACCCCGAGGAGAACTGTCACAATTGCGACAACTGTCTCCATCCGAAGTCGCGTGTTGAGGCCAAGGAGGAGCTTCGCAAGGCTCTCTCTGTCATTCAGACGGTCAAGGAGAACTTCAAGGTTCATCATATCATCAACATCCTTACGGGAACGCCAACAGAAGAGGTGATTGCTCACAAACACGACGACCTCCCCTGCTTTGGTTGTGGTGATGACAAGGATACCCGATTCTGGAACACCGTGCTGCGTCAGGCGCTGTTGGGCGGCTATATTTACAAAGACGTGGAGAACTACGGCTTGCTGAAGCTCACTCCCGAGGGCTTGCAGTTCATCAAGAAGCCCGTATCCTTCATGATTTCTGAGGACAACAATTTCGACAGTGATTATGTGGATCCCGATGCTGGTACCAGCGTGCTCGATGAGCAACTGTACAGTATGCTCAAGGATATGCGCAAGAAGGTGGCACGTGAGAAGTCAATCCCGCCCTATGTTATCTTCCAGGATGCCAGCCTCGAAGCAATGGCTACGGTGTATCCCGTCACCATCGAGGAACTGAAGAACATCCCCGGCGTCGGCGAAGGCAAGGCTAAGCGATACGGCAAAGCGTTCTGCGAGCTTATCTACAAGCACTGCGAGGAGAACGAGATTGACCGTCCCGAGGACTTGCGTGTACGCACTGTTGCTAACAAGAGCAAGAATAAAGTTAGTATCATTCAGGCTGTTGACCGAAAGGTTGATCTTAAGGAAATAGCCCGTTCCAAGGGCCTCGACTTTGAAGAACTGCTCGATGAACTGGATGCGATTGTCGATAGCGGTACCAAACTGGACATAGACTATTATCTCAGATCCATCATGGATGCAGACCAGATAGAGGATATCTTCGAGTATTTCCGCGAGAGTGAGACTGACGATATCGATGATGCTCTGGACGAAATAGGTGATGACTACGATGAGGAGCAGATACGTCTTGTGCGTATTAAATTCATTTCCGAGCTCGGTAACTAAAAATGGCGTTGATTGTTTGATACGTCAGTTCGCCGAATATGCAAAAATGTTGATTGCTCAGGATTTGAATACAATAAAAAGTCTTATTCTCTCAGACTCCCTGTGTGTCAGGCTGTTAAGGCTGAGAGAAGGCTGAGGGAAAGATGAGGGAATGAGGGAAAAACTGATGATTGCCAGCCTGCTGGCAGCCTGCTGTCAGCATGAGAACATCTTGGTCTTACGGTGAGTTCCACGAGTGGAACTTGTCAACACACCTGCATCTTATTGCCATCACACCTTGGTGTTGTCGCCATCACACCCATATCAGTCAGTAAGCACACCTGTCCTTATTCTCTTATTCTCTTATTCTCTCATTCTCTCAGCTTTCTCTCAGCTTTCTCTCAGCTTTCTCTCAGCCTTAACCATGTGATAGTGAACCTGTCTGAGGGAATGATGGAAACTTTTACAAAACAACTTTAGTGGGGAGAACGTTAATGTGCGTTTAAAAAAGGTGTAGTTTTTGGCTATCTCGTGGAAAAGCAGTACTTTTGCACGCAATAGAAGCAAAAACTCTCACTATGGCTAATTTCATTGCAGACAGAATTGTCATGGACGGTCTCACGTTTGACGACGTCCTCCTTGTTCCTGCTTATTCCGAAGTCCTTCCCCGTGCCGTGGATCTGACCACGCGTTTCTCCCGACACATTGAACTGAAAGTGCCATTTGTCACGGCGGCAATGGACACCGTGACCGAGGCGACGATGGCAATTGCCATTGCACGTGAAGGCGGCATCGGCGTGATTCATAAGAATATGAGCATTGAGGAACAGGCGCGTCAGGTGGCTGTCGTGAAACGTGCGGAAAACGGTATGATTTATCATCCTGTGACCATCCTGAGCAATGCTACGGTGGCGGATGCCTTGAACCTGATGGCAGAATACCACATCGGCGGTATTCCTGTCGTAGATGCAGAAAACCATCTCGTGGGCATTGTCACGAATCGTGACCTGCGCTTCGAGCGCCGTGTAGAGCGACCTATTGCGGAAGTGATGACCAAAGATCATCTGGTGACGACACATCAGCAGACAGACCTCTTTGCTGCAGCCCAGATTCTTCAGGAGAACAAGATAGAGAAGCTGCCGGTGGTGGATGATGAAAACCACCTTATCGGCCTGATTACCTATAAGGATATCACTAAGGCTAAAGACAAGCCCATGGCCTGCAAGGATGAGAAGGGGCGTCTGCGCGTAGCAGCTGGTGTCGGTGTGACAAACGACACGCTTGAACGCATCAAAGCACTTGTGGAGGCTGGCGCTGATGCCATCGTGATTGATACGGCCCACGGTCATAGCAAAGGCGTTATTGAGAAACTCCGTGAGGCTAAGGCTAACTATCCCAACGTGGATATTGTGGTTGGTAACGTGGCCACAGGCGAGGCTGCCAAGATGCTGGTGGAAGCTGGCGCCGACGGCATCAAAGTGGGTATAGGCCCGGGTAGCATTTGCACCACGCGCGTGGTTGCCGGAGTAGGTGTTCCGCAGCTGTCTGCTGTCTATGATGTGGCAAGCGTTCTTGCTGGCACGGGTGTTCCCATGATTGCTGATGGCGGTTTGCGCTACTCTGGTGACGTGGTGAAAGCAATCGCTGCAGGCGGCAACTGCGTGATGATCGGTTCTTTGGTGGCCGGCACAGAGGAGAGCCCGGGTGACACGATTATCTTCAATGGTCGTAAGTTCAAGAGCTATCGTGGTATGGGCTCTCTTGAAGCCATGGAGAACGGCAGCAAGGATCGCTATTTCCAAGCTGGTGAGCAGGACGTCAAGAAACTCGTGCCCGAGGGCATCGCCGGGCGAGTGCCTTATAAGGGCACGGTGCAGGAGGTTATCTATCAGCTCATCGGTGGCTTGCGCTCCGGTATGGGTTACTGCGGAGCTGCAACCATTGAGGATTTGCATCACGCTAAATTTGTGCGTATCACCAATGCTGGTGTTCAGGAGAGTCACCCCCATGACATCACCATCACCAGTGAAGCGCCTAACTACAGCAGGCCTCAATAAATAATATTGAATAGTTGAACGATCGAGAAATTGAAATTTTGATTGAAATAAATATGGTACGTTCTATCCTATCTTTTTTATTTATTATTCAATGCCCCTTATTCATCAACTCCATGGCAGCGCAGGCTGAAGATCCAGTCGTGATGCGCATCAACGGCAAGGATGTGACGCGTTCGGAGTTTGAATATAACTATAACAAAAACAACACGGATGGCGTGATTGACAAGAAGAGCGTGACAGAATATGTAGATCTCTTTGTCAATTATAAGCTCAAGGTGGAGGCTGCATTGGATGCACACCTGGACACATTGAGTTCCTATCAGCAGGAGTTCCGCACATATCGCGACCAACAAATCCGACCGCTCCTTGTCTCTCCAGAGGCTGAGGAGCAGGAGGTGGTAGCTTACTACCAGCAGATGCTGAATCAGTTGGAGGGTAAGGATCTGCTTCTGCCGGCGCATATCTTCTTGCGTGTCGTGCAGCAGTCCACGCCCGGACAGCAGGCAGCCGTTAAGGCTCGTGTCGATTCTATCTATGCCGTACTGCAAGGTGG
This sequence comes from uncultured Bacteroidales bacterium, assembly GCA_902783885.1. Lineage (GTDB taxonomy): Bacteria > Bacteroidota > Bacteroidia > Bacteroidales > Bacteroidaceae > Physcousia. The sequence goes on from CACZSQ010000076.1 coordinate 19,879, forward strand.
CAAGGATTTTGCTGAGTTGGCAGCAGAGGTCTCGGAGGACCCTGGAACTGCCGCTCGTGGTGGTGTCATCGGTTGGATTGGCCCGCATCAGCTACTCAAGGAGGTGGAGGACGCCTGCTATTCTTTAGAGGTCGGCGAGACAGGAGCACCGTTTCTTTCTACTGTGGGATGGCACATTATCCAACTTCGTGACAAAAAAGCGTTGGAACCCTTCGACACTTTGGCTCCGCGTATTCGTCAGTTTTTGGAGGCTCGTGGTTTGAAGGACCGAATTGCCGGACAGGTTGTGGACAGCATGGCATCGCGTAGTGGCAAGACTGTAGAGCAGGTGATGGACGAGGAGGCAGAGCGCTTAGCCGCAGAGGATAGTGATCTGAAATATCTCATTCAGGAATACCACGACGGCCTGCTTTTTTACGAGATCTGCCAGCGTCAGGTGTGGGAACCCGCAGCCAAGGATACGGTGAACCTTGAGCGTTACTTCAAGGCCAACAAGAAAGCATACGCCTTCGAGAAACCCCATTATGCCGGTGCACTCCTGCAGGCGTTGAATGCAGATGTGCTCAAGCGTGTGCAGCAGGCATTGAAAAAACAACCGGAGAATAAATGGGCAGAGATTGTTAAGAACCAGTTCAATAAGGATAGCGTGCAGGTGCGATTTGAACGCCGTGTTTTCGTGCAGGGCGAGAATGCAATGGTAGATTCCCTTGCCTTTAATATTCACGAGGGAAAGACACAGTCGAATGCCAAATATCCGGCGGTTGCTGTTATCGGACGCAAACTAAAAAAAGGTCCTGAACGCTGGACTGATGTCGGAGCTCAGGTAGTTACAGACTATCAGGCCACCAAGGAGCAGGAATTCGTGGAGGAACTGCGCCGCCGCTACAAGGTGGAAATCTTCCAGAATGCCTTAAACACTGTCAACAAACACTCATGAATAAGTTCTATTCTTTTTCCCTGGCAGGCTTTCTTTCCTGTCTGAGCATTTTCTCCTTCGCCCAAGGCCAGAGCAACATCGTGGATGAAGTCATCTGGGTGGTGGGCGATGAGGCCATTCTACGTAGTGATGTGGAGAAGGTTCGTACACAGATGGGTCGTGTCAGTGGTAATCCCTATTGTGTGATACCTGAACGTTTGGCACTTCAGAAACTTTTCCTCCATCAGGCACAGACAGATAGTATTGAAGCTTCAGATGAGCAGATCAACCGCTACGTAGAAGCCCAGATTAACGAGTGGATTCAGGCTGCGGGCTCTAAGGAAAAGCTGGAGGAATATCGCAAGATGACACTGGCCCAGATTCGCGAAGAGACTTATGCCCTTGTGAAGGACAACCAAACGATGGAGTTGGTACGCGAACACCTGACGAAGGATATCAAGGTCACTCCAGCCGAAGTGCGTCATTTCTTCAAGGACTATCCACAGGATTCTTTGCCAATCATTCCTACACAAGTGGAGGTTGAACTATTGGCTGAGCATCCGTTGGTGCGACAAGCCGAAATAGATCGAATCAAAGATGATTTGCGCGACTACACAGAGCGTATCAACAACGGCTCGTCGAGTTTCTCCACATTAGCTATCCTTTACAGCGAGGATCCTGGATCCGCACGTCAGGGTGGCGAAATGGACTATATGAGCCGCATGGATCTTGATCCGGCCTTTGCCAATGTTGCCTGGAGCCTCACCGATCCTAATAAAGTTTCCAAGATTGTGGAGTCACAGTATGGTTTTCATATCATCCAGTTGGTGGATAAGCGAGGCGACAAACTCAAGCTCCGTCATATTCTCAAGAAACCCCGCGTAGAGCAGGAAGATATAGATGCATGTATGTCTCGTCTCGACTCCATCGCTGCCGATATCCGCGATGGCAAATTCACATTTGAGCAGGCAGCTACTGCGTTGTCCGATGACAAGGATTCCCGTAACAACAGAGGTCTGATGTTCAATGTTACCACCGACCATACAGGTAGCCGTATCCGCACATCCCGTTTTAAGATGGCAGAACTCCCAACAGAGATGGCCCGTATCGTAGAACGTCTTGACATCGGCGAAATCTCCAAACCTTTTCAGATGATTGATAAAACGGGCAAGGAACAGTGTTGCATTATCAAACTGAAGAATCGCATTAAGGCTCATCCTGCCACCATAACAGAAGACTTTCAGGTTCTACGTCAGATTGTACAGAATAGGCTCAGCGAGGAATTCCTTGAGAAATGGATTCGCGAGAAACAGCAGACCACCTATATCCGTATTAATCCTGAGTGGTCGAACTGCGAGTTCCAATACCCGGGATGGATTAAAGAGTAAAAGGCCCGCCCCTTGCCCCTCCCAGGGAGGGAAGATGGGTGTGAAGAGTAAAAAATGAGAAATGAAGAGTTAAGAGTGTAGAATGAAGTCCCGTATTCCCCTTATCCTCATATCCTTGCTGACAGTAATCTGTTCATTGGCAAGTGTATCAACTCCCCTCCCTAACAGAGAGGAGCAAGGGGGTGTGGCTGCAGTTGGTGGGTCTTCTTCTCCCCGCAAGAAAGGCTCTCGCGTTGTGCTTCTTCACACGGATGAACTTTATTATAATCAGCGCATCAATCCTGATGCGCAGATTTTGGTAGGAAATGTTCGCTTTCGCCACGATGGGGTGATACTCACTTGTGACAGTGCCCTCTATTATGAGGCCAGCAATTCTTTCGATGCATTTGGTCATGTGAAGATGAATCAGGGCGACACACTTACCCTCACTTCCGATGTCTTATACTATGATGGCTTTGATCAAATGGCGATGGCGCGCTATAATGTCATCCTCACCCATCGTGAAAGTCGTCTTTATTGTGATTCGCTTGACTATGACCGTTTGTACGATCTTGGTTATTTCTTCCAGGGTGGAAAACTCGTAGATAAAGATAACACGCTCACCAGCGAATGGGGACAGTACAGTCCAGGCACACGCGAGGCCGTGTTCAATTACAATGTGGATTTGCGCAACCCAAAGTTCACGCTCCTAAGTGATACCCTCCACTACAATACCGGTACAGAGATAGCCCGCATCGTTGGCCCTTCTAACATTGATAACGGAGACAATCACATCTACAGCGAGCGCGGTACTTACGACACGCGCAACGACCGCGCTCATTTGCTCGACCGTTCCATTGTGAGCAACAAGGGCCGTACCATTACGGGCGATAGCCTTGACTACATAGGTGAGGGTGACATCTCCAAAGCCTTCCGCAATGTGGTCTATACAGACAACGTAAACAAGAATATGTTTACCGGACACTATGGGCTCTATTGTGACTCGCTTGGCTATGCCGAGGCGGCAGACAGCGCCGTGCTCATTGACTACTCGCAGCGTGACAGCTTCTACTGCCATGCTGACACGTTCAAGCTCTTCACTTATCATATCAACACAGACTCCGTATGGCGCGAGACGCGTGGCTATCACCATGTTCGCGCCTATCGTGTCGATGTTCAAGCAGTTTGCGATTCCATGGTCTTTATCTCCAAGGACTCATGCCTGACGATGTATCACGACCCGATTCTCTGGCAACAAGGCCAGCAACTGTTAGGAGAAGAAATAAAGGCTTGGACCAATGATTCAACCATCGATTCCACTTATGTTATTCGTCAAGCCCTCTCGGTGGAATATGTTGATACCCTATGCTACAATCAAGTCACAGGTGATGTCATGCGCAGCTATTTCCGTGACGGCAAGATGAAACTCACTTGGGTGGAGGGGAATGTCTTTGTCAAGTATTTCCCTCTTGACTCTGATAGTCTGATGATTGGGCTTCTTCATTCAGAATCCTCCGAACTCAAACTTTTCATGGGCCCTGATAAAGTGGATAAGATTTGGATGCCTGCTTCCGAGGGCCGTCTTCATCCGTTGGCCTTGATACCTCCAGATCAGCGCTACCTGCCAAATTTCCAGTGGTTCGATTATGTCCGACCGCTCAACAAAACAGATATATTCAATTGGCGTCCCAAGAAGCCTGGCACCGAGCTGAAGCCTTCTGTCCAACATGAGAAGCCCCAGTCGAAGAAGAAAAA
>CACZSQ010000077.1 GCA_902783885.1 uncultured Bacteroidales bacterium
GAAGCAGATGCCGCATGGAACAGCGAGCTCGGCCGCATCAAAGCCACCTTCCAGAACGACCGCGACCGCCGCATCTTCTACACCGCCATGTATCACTTCATGGTCGCCCCTCAGATTTGGGATGATGGCAACGGCGATTGGCGGGGTGCCGACAACCGTGTGAAGCGTTCTGGCCGGGGCTGGCCACAGGACTACGAGTTCATCAGTTTCTATCGGCAACTTTTGGAATCGTCACCAGATTACCACACATGGCGCCATCACTACCTCACCACCCTCTCCCTCTGGGACACCTACCGCGCTGCCGCTCCCCTTTCCACCATCATCATGCCAGAGATGATGCCCAGCATCGTTGAAACCTACCTCCGCATCTTTCGCGAGCAGGGCAAGCTGCCTGTGTGGCATCTGATGTCGCAGGAGACCAACTGCATGGTGGGCTGTCCCGCCGTGCCCATCCTCGCAGACCTTCTGCTGAAAGGTTTTGTCAAGGACTCCCTCGCTGCCATGAATGCGATGACCAGCAGCCTCCTCATGGACGAGCGCGGACTGGATGACATGAAGAAATATGGTTATGTCTGCAACGACCACCACGGCGGTTCACTCTCCATGAGTTTGGAATATATGCTTGCCGACTGGGCTGCCGCGCAGGCCGGAAAAGCCTTCCTTGAAGCTCAAAAAGATGAGTTCAGCGGTTTACCCGCTGATATCCGCCAGACCGTGGATTACCTCAGCCAGCGTGCCAGCGGCTACAAGAATCTCTACGACCCGCGCGTAGGCTTCCTCCGCTCCCGCAACTCCAAAGGCGACTTCAATCCCATCGACGGCTTCAACCCTGCCCATCAGACCAGCGACTACACCGAGGGCAACCCTTGGCAGTACCTCTGGCTGGTGCCCCACGATGTAGAAGGTCTCATGGCGATGCTCGGCGGTCGCGAGGTGGCCTTGAAGCGCCTCGATGACCTCTTTGCTGCCGACAGTAAGCTCAATGCCGATGCCAATCCCGACATCACCGGTCTCATCGGACAATACGCCCACGGCAATGAACCCAGCCACCACACCGCATACCTCTACGCCCTGATGGGTGAACCCCGAAAGACCGCCAAGATTGTTCATCAGATTCAGCGCGAGCTCTACACCGATCAGCCTGCAGGCCTCTGCGGCAACGAGGACGTGGGACAGATGTCCGCATGGTACATTCTCTCAGCCCTCGGCTTCTATCAGGTGGAGCCCTGTGGCGGTCGCTATGTTCTGGGCTCACCACTCGTCAAGGAAGCGACCCTTCACGTAGGCAACGGCAAGACCTTCACGATTCGCACTCATGGTCTCAGCGACAAAGCTTTCTACATCAAGAAAGCCATTCTCAACGGAAAGCCTATGAAGAGTCCCCTGATTCTTAACCATCAGGATATCGTCTGTGGCGGCACGCTCGACATTTACATGACAACATAAACATTTTCAACCAACAACAAGACACGTATGAAACGATTGACATTCTGCCTCATGGCAATAATGTGCGTGCTGACAATTTCGGCTCAAAGCACATTTGAAAACGAAGTAATTAACAACATCATGGCACGCCGCTCCGTGCGCAAGTACCTCAACAAGCCAGTGGAACATGCAAAGCTGGAGGCGATAGCCCGTTGCGGCATCAATGCCCCCAGTGCGATGAACCGCCAGGCTTGGGCCATCCGTATCATCGAGGACCAGAAGCTGTTGGCCGATGTGAAGGATATGTGCCGCAATGCTCCGAACCTCATCTGCGTATGTGCTCCGGCAAACGGCAGTTTCGACCTCGACGCAGGTCTGCTGGGCGAGAACATGATGCTGGCTGCACAGTCTCTGGGACTCGGCACTTGCATCCAGACAGGCCCCGTGCGCTTCCTCACAACCAACGAGAAAGCCAAGCCCTTCATGAACAGTCTCGACATCCCCGAAGGATATAAGCTGCTCTATGTCATCGCCGTTGGTTATCCCGACGAGGCGCCTGATGCTAAGCCACGCGATGCCTCAAAGGTAAAATACATCAAGTAGTCTTTAGTCATTAACACAATGGTAAGAAGAGCTAACAAAGGCGACATCCAGCGTTTGACAGACCTGCTGTATCAAGTTGACGCAGTGCATCATGGCATCCGACCGGACCTGTTCAAGGGAAACACGCCCAAATACGATGAGCAGCAGCTTGAAGCCATCCTCGAAGACGAAAGCAAGCCCATATTCGTCTATGACGACGGCAAGGTTCTGGGTCATGCTTTCTGCCAGATAACTGAGGTGAAGGACCACAGGCTGCTTCAGGACATCAAGACGTTGTATATTGATGACATCTGCGTGGATGAGCACGCTCGCGGAAAGCATATCGGTAAGTCATTGTTCGATTATGTACGTGATTATGCCCGTTCCTTAGGCTGCAATAACATCACGTTGAATGTCTGGGAGGGTAACGACTCAGCCATGAACTTCTACAGAAGCATGGGACTTCGTGTGCAGAAGACAGGCATGGAAATGACTCTATAAGAGAGAAATACATCAAATTATATAGTTCGTGAAGAATATTGTTGTACCTTTGCAAATGAAAAGGACAAATTAAGTGTTATTAATCATTCAAAAAAATACTTTTATGGCAAAGATTTATGATTTCAAGGCTCTTACGAGCAAAGGCAAGGAGCTGGACTTCGCACAGTTCGAAGGTAAAGTCCTGCTGATTGTGAACACAGCAAGCAAGTGCGGTTTCACTCCCCAGTTTGCAGGACTGGAGGAGATGAATCAGAAGTATAAGGACAAGGGATTGGTCATCATCGGCTTCCCGTGCAATCAGTTCAAGGAGCAAGATCCCGGCACCGACGGTGAGATTGAGGAGTTCTGCCAACTGAACTATGGTGTGACGTTCCAGATTATGAAGAAGACCGACGTGAACGGCCCCGCTGCAGAGCCGATCTTCGAGTATCTCAAGAGTCAGGCACCCAGTGAAGAATACAAAGGTCTGAAGGCCAAGGCCACCCATGCCCTGCTCAAGACCCTCAGCACCAGCGTGGAAAAGGATAGCGACATCCTGTGGAACTTCACCAAGTTCCTGATCTCCAAAGATGGTGAAACCATCAGACGTTTTGCTCCGACAACCGACCCGAAAGACTTTGAGAAGGACATCGAGGAGTTTATCAAATAATCCCGATGAATATGATACATCTCGAAAGCGACTACAACAATGGCGCACACGAGGCCGTGCTGCGCCATTTGTTGGAGACCAACGACGAACGCTCACAGAGCTATGGCGACGACCGTTTCAGCCAACAGGCGCGTGAGTTGATTCGTGCAGCCTGCCAGACGCCAGAGGCACAAATCTGGTTCCTGGCCGGCGGCACACAGACGAACGCCACCATCATCGACTGTGTGCTACAGCCCTTCGAAGGTGTGCTGTGCGCTGACACGGCTCACATCAATGTGCACGAGGCCGGTGCCGTGGAGTTCACAGGGCACAAGGTTATCGCACTGCCCTCGCATGAAGGCAAGCTGGATGCCCGGGACCTGCGAAAATGGCTGGATGCCTATTTCGCTGATGACACGGCCGAGCACATGGTACGCCCCGGAATGGTATATATCACCTTCCCCACCGAACTCGGCACGCTCTATAGCGCTCAGGAACTGACCGCGCTGCACGATATATGTCAGGAGTACAACCTGCAGCTTTATATTGACGGCGCACGACTGGCCTACGGTCTTGCAGCAAGCACAGACATGACGCTACCACAGTTGGCACGCTTGGCAGATGTTTTCTACATCGGCGGAACAAAGTGTGGAGCCCTGTGCGGTGAGGCTGTCGTATTTCCCAAGGGTGATGCCCCTTCACACATGCTCAGCCGCATCAAACGCCACGGTGCCTTATTGGCCAAGAGCCGTGTCGTAGGCGTGCAGTTCGAGGCGATGTTCCAGCGTGAAAACAACACACTATTCTATTTGAATATTGGCAAACATGCTGTGGCACTGGCCATGCGCCTGCGCAGTCTGTTTGTTGAGCGTCTGGGATATAAGCCTTTCATAGACTCACCGACAAACCAGCAGTTCTATGTCATCCCTAACAAAGACCTTGATGCGTTGCGTCAGCAAATCGGTTTCGAGGTCTGGTGTCCTGTGGATGAAAGCCATACGGCCTGTCGCTTCGTCACCAGCTGGGCCACGACAGAGGATGAGATAGCCGAGCTGGAACGCTTGACTCGGAAGATGATTACTCGTTAATATACGATTGACCGAGCAAAAGCGCTTTCAATAGATGAATAGTACTGAAGCTGTTTAAGATAGCTTCACAAAGACATACATTAAACGATTATGAAACATTTTAATGCTACACTTCTACTGCTTTGCTCCCTTTTCGCGACCGCTACTATGCAGGCCCAGCAGTTGGCATTCCCCAGTGCCGAAGGCTACGGAGCATACGCTACGGGCGGCCGTGGACAGCAGGTAGTACACGTGACGAACCTCAACGCTGCAGGTGCAGGTTCGCTTGCAGATGCTGTGAGCCAGTCGAACCGCTTTGTGGTGTTCGATGTGGGCGGCGTCATTGACATCACCGGCAAAAGCATCACCATCGCCAGCAACATCACTATTGCCGGTCAGACAGCACCAGGCGAAGGCATCACCATCTACGGCGGACGCGTGATAGCTTCTAAGGCCAAGAACGTCATTATGCGCTACGTCCGTATGCGCGGCGGCAAGAGCATCAACAGCAGCAAGTGTACGCTGACGCTCGACGAGTGCCAGAACTTCATCATGGACCACTGCTCGGTGTCATGGGGTCCTTGGGACAACGTACATATCAAGGATGCCAATAACATAACATGGCAGTACTGCATCAACTCCGAGGGCATTGAGCCACAACGTTTCGGAAGTATCACCGACGGCACCCGCAACTGGACTATCCACCACTGCCTGTGGGCTGACAACAAGAGCCGTAATCCCAAGATGAAGTGCTACTTGCAGTACTACAACAATGTGGTCTATAACTATGGTATGGGCATCATCGGCGGACACTCGGCGGCTGACAACTACCAGGATGTGATGAACAACTACTTCATCGCCGGTCCCAATGGTTCCCAGAAATACTTCGACGACTGGACCGAAACAGACCATCTCTACAGCACAGGAAACTATTTCGACGGCAACTGCGACGGCAAGCTGAACGGCACGCTGATTACAGACCACCACAACGCTACGGCGATGACGAAGCCCAACTTCAACACCACGCATCCGATGAACGTGGAGACAGCCGAGAGAGCCTACTACACCATTGTAGATCATGTGGGTGCTTCACGTGTGCGCGATTCCCATGACAAACGCATCCTGGAACAGCTCACCTCATTGGGCACAAAAGGCAGCTTCATTGCCAATGAAGATAATGTAGGCGGCATCGGAACTGTGGCCAACGGGCCTAAGCCAACGGACACCGACTACGATGGGATGCCGGACAGCTGGGAACTGGAAAACGGCTTGAATCCTAATGCCAACGATGCTAACGGCTACACGCTCGGAGGCGGCTACACCAACATTGAGCACTACGTGAACAGCTTGGCACAGAAGAGTAGCTTTCTGATGTACCCCATCAATCCCGAGGCTAAGCTCACTTCCGCCACAAGCGTAAAGCTCACTTGGCTGAACGGCGAAGCTGAGACTGCAACGGCCATCGTAGTGGAGCAGTCGGAGGACGGCAAGACATTCACGGAAATCAAACGCCTCTCTGGCAAAGCCACCACGACCACCATTACAGGCCTGACAGCGGACAAGGTCTATTACTTCCGACTGAAGACCATCGGCGAGAACGGCATCGAGTCGCTCTATTCCGCTGTTGTCTCTGTGAACGATGAGTTTATGCGCCCTGGAGGCGGCACGCGTGCAGGCGTCAATCCCTTTGTGCCTACCGAGGGTAAGCTCTACCGCATCATCAGCTATGCCACTATCCCGTACAACTCTGGAACCTCCTTAGCCGGGGCTGCCAAATATCTCACGTTCAACGACAACGGCACACTCGGTTCCACCGAAACCTTCACGTGGGACGACCCTGCCCTACTGTGGGTCATCACCCCTGTTGACGGCGGCGTGAAGATTCAGAACTATGGAAACAAGAAATACATAGCCGGCACTGACGCCTCCATCGCCGGCGAGAACCGAATCGGCGTCTCCAACACGCCCGCCACGCTGACCATCAACTATACAAGCGACCAGCAGCCCTCGCAGTCGGGGCTCTACGGTAATGTGTCCATGTATCGCATCAACAGCCCCTCGAACCACGGCTACCAGATACGTGCCAAGGGCTTTGTGGACAATTGGTTCTGGGGCTCTGGCACCTTCGACCGCGCTGACATGGTCTTTACCTTTGTGGAGATTGATGCCTCACTGGTCAAGGTATTCATGGCCAAGTTCAACACAGCCCTGGAGAGTGCTCTCGTGCTGGCCAAAGGGGCACAGACCGACGTGACCTTGGGCTATCCCACCTCGGCACTCAATAAACTGATGGACGCCATCAACGCTGCGCAGGACTTCGCCGAGAAAGTCAACGAGCAGACAACGCAAGAGGAGATTGATGCACAGGTGACAGCACTCAACAATGCCAAGAGTGCGTTCAACAACTCACGCATCTACACTTTTGAAGGTTTCTCCACAGATCTGGCATACCTGATATACAGCTATGGAACCCATCCCAACGCAGGAGCTGCCACCGCTGACGGAGGCATTGAGCGTCGCTATCTCTACACCATCAAAACAAAGGATGGCAAGCGTGATTCACTCGTCTATCGCATCGGGCTCTCCGAGAACAATATTAACAGCGGCAAGAAAGATGCTTATGCCACAGACCCCGCAGCTTTATGGGCTTTTGAAGCCGTGGGCAACGGACTCGTCAGAGCTATCAACCAGAAGAGCGGCACCTACCTGCAAGTGGCCAACACGCTGTCGGCCACGCCTGTCACCTTCCGTCCATATTATGCCAAGAACGACAACGGCAAGATGGCTTTCTTCCTCGACGCCAGCCAAAGCGGCAACCGTCTGTTCAACGTAGGAACTCCCGATGCCGACGGCAAGGGAGGACCTCTTGAGTTCTTCAGCCTTCATGCTGACCGCACACGACTCAGGTGGGTCATCGACGAGACGTCCATTGATGCCACCATCACCACTGCCATCCAATCGGCATCCTCTGCCGTTGCTCAAAGTGTACGCTACTTCAACTTACAGGGCATCGCGCTCAGTCGTCTTCCTTCAAGAGGCATCGTCATTGAACAGACGACTCATGCCGACGGCACCACCAGCGTCAGGAAGATCATCCTTCGATAATCAGCTGAAGCTCTATAGTGATTTGACGAAACCTATAGGTCTTATCGGTTTTCCCACCGGTGGTAAAATCAATAAGACGTAGCATCTTAAGCCGGAAGACGCAGCATCTTAAGCCAGAAGACGCAGCATCTTAAGCCAGAAGATGTAGCATCTTAAGCCGGAAGATGTAGCATCCTCAACGCGAAGGATCTTAAAAATACTGTTGGAAGTAAAAAACGTTGTAAAAACCTTTGGCCATTCCAAAAGAAATAACTACTTTTGCAGCCGATTAGAGACCGAAGGGGCTCAGTGAAGAGGTATCACGACGATGCCCGCCTCCCGGTAAAACCCGTTAAATACATATAAATCAAACATGTACGCAATCGTAGAGATTAACGGTCAACAGTTCAAGGCAGAAGCTGGCAAAAAGCTCTTTGTTTACCACATTCAGGGTGCAGAGGCTCAGCAGACTGTTGAATTTGAGAGAGTGTTACTGATAGACAACGAAGGCGCTATCACCGTGGGTGCTCCCGTGGTAGAAGGTGCAAAGGTGGTCTGCGAAGTTGTTTCTCCCCTGGTAAAGGGCGACAAGGTGCTGGTCTTCCACAAGAAGCGCCGCAAGGGCTATCGCAAGCTGAACGGTCACCGTCAGCAGTTCACCGAGTTGAATATCAAAGAAGTTATTGCTTAAACCACTAAAACCCCTAAAGAAACATGGCACATAAAAAAGGTGTAGGTAGTTCTAAGAACGGCCGCGAGTCCGCAGCTCAGAGACTCGGTGTGAAGATTTTTGGTGGTCAGCAGTGCGTAGCTGGCAACATCATCGTGCGCCAGCGTGGCACGCAGCACTATCCCGGCAAGAACGTCGGCATGGGCAGCGACCACACCCTCTATGCCCTCGTTGACGGCATCGTCACCTTCAAGAAGGGACGTCTCGACCGTAGCACGGTGTCCGTAGAACCCGTCGCTGAGGCATAAGAGAACAAGCAAGCAGTTGAACATTCGCGTTCACTCAAGAAACCTCTTCTCATAAATCCCCTTATGTCCTCGTGGCGTGAGGGGATTCTTTTTTAACTTTAACATCACGTATGAAACATACTGTTAAAGATTGGATTATCGCAACGAGGCCATGGTCGTTCCCAGCTTCGGCCATGCCCGTAATGGTCACGATGGCGTGGCTATGGAACCAGGGGCTGATGGCCCATTGGGGTCTCGGTGTGATGGCATTGGTGAACATCGTGTTGGTGCACGCTGCCGGCAATGTGTGGAGCGACTATTTCGACTTCCGTCAAGGAGTGGATGCCAAGGACACGTACGGTGTCAGGACATTGGTCGATGGGCAGTTCACCCCCAAGGAACTGCTCCGTCTCTCTGTGGGGCTACAAATCTTAGCCGTGGCATTAGGCCTTACAATGGTATGGCTCACAGGGCTGACTTTGCTGTGGATTGGACTCATTGGCATTGCGTTGTCGCTTCTCTACCCGCCGCTCAAATATATGGCATTAGGCGACCTGGTCATTATGGCTTGCTACGCCGTGCTGCCGATGTTGGGCGTCACCTTCATCTGCCACGAAGCCGTAGAGCCACAAGCATTATGGCTGGCGGTTCCCGTGGGAAGTATCACCGTGGCAATCCTCCACTCCAACAACACACGCGACATAGAGACCGACGGACGTGCCAAGATTCGCACGTTCGCCATGCTCACAGGTCGTAGCTTTGCTATTGGGATGTATATCTTCGAGCTCGCCCTTCCCTATCTCTGGCTGGCGTTCACGGCTGTCATGGGATTCCTTACACCTTGGACGCTCACAGCGTGCCTCACCATTCCCGAGGCCATGAAGAATATCCGTAGTGTGCTGGCATATAAGAAGGAAGGCTTGTCTGCCATTGCCAGCCTCGACGAAGCTACAGCCCAGCTGCAGCTGAAGTTCAGCCTCAAACTCATCATCGGACTCGTATGCGCAACGCTGCTCTGAACACTTCCCATTCGCTGGTCCTCGCAGTCTGTATAGCTGCAGTGCTGTGGTTCGTGATGTTCTCTCCTTGGACGGCCCACCTGTTGCCGTTCTGGTGGTGCATGACAGCCGCTGCCTGCATCCTCTCATCTCTGGCGCTCTCGCTGGGGGGCAAGGCGTGTTTGGGCAGCTTGGGTACAAGGCCGTTCTGGCAGTATGCCACCGTCGGCTTGATTATTGCCGTAGGACTTTGGATTGTGTTCTACATAGGTGACAAGGCATCGCAATGGCTCTTTCACTTCGCACGCCCGCAGGTGGACCTTATTTATAATATGAAGGACGGGACTTCACCTTGGCTGCTGTCGCTGTTGCTGCTGTGCATCATCGGACCGGCCGAGGAGATCTTCTGGCGAGGTTACGTGCAACGCACGCTGGCTCAGCGATTGTCACCCACCCTGTCCTTCGTCCTCACGACTGCCGTCTATGCCCTCGTGCATCTGCCTTCAGGCAACTTCATGCTCATCATGGCAGCGCTCACCTGCGGCATCGCATGGGGAGGACTCTATCGCCTCTTTCCACAGTGGCTGCCGGCAATCATCCTCAGTCATGCCCTTTGGGATGCTGCGGCGTTCGTGTGGTTCCCACTATAGATTCATTAAATAAAAGAAACACAATATGCTTACACTCAAACTTATCAACGAAGAGACCGAACGCGTAATCCGCGGTCTTGAGAAGAAACATTTCCCTGGCGCTGCGGAAGCTATAGCTGCTGTGCAGGCTACGGATAAGCGCCGTCGCGAAGCTCAGCAACAGTTGGACTGCCTGCTTGCCGAGAGCAAAAAGAAAGCAGCTGAAATAGGCGCACTCATGAAGCAAGGACTACGCGACGAGGCCGATAAGGCCAAAGTGGCCGTGGCCGAGCTGAAAGAAAAGGCCAAAGAACTCGAAGCCGCTATGGACGAGGCTCAACGTCAGATGACAGAGCAGCTCTGCCAGATTCCTAATATCCCCTACGACGAGGTGCCCGAGGGCAAGGCAGCAGAGGACAATGTGGTGGTGAAGAGCAACCTGAAGGAATGTGACGGCACAGATACCGTAGGCAATTGGACAGCCAACCCCGTAGTGGAGGCTGCCCGTCTGCCGCATTGGGAACTGGCCAAGAAGTACAACCTCATCGACTTCGACCTTGGCGTGAAGATTACAGGCGCCGGTTTCCCAGTGTATATCGGCAAGGGCGCACGGCTGCAACGTGCACTCATCAACTTCTTCCTCGACGAGGCACGCAAGGCCGGCTATACTGAAATCATGCCGCCCACCGTCGTCAATGCCGATTCAGGCTACGGCACGGGCCAGCTGCCTGACAAGGAAGGCCAGATGTACCACGCCGAGGTGGATGACTTCTACCTCATCCCCACGGCCGAGGTTCCTGTGACGAATATCTACCGCGATGTCATTCTCGATGAGAAGGACCTGCCCATCAAGAACTGCGCCTACACGCAGTGCTTCCGTCGTGAGGCTGGCAGCTATGGCAAGGACGTGCGCGGTCTGAACCGTCTGCATGAGTTCTCGAAGATCGAGATTGTGCGCATCGACACGCCCGAACACTCCAAGGAGAGTCACAAGGAGATGCTCGCCCACGTAGAGGGCCTCCTGCAGAAGTTGGAACTCCCCTATCGCATCCTGCGCCTCTGTGGTGGCGACCAGAGCTTCACCAGCGCCATTTGCTACGACTTTGAGGTTTATTCCGAGGCACAGAAGCGTTGGCTTGAAGTATCCAGTGTCAGCAACTTCGACACCTATCAGGCCAACCGCCTGAAATGCCGCTACCGCCCCGAAGGCAGCAAGAAGCCCGAACTCTGTCATACGCTCAACGGTTCTGCACTCGCCTTGCCACGCATCGTTGCTGCGCTACTTGAGAACAACCAGACGGAGACTGGCATACGGATTCCTGCAGCCTTGCAGCCATACACAGGCTTCGACCTCATCGACTAAGAGGCTTCCATCAGTTCACTTCGTTCTTCTCTCGAAAGAAGCAGGAGACGCGAAGTAGGCCGATAAAGAAATTGAGAATTAGAGATTTGCACCTTCTCTAATTCTCAATTTCTTTATATACACAACCCTGTCAACATCAACAGGACTCCCTATTTCCTCTTAGGGTTCTTGGGGAACCACCCTTTCTCGACACGTTTCTTCTGATGGAATAACTCGCCGATTCCCCACAGAGCCGAAGCCCCGAAGACACCCACGACAGCTGACAGCAATGTATCCTCAATAAACAAAGCCCCCACAATGGCCGCCACGCCTATGACTAAATAAACCACCCAAGCGCGTGTGCCCCAATAGTATTCGGTCTTGATAACAATGGGATGCCAGATTCCTATCGTGAGAAAAGTGCAAACAGCTATGATAATGCCTGTGAAATTTAACATGACGTTAAAAGAGAATATTAAACCGTGAAGAATGCGTTTTTTATCGAACGCGTCTGAAAAACATGTGCAAAAGTAGTAATAATTGTGGAAATATCACTATGTTTGCACCAAGAAAAAGGATAAAATACCCAGAATTATCTAATGACAGATATGAGAAATCTGATTTGTTCGGCACTAATAGCCTGCTCATTCGTGAGCATTCAAGTATTGGCTTCTGATTTCGGAAAGTCAGTGACATGGGACCGCCATAGCCTGATGTTTGACGGTCATCGCGTGATGCCAGTCATGGGCGAGATTCATTACAGCCGTATTCCTGCTGACGAGTGGACGCGCGAGGTTCAGAAGATGAAGGAAGGCGGTGTAACTATTCTCGCCACATACGTCTTCTGGAACCATATCGAAGAGGAGGAAGGTATCTTCCGCTGGGACGGACAGCGAGACCTGCGCCGTTTCCTCGAAGTATGCAAACAGGAAGAACTTCCTGTCGTGTTGCGCATAGGACCGTTCTGTCATGGTGAAGTGCGCAACGGAGGCATCCCGGACTGGGTGTTTGGCAGGGCAAAACTGCGAAGCACCGACCCGCAGTTCCTCAGCTATGTAGAAAAGTTATACCGTCAGATCTTCACTCAGGTTCAAGGTCTCCAATGGAAGGACGGCGGCCCGCTTGTGGCATGTCAGTTCGACAATGAGTATCGCGGCAGTGGCGACTATCTGATGGCTTTGAAACAAATAGCCCTCAATATCGGCTTCGACCTTCCTTTTTATACTCGTACAGGTTGGCCCGAGCTATCGAAACCCGTGCCTTTTGGCGAGATGCTTCCCCTTTACGGAGACTATGCCGACGGCTTTTGGGACAAGCAGATAAAGGAAGGTGTAGGCAACTACTTCAAAGCCTTCAACTTCAAAGGCTTTCGCTCTTCAACTGCCATCGGGACGGACTTGCTGGGACAGCAAGAAGAGCAGACGAGCAAGGGCGATGAAGCGTACCCCTATTTCACATGCGAGTTGGGCGGTGGCATGGTAACGGCCTACCACAGGCGACCCTACATCTATGCCGACGACTGCTACTCGATGGCTTTGGTGAAGCTGGGGTCCGGATCAAACCTGTTGGGCTATTACATGTACCATGGCGGCACGAATCCTGAGGGAAGACTGAACACGCTGAATGAGGTGCAGACATCTCCCGGAACAGCCAACAACGACCTTCCCGTATGCACCTACGATTTTCAGGCTCCGCTCGGGGAGTTCGGACAGACCTATCCACAGTACTATCGCCTGCGTCCTTTGCACATCTTCATGCAAGATTACGGTGAGCTACTGGCACCGATGGAAGCAAGTTTCCCTGCTCGTCAGGACTTGCAGAAAGGCGAGGATACAGAACTTCGTTGGGCAGTGCGCTCCAATGGCAATAGCGGCTTTATCTTTGTGAACAACTATGAACGCTTCGCCCGTCTGCGACCAAAGAAGAATGTCCAGCTGACAGCCTGTGATGTCGTATTACCACGGCTGACCATACCTTCTGGATGTATGGTCATCTTTCCCGTAAACATCGATGGCATCAGGTATGCCACATGCCAGCTCGTGGCCCGGCGCAATGGAAACCTGTACATGATGCAAGTGGAAGGCATCCCTGCAACCATTGCCCTACAGAGCGGCAAGACAATCAAGAATATCAAGCCCAAAGGCAAAAGTACACCTGTTTATAAAAACATTTATCTGCTGACGCGGGAAGAAGCAGAGCATCTGTTCCTGTATCAGGAACGACCTCATACATCTTCTCCAGACGCGACATCGAAGACACAGATCACAGGATACGATGTTCAGGTGACAAAGCTGAAGGAGACTGGCACCCTGCGTCAGATTGTAAAGGGAAAGGCAAAGGTTGCCGAGGCACCATCAGAGAGCGATTGGGAGCAGGCTGCCGTATATAAGATAACGATTCCGCAGGAAACGACGCTCCATCCATGGCTGTTACTCAGCATTGATTATCAAGGCGATTGTGCCCGCCTCTATGCGCATGGGAAGCTGATAGCAGACAATTTTCAGTATGGCCGTCCGTTCCTTTTCGGACTTTGGCGACTGCCCAAGGACTGCACAGAGTTGGAATTACGCATCATGCCCTGGCAGGCTGATGCCCCCATCTACATGCCCCGCGAAGCCGACACGACACCAGGAGAAAGGATCAAGAGAATAGCAATCATCCTTTCAGATGCCTCTTAACACAGAGGGTAGCGAGGGTAGCGAGGGAAAAAGTCGATTGACTGAATGTCAATCGGCCCCGAGCGACCGCCGCAGACCTCTTCTGCGGCGGACGGGGGACAGCGGCACGCTGTAAGAAAGGCGGTGAAAGAAAAGCGGTGCAAGATGCACGGGTTTTGGCGCGAGGGAAAAAGCATTCGGCTCAAGTGCTTCAATGAAGCTTTTGAGCCGCCAAATCATCCTATTATCTCACTGACAATCTGGATCCCGTGTTGTTTCATCTTTTCTTCTGAGCTGACATCATAATACAGGTTCTTGTCATCAATGGCCACGTATGTCTCCCGTCCAAATGTCACCAAACCTACGTTGTCCCCGAAGTGCACATCATAGAGAACGTCATTGAGCGACTTGGGAACCTTGTAATACTCTCCCTCCCCACACTTGATATAGATATATTCGTTTGTAATTGCTGCCAACAGCATCCTAAAGTCATAATCGTCTTCTGCATATAGGTTTATACTTGTCGTCC
>CACZSQ010000078.1 GCA_902783885.1 uncultured Bacteroidales bacterium
GAAGGTGGCTTCGGGGAACTCCTCGGCATAGGGGGCGCAGATGTCGTTGCCGCTGGCACGCAACTCCAGCAAGTAGTCGATCTTCTCGCCACTGATGCCAGTGGGGTCATAGATGTAGCCGTCAGGACCGCTGATGGTGATGACCTTGGCGCCGAGCTGTGTGGCCTTGGTGGCAGCGCCCCAAGCGACATTGCCGAAACCGCTGATGGCCACCGTCTTGCCCTTGATATCCTTGCCGTGGGTGTTGAGCATCTCGTTGACAAAGTAGAGGCCGCCGAAGCCTGTGGCTTCAGGCCGTATCAGCGAGCCGCCATATTCTAGTCCCTTGCCCGTGAGCACGCCGCTCCAGTCGCGTGTCAGTTTCTTGTACTGCCCGAAGAGGTAGCCTATTTCACGGGCTCCGACTCCGATGTCGCCGGCGGGCACGTCCACCTCAGGACCGATATAGCGATAGAGCTCATTCATGAAAGCCTGACAGAAGCGCATCACTTCAGCATCACTCTTTCCGCGTATACTGAAGTCGCTGCCTCCCTTGCCGCCGCCCATGGGCAGCGTGGTGAGCGCATTCTTAAACGTCTGTTCAAAGCCCAGGAACTTGAGGATGCTGAGGTTTACGCTGGCGTGGAAGCGAAGACCACCCTTGTAAGGGCCAATGGCGCTGTTGAACTGCACGCGGTAGCCGAGGTTCACCTGCACCTCACCTTTGTCATCTACCCATGGCACTCGGAACGTGATGATGCGCTCGGGTTCCACCAAACGCTCGATGAGTTTGGCTTTCTCGAACTCGGGATGCTGGTTATAAACATCTTCGATGCTCATAAGCACCTCGCGCACAGCCTGCAGGTACTCGTTCTCTCCTGGATGCTTGGCCTCCAGGTTGGCCATAATAGTTTCAATTTTCATGATTAGGTGATAAGTTAGTTGATTGTTGAGTTTAGGTACTGCAAAAATACATGATTTTCGCTGAACCGACAAAGAAAAAATACAAAAAACGGGGCATTTGACAAATATTCATCCCCTGTAATCCGTAAAAACCGTAAAATATCATTACCTTTGCCTTCGGAAATGACAACTTACAGCTAATTGCAAAACTCATGAAACGATTCACACTCTCCCTCATTGTCTTCTGTGCCTGTGCCCTGCCACTGACAGCTGAGACGCTGAGCCTCGAAGCACTCACACGCGGCCAGTATGCCGCCCGTACCGTTGCCGGCGTACGACCGTTGGCAGACGGCGAGCACTATAGTCAGATCTCTGCCGATGCCCGTCAAATTGTGGCCTATTCCTTCCGCAACGGCGAGCAGACAGAGGTGCTCTTCGATGTTGCCACGGCCCGCGGTGACGTGCGCCTCAACCGCATCGACGGCTACGTCATGAGCCCCGACGAGAAGACCATCCTCATCCAGACGGAGACCAACCGTATCTATCGTCACTCCTTTACAGCAACCTATTATATATATAATGTGCGAAACCACACCCTCGAACCGCTCTCCTCGGGCGGCCCGCAGGAGGTTCCTGTATTCTCGCCCGACGGAACCATGATAGCCTTCGTGCGGCAGAACAACATCTTCCTCGTGAAGTTGCTCTTCGGCAACAGCGAATTGCAGGTAACGAAGGACGGAGAATACAACAAGATTATCAACGGAAAGCCGGACTGGGTCAACGAGGAAGAGTTCTCGTTCTCCTGCGCCCTCGATTTTAATGCCGATGCAACCATGCTTGCCTGGATTCGCTACGACGAGAGCGCTGTGCCTGAATTTTCGTTCCCGCTCTATCGCGGCAGAAGCCCCGAGCGCGAGGAGTTCGCCGCCTACCCAGGTTCCTACTCCTACAAATACCCCGTTGCCGGCGAACAGAACGCCAAGGTCAGCGTTCACACCTACGACATCAAGAGCCACCGCATCCAACAAATGAAACTACCTCTCGATGCCGACGGCTACGTGCCTCGCATCCGCTTCACCAGCGACCCCGAGAAGCTGTTGGTGCTCACGCAGAACCGCCATCAGGACCGCCTCGACATCTACGCTGCCAACCCGCGCTCCACGGAGTGCAAGCTCATTGTGCGCGACCAGGTGGACAACTACGTTACCGAGGAGCCCTACAAGAACCTGCAGCTCTTTAAGGACGGCTTCGTGCTTATGAGCGAGCGTTCCGGTTTCAACCAACTTTACCTCTACGACCTCAACGGCACGCTCAAGCGCCAGCTCACGAAGGGCGACTTTGTCGTGAAGGCGTTCTACGGCTACGACCCACAGAGCGGCGACTGCTATTTTTCAGCCAACCCCGAGGGAGCCATCTACCAATCTGTCTATCGTGCCGATTCCAAGGGTAAGATGACCAAGCTCAGCCAGGAACTAGGCACCAACAGCGCCATCTTCTCAAAGAACTTCAAGTACTTCCTCAACGTCTATTCCAATATCTACACACCGCCAGTAACTACCCTCAACGATGCCCGTTCGGGCAAGGTGCTAAGCACACTGGAGGACAACAAGGCTTTGAAGCAGAAAGTCGAGAGCCTGCGGTTGGCGAAACCTGAGTTCTTCACCTTCAAGACGGGCGAGGGCGTGGAGTTGAATGGCTATATGGTGAAGCCTGCTGACTTCTCGGCATCCAAGCGTTATCCCGTCATCATGTACCAGTACAGCGGCCCTGGCTCGCAGCAGGTGCTCGACTCCTGGAATGTCGGCAACATGGGCGGCTGCCTCTTTGAACATCTCATGGCGCAGCAAGGCTTCATCTGTGTCTGCGTGGACGGCCGCGGTACGGGCGGTCGAGGTGCTGCCTTTGAGAAACAGACCTACCTGAACCTCGGCATCCTTGAATCCAAAGATCAGGTGGAGACAGCACTCTATCTCGGCTCACTGCCTTACATAGATAAAGCCCGCATCGGCATCTGGGGCTGGAGCTACGGCGGCTTCAACACGCTCATGTCCATGACCGAGGGACGCGCTGTCTTCGCTGCCGGCGTGGCCGTCGCCCCCGTCACCAGCTACCGCTTCTACGACAGCGTCTATACAGAACGCTATATGCGCACGCCCAAGGAGAATCCTACAGGCTACGACCACAATCCCATCACCCGCGCTCCGCAACTCAGTGGTGCCCTGCTCCTCTGCCACGGCTCTGCCGACGACAACGTCCACCTGCGCAATACGGCCGAACTCACCGAGGCTTTTGTGCAAGCTGACAAGCCTTTCATGCAACTCGTTTATACCAATCGCAACCACAGCATCTACGGCGGCAACACACGTCTTCACCTCTACCGTAGCATCGCCAACTGGTTTGAACAGCACCTGAAATAAACGTAAAACTATGGGAGAAAAACTCACAACACTAACCCGCTGGTGGTTCCTGCCGGCGCTGCTCACCCTCGTCATCTCCAGCGCAGACTCCTTCTTCTTCGCCCTCTTGCCCAAGTGGCTGTTTATCACCCTCCTCATCGTCTGCTTCCTGCTGCTCCTGCTCCAGATAGCCCTGTTCTTCAGTGCCCTCATCCAGCGGCAGTGGTGGCGCGCCCTCGGCATCCTCGTGGGCAGTTTCATCTCTATCATGCTGCTGTGCCTGAACCTCCTCTTCCTCATGGTGAGCGCAGGTATGGACAACGCCCACAGCTCCCGCGGCCCCGCAAGTTTCATTTGTGAAGAGGACTCCATCAGCTGCACCATTCGTGCCGAGATTCCCGATTCCGCTCTGAGTCAGGCTGTCGGCGAGTGGATGGACGAGCAGTTGGGCGGTTACTATACTGGCAACGTGACTGACATGCAGGGCCTCGTGGATTTCTATGGAAGCGCTCTCTGCGACTCTTTGCGCCCGAGCCTGGCAGAAGGCTACGCTGAGCAGGTCGAGTACGAGGCCGAGATGGTAAAGAGCTATGAGACGCCCCAGTTTGTCACCTATTCCCTTTCCACTTACTTGGATCTGGGCGGTGCCCATCCCGTATCAACCGACCGAGGTGCCACCTTCCGCAAGAGCGATGGCCGACGCCTCTCTTGGGATATCATACGCAACGGGATGAGCTCTGAACTCAACAACCTCCTCGTGCAAACGCTCTGCGACTATTGCGGTGTGGATGATGAGACGGAACTCGAAGGGATGCTGATGGACAAGGACGTCTCTGACCTCCCGCTGCCCAAGACACCTCCATACTTCGTGGAGAACGGCGTTGTCGTCGTCTATCAGCAGTACGAGATTGCCGCCTATGCCTTGGGCATGCCCGGCGACACCATCTCCTACGACCGCTTCTCTCCCCTCATGACCGGCTGGGCTCAGGAACTCATCAGCGAATAACGTCTCGCTTTGCTCTCATGCCCTCCGAGGAGCCTCCGGTTCCCTCAGGATCAGTGTTGCTGTGATATTCCGGCACCTTCACCTCAGCCGCCATACCGGCTTCGGTCGTGGGAGTCTCGGCCCATCGGAGCTGCACCTTTCCGGGAGCAAGATTCCGTATGAATCCAGCCTCGGTGACAGCCGTCCACGTCTCGCCACCGTCTGTGCTATATTCCATCGCCGTGGTAATAACCTCCCCCTCCAGATATCCGTCGGTGCCATGAAGCGTCGTGGGGGCATAAGCTTGGATACCTGAGGTCACGGGCGGCTGCGGGGAAGCTTCCTTCGGCATGGTGAATGTATTTTCTGCCGATTTGAACGACACTTTTCCCTTGCTGTCGTAGCCAATAATAAAGTAAGTATAGGTAGCACCAGGCTGCATATCCACAAGGTAGGCATAGAAGAACTTTCCTATTGCATTATACAACACTTCCAGCTGTTGCACCTCCGTGGCATCCCCCGGGCCGCAAACCTCCACCTCGAACCTCGTGCCGGCAGGACGCGTGCCGTGGAAATAGATGGTCTTAGTTTCCATGTCGCAAGTAATCGAACTCTCGTCTATCGTAGGCACTTGAATCGTCGGTACCGAGGGTTGACCCGTTCCATTCTGCGCCTGATTATTGGGTGTCGGCTGATCATCGCCGCCGCCACAGTTGATGCCAAGAACGAGGGTGGCAGCTAACGTGAATATGAGGCTATATTTTGTTTTCATTTTATCCATAGTTTTCCGTTTTTGATATAAGGCTGTCCTTTTCTGGGGGAAACGATGCGCTTACCGTCCAAAGAGAAGATTCCGCTCTGTCCCTCTCCCCTTTCTCCATTGTCCATTGTCCAATTTCCATTG
Source organism: uncultured Bacteroidales bacterium (assembly GCA_902783885.1). GTDB lineage: Bacteria > Bacteroidota > Bacteroidia > Bacteroidales > Bacteroidaceae > Physcousia. The sequence goes on from CACZSQ010000078.1 coordinate 5,168, forward strand.
TCCAATTTCCATTGTCCATTCTTTATTGTTCCAATGCAGTCGGCATCATCCATGAGTCGGATGCACAGCTTGCTTCCTGCAGATGCGGGCATCAGGAAGCAGGCGCGGAAGGGATGTAGGTACTGCTCCAACGGCGCGAAGACGTTGTCAATCGCTCTGGGGTTGTAGCCGATGTGCTGATAAGCGTCTGTCGTAACGAAGGTGCCACGCATATTGTCGTCCTGCGCCGACGGATCCACGGGGGCGATGGTCACGCCCGCGAGGTCTGCCTGCCACACGACATTCGCCTCACTCGTTATGAAGCACGCACGCCCGGCCTCCGTCGCGTCTTGCGCCACGAACACCGCATCATTGTTCTCGCTGTCGAAATGGCTGTAGGCATACATCCTGCAACCTTCGGGGAGATTCTCTTCGCTAACGGTAAAGGGCAGGCAGGCTGTATTGTATCCTGCATAAAGCCTGCGGCTGTATTCACCGCTCTTCACTGTGAATGCCACGGGCACAGCCAGCCCCGTCTGGGGAGCCTTTGCCGCTGAGGAATAGCCGGATGTAAGGTCGGTCAAACGGAAGTACGGACACGTATAGCCATCTCCTGACGTTGCTCCTGCCACTAGCAGATTGCGCGTCGAATGAGCCATATACTCGCTCCCGGCCGCTACAACGCCGATGGCATTAGGATGTTTCTCCAGCAATTTCTCCCATGCGCTTAAGTCTTTCACCCCCTGTTCACCATCGTAGAGCGTAGCCTGAATCTGTGGCTCCGGTGTAAAATACTCTATCTTCCAACCCGAAGGCAACGCCTCAAGCCATACTGAGTAATTAGATCCCTCGGGCACACGCAAAGTTCCGTTTTGCGGCATATCATAAAACACACTGTTATCATACAATGTAGGAGCCGTCTTGGCATGACAGGTGATGGTTCGGATATCCGTGGATCCAAAGCACCAGCCACGAATAAAGGACAAGGTAGCTGGCAATTCGGCTTCCTTCATATTATAATAGCTCCAAAAACCATCTACGCACAGGAGCGTCACGCCTTCGTTCACTACCAGTTTCTTTATTTGGCTGCGCTGCTTATAATACGGGGCATTCTGATAACCATAATCATCATACCACAACTCTCCCCATCCGTTAATCGTGAGCGTCCCGTCCTGCAACGACCAATCCACCTTGGCGTTGAGGAAATAGTTCAAATCCGTATAGGTCATGATTTTCCAGCCTGCCGACAGCAGCTCCGTCCAAGTCGTGTAACCCGTGGATTCATAAGGTACATATAAGGTGCTAATGGAGCCCTTATAGATGCGATATGGCAGCGTTGGAGCTTTCTTACTTTTGAAGAACAGGGGAACACCACGGAACAAGTTATCATACAGTTCTTCAACATATTCAGGAATCACCACCCTCGACAAGCCATTCGGGGCATAGAGCAGACACCGTCCGTCCTTGGAATACAGGATGTTGTCCTCCACGCTGAGCCAAGGGTTCTCCTCATCTACAGACAATCTTACGAGACCGGGCACGTAGTCATCATATCCTTCAAGGCCTTTAGGCAAATGAAGCGATGTCAGATGGCTGCAATTGTAAAATGCATTATCCATGCTCACGACAGTAGAGGGTATCTGAACAGAGGTCAGGGCATCAGCTTCATAAAACGCATAATACCCAATACTCTTCAGCCCCTCGGGCAACACAATCTCCGCCAAATTGGTAAAACGATGCGTATAAGTATCTTCCTTACCAAAATAGTCCACAATACTCGTGATGCCCTCGCCGATGACTATCTTGCGCACCTGCGCACTGCTTTCCTTCCATGGAGCCGTTGCCATCGCATACTCCTGGGGCATCATTCCCGTTCCGCTGATGGTCAGAGTTCCGTCAGCGCTGAGCGTGTAGGAAAATGGTGCATCATCATCCGTGTAATCCGGCTCCAGACTATTGATCATCCATTGCTCCTCGTTGAAGCCGTTCAGGTTCGTCAGCATAAACCAACCGTCCTGATAGCCACCCCAGCCCCAGTTTACATGATAGTATCCCTCGGTGTCAAAGCCGTCAAGGATGAACTCATGACCGCCCGCCGTGCTCTGTCCGCTGTACAGCACTGGACGTCCTGCCTCCAAGTCTGCACGGATAAACTCATGCCACATATCTTCTGGGTAGTGATTCACATACCTGTCCTTGGCTATTGCGCCATAGTGAAAATACTGTTGCATGGTATTGGCTGATATACTTGCCGAACTCGCCGTAGGAGTATAATTCATGTGCACGGCGTAGCCACAGTCGCGCATCAGCGTAGCCACAGATGTCGCCCCCACCCCACCAGCGGTGCTTGAATATTGATCCAGCATATTGTCCCAGTCATACTCATTCTCCGATAGATCCTGCATCAACGTCTGGCCGCAGCCAGGATCCTCATACCACACGGACCCGTAGCCGTGGCGGGGCCACCGCCAGTAGTTCATTACCTGCGCCATCGCCGTTGCCACACAACCCGTGATGCATCGTTTCCCATCGAGCATAGGGCACAAGTTGTTATAAGGCGAGCCCTGATTCCATCGCGTGCGGATCAACGCCTGCACGACCACCTTGCCAGCCTTACGGCGCACATCCGTGTTCTTGATCTTACCCTCGTGCACAGCCTGCATGAGCAACGAGATCTGGCTGAGCCAGTCACGCAGACCGTCGGGCAGCACCTCTCCATCGTAGCCTCCCGCATCGGTATAGCCGAGCACCGTACGGCCTATGGCATCGTCATCAGCAACAAACACCACGCCACCCTCGGGACGTTCAAACACGTAGTACCCTGCCTCGTGGCCCTCAGAACGCAGCACCAACTGGCGCCCCCTGGCCCGCACCTTGGCCTTTGCCGACGGCCCGCTGAAGAACGAGGCTGCCGCATAGCGTGCCGCATCCTCGTCCAGAGGCTCTCCAAACGCGCAGGCGGATAAAGCCAGGAACAGCAGAACCGTCAAAAGCTTGATATCACTCGTCATCTATTGTGTCGCTTTTTATCCAACATCACTTCTTTATTGCGGCAAAGATAACGATAACACTTGACATAACAAAATGAAAAACGTTTTTTGAAAAAAAAGCTGTCGTAATACAACTTTTTGGACCATAGACTTGTGTACATTTGCAATAAGATATATTTTTGCACAAACAAAAAATGGCTTTAAAAACAACGCTACTATGACTAAAATTCAAACTATCGGCGTTCTCACCTCAGGCGGTGATGCTCCTGGCATGAACGCTGCCATCCGCGCCGTGACACGCTCCGGCATTTACAACGGCTTTAAAATCAAAGGCATCTATCGTGGCTTCGACGGTCTCATCAAAGGCGAGGTGAAAGAGTTCACCACCGAGGATGTTAGTGGCATCATCACGCGAGGAGGTACCATCCTGAAGTCTGCCCGCAGCAAGGAATTCATGACTCCTGAAGGCCGTCAGAAGGCATACGAGACGTGCCAAAGAGAGGGCATCGACGCGCTGGTGGTTATCGGCGGCAACGGCTCGCTCACGGGTGCCTGGAACTTTGGAGTGGAATTTGATTTCCCCTGCATAGGTCTTCCCGGCACTATCGACAACGACCTCTACGGCACCGATGCCACCATCGGTTACGACACGACAATGAACACCATCATGGAGTGCGTGGACCGCATTCGCGACACCGCCAACTCCCATGAGCGCATCTTCTTCGTTGAGGTCATGGGGCGCGACGCGGGCTTCCTCGCCCAGAACTCCGCCATCGCCTGTGGCGCCGAAGCCGCTATCGTCCCCGAGGAGTCAACAGATGTTGACCAGTTGGCACAGTTCATGGGGCGCGGCATCCGCAAGTCCAAGAAATCGTGCATTGTCATTGTCTCGGAAAGTCCCAAGTGCGGTGCCCTCTACTATGCCGATCGCGTGAAGCATGAGTTTCCCGGATTCGACGTGCGCGTCTCCATCCTCGGCCACCTGCAACGCGGCGGAAGTCCCTCGGCACGCGATCGCATCCTGGCCAGCGCTACTGGCGTCGGAGCCATACAGGCTATCCTGCAAGGTCAGCGAAACGTCATGGTCGGCTACCGCAACAACGACATCGTCTATGTACCCTTCTCGGAATGCATCCGCACAGACAAGCGTTTTGACAAGCGGCTGCTCACCGTGCTCGATGAACTGAGCATCTGAGCCAACTTAAAAAACAAATCAGAGAAACAGATGAGAAGACTTTTAATGACAGTTGTTGTAGCTGCGGCAGCTTCTTTATATAATATGGCATTTGCCCAGCGCAGTCCTGTGGGTATTGTCAGTTCTCAGGACTCAGTGAAAAGCGTTCAGTTCGGCCTCATCTCTTCTATCGCCACTGACGGTGGCCACGGTGTGCAGCTTTCAGGCGTCTCCAACACATCCGGACACATCTTCAACGGCTTACAGTTTAGCGGTGTGAGCAACATCGTCAATGGCATGAATTCCGGCGTGCAGCTGTCAGGCATCCTAAACGTCTCATCTGCGATGATGCGCGGCGTGCAGTTCGGTGCTGTCAACTATACCGACTCTCTCAACGGCGCCCAGATAGGAGTTTTCAACGTTGCCCGCAAGCGCCCCAAGGGCTGGCAAGTAGGACTTGTCAACGTGTCCTACGATAGCATTGGTCACAAGATAGGCCTGGTTAACGTCAGCCCGAAAACCCGCATTGACGTGATGCTTTACGGCGGTTCATCCACCAAAGGCAATATCGCCCTGCGCTACCGCAACCGCAGCACCTACAACATCATCGGTGTCGGAACCCATTTCATGGGGCTCGACTCCAAGTTCTCCGGTGCCGTCTTCTACCGTTTGGGACAGTTCTGGCAGGTGTCGCCCAAGTGGAGCCTTAGCGGCGATGTCGGCTTCTACCATGTCGAGACCTTCGAAAAGAACAGCAGCAGCAAGCCGCAACGCCTCTACTCCCTGCAGGCCCGCATCAATGCCGACTATCAAATCACCGATAAAATCGGCGCTTTTGCATCCGTAGGTTGGGGACTGACGCGCTACTATGATCACGATGAGACATATCGCGACCGTCCGCTCTTAGAGATGGGGCTCACCTACCACCAGCCGCGCGAACTGCACGACACCTGGAAACGTGCATGGGCTGACAGGCGCTCTGCCCTTGTGTTCAACGACTCCACGATGGCACTGCCCCAGAAGAAACGCTACTGGCAGGCTGCCGCCGAGGTGACGGGCATTAACGTGGGTGTTCAGCTCTTCGACCGTTGGGCTCTCAAGTCGGACTTCGCGCAGACAAACTTCCGCACGCTGAAACGGAATTTCACCGATGGAATGGTGTGGGACAACGATTTCTTCATCACGAATATGTTTGCCCATCCATACCACGGCAATCTTTATTACAACGCTGCCCGCACCAATGGTCTGTCTTTCTGGGAATCGGCGCCCTATGCGCTGGGCGGCTCACTCATGTGGGAGTTCCTGGGCGAGACGGAACCGCCGGCCATCAACGACGTGCTTGCCACCTCCATGGGCGGTATAGCCATCGGTGAGATGACACACCGCCTCAGCCACACCCTACTGGACGACCGCGACCGCGGCATCCAGCGTTTCCTGCGCGAGGCGGCCTCCGCCATCATTAACCCCATTCAGGGGCTCCACCGCATCATCAGCGGCGATGCCTGGCGCGTGCGCCACGACCACTTCCGCTACCACGACCACAGCAAACTGCCCATCGATGGTTCTATCTCTGTCGGCTGGCGCTACCTGGCCGACAACGGCGCCCTCTTCCGCGGCATTCATGCCCCGTACATCAACCTCACCCTCACCTATGGCACATCGGTTGATGGTGAGCGACACAAGACGCCCTACGACTTCTTCGACATTGAATCGAACATCGCCTTCGGCGGTGGACAGCCGCTGGTCAACTCGCTCCAGATTGTCGGTCGCCTGTGGAGCACGCCCATCCTCGACAAAAAAGATATGGCGGGCGAATTCGGTTTCTACCAGCATTTCAATTATTACGATGCTAAGCCCATCACCGACGGCTCTGACCTCACCCCCTATCGCATCAGCGAGGCTGCTGCCTTTGGCCCAGGTTTCATCCTGTCTCTGCCAGAGATGGGAGCTCTCTCGAAGCTGGAGCAGCGCGTATTCCTCAGCGGCATCCTGCTGGGAGGCACGAAGAGTGACTACTTCAACATCATCGAACGCGACTACAACATGGGAAGTGGCTTCAGCATCAAGTCCAAGACACAGCTCGAATTCGGGCGCTTCGGCCGTTTTATCCTCAACGCCAAGTACTTCCGTCTCTACACGTGGAAAGGCTACAAGCAAAAGGATCTGGAGAATGGCTTCAAGGATGTCGGCGACCTACACTACCTGAACGTGCAGGGCGACCGCAGCAATGCTGCCCTGCTGGTCGTCAACCCCGTCATGGAAATCCACCTGGCACGCCAATGGGCGGTTACCCTTTCTGGCGCATACTACTCGCGACGCACCTTCTATAAGTACTACGACAAGGTTTACGCCCACACGTTTGAAACCAAAATAGGCATCACGTGCAAGCTCTAATACCTTCGGCTATGAGGCAATCAGTGCTTAGGAGTATCCTATTCTTCATCCTGCTCGGGGCGCTCTCTGTCGGCGTTGCAGCACAGAGCGAGCCCAAAGTCGGGTTCCTGAAGCGTTTAGACAACAAGCTTGCCAAACACTATTTCACGTCGAAGTACGACTCCGACTACGTCGCACGGCCTCACCAGCGTTGGCTGCTGCGCCTGATGGTGAATCAGACGGGAGACTACATCCACGCCAAAGGGACTATCAAGGACGTTTGGTCGAAATACGACCTGCACACAAAACATAAAACGACCCTCAGCCTGGAGGTCAACTACTGCGACCTGGCTATCTCGTACTCCATCAATCCGGCCAAGCTCAAAGGGAACTACGACGACTATGAATTCAACTTCGAATACCATGCGCAGAAGTTCAGCGTTGACATCAATTACCAACGCGCCACATCGCTGAAAGGAGACTTGAAGCTAGGCAATTTCACCCATCTCGACGAGGACGGCATCCTCATGAAGGTGTTCAACGTGGCTGGTTACTATGTCTTCAACAACCGCAAGTTCTCGTACCCCGCCGCACTCTACCAGAACTATTACCAGCTGCGCTCCGCAGGCTCGTGGCTTGCGGGCGCCAGCTATCAGGGCGGCAGCGTCAAAACTACAGAGGAACTGAAAGAGAGAAGCCCGCAGGCCCCCGAGGTGCGGCTGAGATTCACCAACATTGGCATCGGTGGCGGCTACGGCTACAACTTCGTGTTTGGCAAGCACGCTCAATGGCTCCTCCACCTCTCTGCTATGCCCACCTTTGTTGTTTACAAGCACAACAAGCTCACCGTCAACGACGAGGAAATAAGCGACGACCGGACGAGCCTGAACATGATTTTCAACGAACGGGCCTCCCTTGTATATCATTTCTCGCCACGCTCTTTCGTGGGGGCTTCATTCATCATGAGCAACTCCGTCTTCGACGACACCAATGTCGTCATCCGGCAGAACAAATGGATGTTGCGGACCTTTGTCGGCCTGCGACTGTAGGAAGCGTATGGCAGTCCCCAACATTGAAGATTTCTACGCCGAAGTGTACAACGTCGTGCGGCAGATTCCGGCTGGCAGGGTGCTGTCCTACGGACGCATTGCCGAGCTGATTGGCTGGCCCAACCACGCACGCCTCGTGGGACGCGCCATGCACGATGCTCCATTGGCACTCAACCTGCCATGCCATCGCGTGGTCAACAGCGCAGGGCGCACAGTGCCCGGCTGGCACCAGCAAGCTATCCTCCTCATGTCAGAGGGCGTGCGCCTCAAAGCCAACGGCTGTGTTGATATGCCATCTCACAAGTGGCTGCCGGAATAGGCGAACGCTACGCCCCACCCCTACTACCATCTTCCTCATCTTCCTAAGACTGAGCGTACAAATCTTATGGCAATAAGATATGCATCTTAAGCGAGTAAGATATGTATCTTAAGGCGATAAGACCTGCATCTTCAGCGGGTAAGATTGCTACCTAAGGAAATTAAGCATCATTAATCCTCACGGTTGGACATGAGTAATCTGGGCGGTAGCAGAGCCCTCTGACAGACGGAGGCATACGGAGTCACCAGCCTGCAGTTGCGCAGCAGAGGTGAGGAGGCGGCCCTGTGCATCATAGGCGAGGGCAAAGCCGCGGCGAAGCTGATGAACGGGGTCGAGGGCTGTGAGGCGTGCCTGCAACTGCGCAACCTGACTGGCAGCGCGTTCCAGCCGTAAACGGGAGGCCTGCGTGAAACGTGTCTGCAACTGTACAACCTGGTTGTCAGCACGTTCCAGTCGTAAGTGAGCAGCCTGCAAGATGCTGCGATTCAGCAGTTCGTGGCTGTGGGCTGCTTCGCGCAAGGTGAGCACCGAGACACGCGGCAGTTGGCTGGTGAGTTGGAGAAGGCGCTGGTGGGAGCTGTTGAGCCGCTGCTGAGCGCCCTGAACAATGACAGTGCTGAAATGTTGGAGGGCAGCCAGCTCGTCTGCGCCATGCTCGATCAGAAACGCAGCCGCAGCGGTAGGCGTCTTTACTCGCGTGTGGGCTACCGCATCGAGCACGGTCTCGTCGCGCTCATGACCTATGCCTACGATGACGGGGAGGGGCATCTGCGCCACAGCGGCTGCCAAAGAATAAGTGTTGAAATCGGAGAGGTCGCTGGTGGCACCGCCGCCACGGATGACGACAACGCAGTCCCACTTCTCGGCTTCATCGGCAATGGCTGCCAGGGCGGCCATGACGCTCTCCTCGACATGGGCGCCCTGCATCACAGCTGGGAACAGCTGGCAGTGGAAAAAGAGGCCGTAGTCGTTGTTGAGGAGCTGATGCTGAAAATCGCCATAGCCCGCGGCACCCGCCGAGGATACGACTGCCACACGCTTGAGGAGTCGCGGCAGCGGCAGCTGCTGGTTGTCATGGAGGATGCCGTCGGCCTCCAACTGGTCCAGTATCTCGCGGCACCGCAAGGCCATCTCACCAAGCGTGAATGCAGGGTCTATCTCTTGTATGTTGAGGGAATAGCCGTACACCTCGTGAAACTCAACGCTGACGAGCACGCGCACCTTCAGGCCGGCACGCAGGCGCTCTCCAGTGGCGCGCTCGAAGAGAGGTGCCTGCAACGCGTAGGCACGGGCCCACATCGTGCCGCGGGCACGGGCTATAAACTGACGCCCCGAGGCATCGCGCTGTGCAAACTCCACGTAGAAATGGCCGTTGGAGGCCAGTCGTGCCTCGGCAAGCTCAGCCTCCAGCCAATAGGCATCGGTGAACGTCTGCTCAAGTGTTTCACGCACAAGCTGATTAAGTTCAAAAAGGGTCAAGGACTGCATGATGAATGACTTTTCGCGTGCAAAGTTAATGAATCTTTTGCCCACGACGATGTTTTTTGGAATTATTTGCATCGGATTTGCAAAATTATCACTACTTTTGTCGGGCAGTTTAAAAAGAAATAAAACAAGAATAGTATGAAGAAGAGAATCCAATTCAGCCTCGTCTATCGCGATATGTGGCAGAGTTCTGGCAAGTTCCAGCCACGCAAGGACCAGCTTGAGCGCATCGCTCCCGCCATCATTGACATGGGCGTCTTCGACCGCGTGGAAACCAACGGCGGTGCCTTCGAGCAGGTGAACCTGCTGGCTGGCGAGAACCCCAACGCTGCCGTGCGCGCGTTCTGTAAGCCCTTCAACGAAGTGGGCATCAAAACGCACATGCTCGACCGCGGCCTCAACGCCCTCAGAATGTACCCCGTTCCCGACGACGTGCGCGAGCTCCAGTACAAGGTGAAGCACGCCCAGGGCGTGGACATTCCCCGCATCTTCTGCGGATTGAACGATGTCCGCAATATCATTCCGAGCGTGAAGTGGGCCAAGGCTGCAGGCATGACGCCCCAGGCCACACTCTGCATCACCACCTCTCCCGTGCACACGGTGGAGTACTACTCCGACATCGCCGATCAGGTCATCGCCGCCGGCGCTGAGGAGATCTGTCTCAAGGACATGGCCGGCATCGGTCAGCCCGCACTCTTGGGAGCCCTGACGAAGGCCATCAAAACCAAACACCCCGAAATCATCATCCAGTACCACGGCCACAGCGGCCCGGGATTGAGCATGGCCTCAATCCTGGAAGTGTGCAACAATGGCGCCGACGTGATCGACACCGCCATTGAGCCGCTCTCATGGGGCAAGGTGCATCCAGACATCATCTCCGTGCAGTCGATGCTGAAGAACGAGGGCTTCGAGGTGAAAGAAATCAATATGAACGCGTATATGCGCGCACGCGCCTTGACGCAGGAGTTCATCGACGACTGGCTCGGCTATTTCATCAACCCGGGCAACAAACACATGTCATCGCTGCTCCTCGGCTGCGGACTCCCCGGCGGCATGATGGGTTCTATGATGGCCGATCTGGCCGGCATACACGGCGTCATCAACCAGACGCTCAAGGCCAAGGACCAGCCGGAGCTGACCACCGACGAGATTCTCGTGCAGTTGTTCGACGAGGTGGCCTACGTGTGGCCGCGCGTGGGTTATCCCCCATTGGTGACACCCTTCTCGCAGTATGTCAAGAACATAGCTCTCATGAACCTGCTCACCATAGCTCAGGGCAAGGGCCGTTTCGTGATGATGGACGACTCCATGTGGGGTATGATCTTGGGCAAGAGCGGCAAGATTCCCGGCACCATCGATCCCGAACTCAAGGAACTGGCCAAGAAGCAAGGCCGCGAGTTCACCGATGCCGACCCGCACACACTCCTCAAGAACGCCCTGCCCGACTTCATTGAAGAGATGAAGCAGAACGGCTGGGACCGCGGTCAGGACGATGAAGAGCTCTACGAACTGGCGATGCACCCCGAGCAGTACCGCAACTACAAGAGTGGCCAGGCCAAGAAGAATTTCCTCGCAGACCTGGAGAAGGCCAAGGTAGCAAAGGCTCAGTCCACGGCCGGCCCCAAGGTGTCACTGGAGGAACTCTCAGCCTTCAAGCACGCCAAGGCCGACGCCATCACGGCACCCGAGAACGGACAGATTCTCTACGAGATCAGCGGCGATGCCGGCGTGACGCGCTGCACAGAGCCTGCCATCGGTACGAAATACAAGGAAGGCGACATCGTCTGCTTCCTGCAGACGCAGTACGGACAGCTGCTGCCCATCAAGGCCGGCCTGGCCGGTAAGCTGGTGGACATCACCACCTTCCAAGGCAAGAAGGTCATTAAGGGTCAGGCCATTGCCTGGCTGGAGCGGGAGTAAGCAGCGAAGAGCTAAAACCTGAACCGCAACTGCAATCCAAGTTCAGCGGGGCGAGCGTACTGCGCGAAGCCCCGCTGCATTGTTTCAAAATAGAAGGTCTGGAAGCGGGTGCTGAGCAGGTTCTCGCCGTAGAATGCCAACTCTGTATGAACGGCTCCTGGATGGCGATAGGCGAGACGGCAATTCAGCGTGCCGGCAAAATTCTGCCAGGCATCACCTCCCTCGGTCCAGTAGATGCGCCCCACCCCACGGTAGTCAGCGTGAAGGCTTATGACATCGTCCGTGCCGCCAATAGGAATCTCCTGCGTAGCGCCCACGGAGAAGGTATGGCGCGGAATGAACGGCACGAAGCCGCTGCGATCACCTCGGGAACGAGCATCGGTGAAGCCGTAGGCGGTCTGAAGCGAGAGGCGGTCGGTGAGCTGGGCACTGACGGCAGCCTCTGCGCCGATACTGCGGCTGCGGCCGGTGTTGACGGTCACGCGACCCAGCCCGCCCTCCGACATCTTTGACACCTGCTGGTTGCGCGTCTCCATCCAGAAGGCTGCCAGGTCGGCTTTCAAGCGCCCGTCGAAGAAGCTGAGGTGAGAGCCCACCTCGTAGTTCCACGAGGTCTCTGGCTCATACCAGGTAGCAGCCTCCACATCGGTGGGTTGTTCTGTTCCCATCTGAATAAGCATGGTGCGCACTTTCGTCTTCACGTCCGCTGGAATCATCGTCACAGCATCCACCACAGGCACGGTGACGTTCGCCACATCTTTCATCATCATCGTTTGCATACGCTTCTGAAGAAGGTCGCTGAACATCTGGAAGTTATAGCCTCCTGAGCGATAGCCACGCGACACGGAGGCGTAAATCACTTTCTGCTGCGCGTCGAAGGCATAGCTCAAGGCTACTCGCGGTAGCAGCTGAAGATAGTCCTTGGAAAGCGAGCCTTCGAGTCCGTCAGTCACGCTGAAGTTACGAGGCGGCACCAGTTTCATCCCATCGTTCACAGAACCGTCGGGGTATGTGAGCCGCCCGCCGAGACCATAACGATGGCGGAAGGCATAGTGGGGATCGTAGTCGAGGCGCAAGTGCTCGTAGTCAAGGCGCAACCCAGCCGTTAGCGTCAGTCCTTTAATGCCCAAGAGGTCGCTGATGGTGCTCTGATGGAACAGGGCTGTGTTTGTGGTCGGAGTGCGATAGGAACCAGGAATGCCCAACTCGTCACCGAGTATCTTATCGTCGAACACGAAATTCATCGTGTACTGCGGATTACCCATGGCATCGTGGCTGGTGATGGTAGGCAGATGGGCGTTACCCTGCTGGTTGATAATCCCGTTGAGCCAGCCAATGCCGTCGGAACGGAACGTGACGGGGCCGTCGGTGCGAGCCCATACCTGAAAGGCTGAAGCGCCGAAGAGCCAGGAATAGTTATTTTTGGAATTCCGCTGGCTGGAGAACTGCTCGGAAGACTTGAGAATCAGTTCCTCGGAAAGGGTGTTCATATTCTGGCGCTGCTGGAGTGTGTAGAGGTTCACGGAGGTGAAGTCCTGATCCATATCCATACAATCGTGGAGGTGCTGAAAACCGGTGACACTGGTAAGCGTAGCCCGCCGCCACCGCTTCTCCACCGTGAGGCCGGCATTGGTCAGGTTGCGTCGGTAGCCGCTGCGATTGTCGTAGGCGATGGTACCTGCCTGCGTAGAAGGTTCGGGCGTGGAGGGTGAGCCCACCGCGCCCTGATATTCATAAGGATAACCGCCCTGGCGCAGCCACTCATGGGAAGCCACGAGATCGATATCGAGCGTTGACGACGGACGGAAGACGAAGCGCATACGTGCGCCGAGGTCGGTCTGATCATCGATGTACTCGTTGTCGCGTGCCTGATTGCAGAAGTAGCCGCCGTCACGCAGACCGAAGAAATTGGCGCTGAAGGCAAAACGATCACTAATGCGGTGGTAGTGAGTCACGCTGACGTGCCCCCGGCCAAAGCCACCACTGCCGCCATTAGCAGCCATGGAGCCGCCGAGGATGAGGTCAGTACCCTGATACTGCATCGGATTTTTCGTATAGACGCGAATGACACCGCCCATAGAGTTGCGCCCATAGAGGGTACCCTGCGGGCCGCGCAGCACGTCGATGCGATCGACGCCGGCGTAGTTGAAGTCGTAGCTGGCTGCCGACACTTGCGGCACGCCATCGACATAGAGCGCTACGGAAGGCGTATTGACGCGCGACCCGATACCGCGGATATAGACCGCCGTGGTGAGGCGCGAACCGTAGGAGGGGATGAACAGATTGGGGACATTGGCCGACAGAGTCGTGACATCGGCTATGCCGCGTTCCATCATCTGAGCCTGGGACAATGATGTGGAGGCCAAGGGCTGCTGACGCAAGCGCAGTGTCTCCTTCGGAGTGGAGACAACAACGACTTCCTCGATGTCGGTCGTGTGGAGCGTGTCTGCCGATTCCGGAGCACCGACCATGAATAATAATAAAGAAAGAAGCAGGTTCAAGGGTATTATCTGACTTTATGGATAGACTATCACGTAATTAATTCGGGCGCAAAGGTAAGGTTTTTCAATGACTTTTGCTCACCAATAATGATGATTTTCACGCCACGGAATCATTTTACCCACAAATAATGAGGAGGGAATCGCAGATTATACTTATCTTTGCCCGCACAAAATAGAAGAATCACAAATCCTAAACACTTATATCTTATGAACAAGAAGACTTTTCTCTTGGCACTGGCCCTCGTGTGCAGTGCCGGTTTTGTCGCCAGTTGCGGCGATGATGACGATGATCCAAAGCCCAACACCGAACAGGATTCCCAGCGCACGAGCGTATATGGCACCTACGCGGGTCAGTCGAAGGCTGTTGTGCATGGTGCACCCATCGAAACTTTTGAAGAGACAATCGAGATTAAGAAGATTGACGACAACACCGTCGATATCTCCTACTTCAGCCCCACGTGGACCGCAAAGAAATCTACGCTGAAGGGCGTCAAGATGACCAAGACAAACGTAGGCTACACGTTCACCAAGCCCATCGTGCCCACCGTGAACGAGGAACACACCGACTGGTTTTTCCCCGACAACGTGGATTATATCACGATGACGAAGAAAGGGCCCAATGCTGGTTCAGAGCCCCAGACCAAAGACTATCCCTTCGTGCTCGAATCCGGCTTCATCAGCGCCGACTTCAAAAAGTACACTTTCAACTTTGCAGCCTACCTCAATCTCAATGGGGCAGGTATCTATCAAATCAGCTACTTCAACAATTAAGTGACCGAGTGATCTCTCGCCTTATTTCCCTTCTGCTACTGGGAACGGGAAATAGTGCGTGATATGGCGGTCGGCAGCATAGTCGGGCAGGAAATGCCCCGTGCTGTCGGCCGCCATCACTATTGGCCCCTGATGATTGCAATATTTGTGATACGCCGCTTAACGATTGCTAATAATCACGGCTCCATAACCGAAATCATCTATTCGCCGTATGAGTTTGTCCGAGTCGTGGTGGCCTGTGACCGTGGCTATTCCGGTTGTCAGGTCCACCTCCACAGCCTCAACACCTTCAACCCCTCGGATAGCACGCTCCACGTTAGCCTTGCAGTGGTTACAGCTCATGCCGGAAATAGTGTACTGAGTCACATGAGCCCCATTGAACTCATTCGACCCATGAGACTCACAAGCCCCATTCTCCCCATGACCTTCGTGGCAATGGCCATGGCGGTGCATCTGCCAGAAAGCGTTGACAAGCAGCGCCACGAGAAGGGCTACCCACACCCAATCCATCACAGACAAGCCATGGGCGCAGTGCCCGACATCGGCGAAGCCAGCCTGCACAGCGAACCAGTCCTGCGGCAGCAGATAGTCGATGCCCAAGCCAAATACCATAGCCCCAATGATGATAGAGAGGACATACAGCGTGAGCGTGCGTCGTCCGAAGACCTTGCCAATCACCAGCATGGAAGCTGAATTGACGGCAGGGCCCGCCATCAGCAGCACGAGGGCAGCACCGGGTGTCAGCCCCTTGGCCATGAGCGACACGGCAATAGGAATAGATCCCGTGGCACAAACATACATAGGAATCGCCACAGCCAGGACAATCAGCATATTCAGCAGTTTGTAGTCATGCAAAGCTGCCAGCCACTCGCTGGGAATGGCGACCGTGATGAGGGCTGCTATCAGGAGGCCTACGACAAGCCACTTGCCTACGTCCTGCATCATATCTACAAAGGCATAGTCCAAAGCGCCCACAACCTTACCCCAGAACGTCGTGGGTTGCGTGTCGTGGTCGTGGTGGCAGTGACAGCCGTCGTGCTCACAATGGCAGTCATCGTGGTGGCAATGGCAGTCATCGTCACCACAATGGTCGGCTTCGCCGTGTTCCACGGCTTCAGCAGAGGTTGCCTCATCCTCACGTGCGTAGCGGTTGACCAGCCATCCCCCGAACATAGACGTGAACAGAGCCGCCAGTGGGCGCACGACGGCAAAGGGCAAGCCCATTAACGAGTAGGTGGCCACGATGCTGTCAACACCCGTCTGTGGAGTAGCTATCAGGAAGCCCGTGCAGGCTCCGTGGCTGGCACCCTCTTTGCGCAATCCCACCGCCGTGGGGATGACGCCACAGGAGCACAGGGGCAAGGGAATACCAATGGCAGCGGCTTTCACCACGCTCTTCATATTTCTCGGAGCCAAGTGTTTAGCATACAGTGTTCTGGGCACAAAAGCCCGCAATATGCCTGCTATCAGGAAACCCAACAGCAGATAGGGAGCCATCTCAGCGGTCATCATGACCAGCGCATCCCAGTAATGTTCTAACCAAATCATCATAAGGTTCAATGTTTAATTTCGCTGCAAAGGTACGGCAAACAACGTGCAACTGGGTTGCAAAGTGATGCTTTGAGCAAAAAAAATAAAAAAAATCACTCATTCATTTTTCACTTTTCACTTAAATCAGTACCTTTGCCGCCGCTTTCGGAAGAAAACAGTGCTTGGAGAGATGCCAGAGTGACCGATTGGGCCGGACTCGAAATCCGGTGAACGGCTTGTCCGTTCCGGGGGTTTGAATCCCTCTCTCTCC
>CACZSQ010000079.1 GCA_902783885.1 uncultured Bacteroidales bacterium
CGGCATGGAGGCACAAGCCGAAGACGTGGCGACGCTACGGGCCAAGAACATCCGCAGCATAGAGTACATCCGCACACCGAGCGGCAATGCGCGATGAGTACATCAACGGCACCAATGTCCGCAAATTCATTCTGCCGGCGCAGAACCACACTGTGCATTTTACATCCGATACCGACTTGGCTCAATGCAACGCCATCCGCCAACTGCTGGACAATGTGCTGTCTGTGCCGGACGGGATAGACGATATCAAAGCCGTGAAGGATCAAAGCCTCAAGGTGCTACGCAACGGACATATCTATATCATACGCGACGGAAAGATGTACAACATGTCGGGGATACAGGTATCCCCAGTTAATGATTAGAAGTAAAACAAGTTGTTTTACCTTTGAAGATCTTCATCTTAAAGCATTTTTAGCTGCATCTTTCAGGGTAAAACAACTTGTTTTACTATCTTCGCATAAGGTCCTGTGAGCCCTCGCCCTATTGCGTCGCGAGGTCTTCTTTATATCTTCATCCCGAAAGAGGTAGATGTTTTTTTTACTTTAACCTTCTTTTTTCACTCTTTCATTTTTCACTTTTTACTTTATTGTGTAACTTTGCAAGCGAAAGGGCCACGAAGCAGGCGCGAGTAAATACTTCAAGAGGTGGCTATTCGATGAGGAATGAATGGCTTTGCTTTACATCGTAAACAACCTGCCATACAGGAAAGACGATGAGTCGGAGGATGATGTGATTCTTCGCGCATTGGATGAAATAACCAATATGAAGATTCTCTCGCGCATTGAGGGCGATGCCGACAAGATTGGCAATCTGTTGGAGCGCCTAACAAAATCGAGTAGATGATGCCACTTATCCTATTCGTATTAGATTTGATGTGGATGACTGGACTCCATTGGAACGTCCTGCGAGGTTTGGATTGGTAAAGTATGCTTATCGGGGTGTTTGTAAATCACGTGATGAGTTCTTTAGACATTGTGAAGAACAGGCGGTTCATTGAACCTCTATATTCAGACTTGTGAGTTTATCAAGGGAGGGATGTATCTGCGGATAAAATCCGCAGAAAAAAGACGGGACATAATGGGAAAATAGGAGAAAGGATGTGCTTGGGACTGTAATGCTTGGGACTGTAATGCTTGGGACTGTAATGCTTGGGACTGTAATGCCGGGAATGTAATGTGAAGAAAAATGCGTGAGAGGTATCGGAAAAAACGATAATGTAGTGTTGTGTGCAAAAAAATGACTAACTTTGCAGACGCAAAGAACGATGGGAGTTGGTGTCCCGTCACTTGAATGCATATTTGATTTGCTAATGACAGACGAAAAGACAGGCATAGCCAAGAATGAGACCTTCACATGGTTGGAGCCTGGAGCTTGGCGCAAACCTTGTATTGTGCATGTCACGATGGTGGCAAACTCAAGACAGGCGTTGTTCGGAAAGCTCACGCATAGTGGTTCTGAGGCCGTAGTGGAGAAGAGTCCGATAGGCTGGGCTCTTATCAATCAAGAGCGCCGGTTGCTGGAGATGTGTCCTGAGATAAAGATTCTTGCCGACAAAGTGATGCCTGATCATCATCACATCGTGTTGCAGGTGCAGCGGACGATGTCCCGTAGCATCAGGGAGGTGGTACGGGGATATATGCAAGGCTGCAAGGGGGAGGCACGTAAGCTGGGGTTCACAGAGAACCTATATGATGCCCCGCCCTTCTATCGTGTGCTGACGCACAAGGGGCAGCTTCACGCAATGATTGAATATGTGAAAGCTAATGCGGAGCGTGCTTGGCAACGGAGGCAGAATCCAGAACTTTTTCGTATGCATCGAAAGACGGAAGTGTGTGGGCTGCAGTTTACATCTTTGGGTAATCACTTTTTGCTGGAATGGCCGGACAGGCAACTGGTGGAGATGAGCAGGAGTGTCAGCGAAGAACAGATAGAGAAGCGGTTGAAAGAGGTGCTGGGAGCAGCCCATAATGGTGCTGTGACCTATACGGCAGCGATTAGCAAAGGTGAACGGAAGATAGCCCGAACGGTGCGTGAGCATGGGTTCCCCTTGGTGGTGTTACTGAACGACGGTTTTCCGGCAGAAGGGTCGCCGCAAGAGCGCTTCTACAAACCGGGCGGGACTTATTTCGAGGCTTGTTCAAAGGGCCAGTTGTTGCTCATGGAGCCAGATGAGAGCGCTTTTGTCAATCCTGTTGTCAAGATGGCTGTTGAAAAAACGTTGCGTCAGAAAGCTGAGGCAAAGCACTATTGTTTTACAGCAATTCCTGTGGAATCACAACGATACAGGTTTGTGGCCCTGAATGAGATTGGGCGGGTATTGGTGGAACGGTGATGAGGCGGGACGGTGGGGCGGATATAATCCGCCTAAAACAAACGGGACAGCAATTCTATATGAGACGCGAGATAAATTTATTTTGAAGTAATATGGATAAACTCTCACCACAGCAACGACACAAGAATATGGCGGCAATCCGATCGAAGGATACGAAGCCGGAGATGATTGTGCGCAAGGGGCTGTGGAGTAGGGGATTCCGCTACAGACTGAACGACAGACGGCTGCCGGGACATCCGGACTTGGTACTGAAGAAGTACCGCACTTGCATCTTCGTGAATGGGTGTTTTTGGCATGGACACCACACCAATTTACAATTTGACAATTTACAATTTACAATTGAGAGTTCGGAGTGCTGCAAGATTCCAAAGACGAACCGCGAGTTCTGGGTGGCGAAGATACGGAGAAATATGGTGCGGGACCGCGAGGAACTGCGCAAGCTGGCGGAGATGGGATGGCACTGCATTACGGTGTGGGAGTGTGAACTGAAACCTGCAAAGCGGGTTGAGACTTTGGACGCGATAGCGTTCACGCTGAACCATATATGGCTGCAGGATCAGGCTCGGAACCATGGAACAACGGGGCCTCAACGGTATGAGGATGTGGATATGCCGTTGCCGATGGCTGCGGAGAACTTGTCAGGCTTTGCGTAGTTAGGCGCTTGTCGTTTGTGCGGCGTGCGCATGAACCTTGTAATAATAATCACTAGTCCACTAAAAATGTAAAAACGCAACAAAAGGTCAGACGATTGGCGTCTGATTTCTTAAAGAGAGAGATACAAAGCACTTTCGTCCCTGATGACACTCCTCCTTTACCACTGAATGCGCTGGCCAACACGCCTATATGTTACGGCCGACACGTCTATATGTTAAGGCCAAAACGTCTATATGTATCGGTCGTTCGGTCGCGACCGAACAACCATCTTTCCCGACCTTTCCGACCTTCATCAAGTATTGGATTCGCCTTAACATCGAGATGTTCTAAAGATAATTTATTTTTTTCATTCTTTTCTTTTTTATTATTAACTAATCCTTGTATCTTTGCCGCAGAAACAAAGAAAGACATGGATTTTTACAATAGATACCGCCCATCGGACGAGCATAGAAGGGAAGAGCTGATTCGGAAGATTGAGGCAGCAGTTAACAGCCTGACGCTCGAGGAGCTGGAGACGCTGCACTATGATATGCTGACAAAGAACTATGGTATGAATGAAATAGGGGAACTATGAGATACGGAATCATTGGTGTAGGGGCCATCGGCGGCTACTATGGCAGTAAGCTGGCCTATAGCGGGCAGGAGGTGCACTTCCTCTCGCACAGCGACTATGCGTTTGTGAAGGAACACGGAATGCAAATCGACTCGTGCGACGGGTCGTTCCATCTGGACGACATCAACGTCTATCAACACGCAGAAGAGATGCCGAAGTGCGATGTGGTGGTTGTGGGACTGAAGACCACCAACAACCATCTGTTGCCTACGCTGGTGCCGCCACTGCTCCACGACCACAGCGTGGTGGTGCTGATACAGAACGGCATCGGCGTGGAGGCTGACGTGCAGCAGATGTTCCCCGGTGTGCAGTTGGTGGCAGGGCTGGCATTCATCTGCTCTGCCAAGACGAAACCCGGGCACGTGAACCACCAGTGCTATGGCAGCATCAATCTGGGCAACTATTCATGCCGCAACGAAGCTGTGTTCCAGCAGATTATCGATGACTTCACCAGCGCCGGTGTTCAGGCAGCTGAAGTCCCATACGAGGAGGCGCGATGGAAGAAGGCTGTGTGGAATATGCCATTCAACGGCATGACAGTGGCCCTGGACACGCAGACGGACCTGCTGCTGAAGAACCCGGCTACGCGCTGGCTCATACGCGAACAGATGCTGGAGGTGGTGGGCGCTGCCCGCCATTTAGGGGTGACGGGTATCGACGAGGAGTTCGTGGACAGCATGATTGCTATCACTGACGCGATGACGCCTTACAGCCCTTCGATGAAACTGGATTACGACTTCCACCGTCCGATGGAGATTCACTATCTCTACACGCGTCCGATAGAGATTGCTCGTGCGGCGGGCTTCCGTATGCCCAAACTGGAGATGCTGGAGGCTGAACTGCGTTTTAAGCAACCTTGAACAAATGTTAATTATTGAGCTCTTAACAAAAATATAAAGGTTTTTGAGTACAAGTTTGACAAATCCTTTGTATTTTTGAAGCTGAAACCATCTTTAAAACCATTAGGACTATGAAAAAAACTGCAAAAACACTATTCTGTCAGCTCGGTCTGGTGCTGGCCATGACATTGTTGGCGGCTCAGCCTGCTTACGCACAATTCGGAGGGCTGAAAGGACTCGCCAAAAAGGTGAAGGAGAGCGCTAAACAGTCTGTCGGTAACCTTGCCGGTAACGGCGGTGACGTGGGCAATGCTGTCAGTGCGGCCACAGCGGGTAATCTCGGTGCTGCACCTTGGCCCATGTCGGGTGGACAATACAATGGCAAGGACACGCGCGCGTTCCTCTATGATATTGCCAATGTGAGCGATGAAGAGATTACAGCTTTGCGCGACCAGAACCTCTCCCGATACAAGAACAACCTGAGCATTCTGGCTCGGCAGGATTACTCAGAGGCCAGCAATGTGGCTCGCCAGGAGAACGAGAACTTCCTGCGCCTGCTTTATGAACTGAGAACGATTGTGAGCTCCAACGTGCTGAACGTGCAGGTGTCGAGCCAGGGTGCCATCAACGGATCGAATGCCCGCTACCTCATCACCAGCGAGAAGGGGGGTGGCATCGGTTGCTACGCCATGGAGAAGAACGGGCAGTTCACCTTCGTCACGTTGAAAGATGACGGCACATTCCTCAATGCCGAAGAGATGGCTGCAGCCACCAGTGCCGCTGCCAGAATGCGCAAGTATCAGCAGCTCACCTACGGACTGAGGACAGTCCTCCAGGAAGACAAATCGAACTACGATGTCAACCTCGGTGTGATGTATAATCTCTGCAGTATGTATGCGAATGCCGTGGAGAAGGCCTGCGAGTACAATAAGCCGGAAAATATCGAGCGTAAGCCGAGACCCAGCGCCGGCGCATTGCACGCTTCGATGAAGGCTCAGGCTCTGGCTGTGGCTAAGGCCGACGACCCCGAGGTGGTGGATGTCATCATCACCAGCGGTCAGTGGGATGTGAAGATGCGCGGTCCGGTGCCCGTCAACCGCAATATCTACGGCTACTATATCTACAAGGATGAGTACGGCCTTCAGTGCTGCTCACGTATGTGGACCGAGGATTATATCGGCAACGGCAAGTACGGCAGCCTGCGCAAAGGCGGCGTGGGCGTCGGCAGTCCCTTCTACATTAAATAAATAGACTGAATAAAATGAGGCTCCCCGGGATTCAACGGAATCTCGGGGAGTTCTCTATGTAGCGGATGATGGTGGCGGTGATGTCCTCCTCGGTGTCGATGAATTCGTCGTCGAGGTCGTCGAAGGCGGGATGCTGCTCGTAGAGGGCCATGAACTCTTCGTCGGTGCAGGGGTGGGTGAGAGCTTCGCCTTCCTGGTCGAAGAGCTTGCGCCCTTTGTAGATCAGCTTAGAGAAATCGTGGAGGATGGCTGTGCCGGTGTCCGCTTCGGCTTCCTCGCCCCACAGACGGATGGCCTTGGCAAAGGGGTTGTGGAAGATGAAGGGTCCGTAGCCGTTGTGGATGAGCTGGATAAAGCCGCCTTCCATCACTTCCCGACGCAGAATTTGATAGGCGAGGAGGGTGATCTGGTCGGCATTGAGCCGGCTCATGGCTTCGGCATTGAGCTCGCCGCCTACGGTGTTGAGAAGCTCTTCGCAGATGTGGTCGAGTGAGGCGCCTGTGTCTTCGGCTGCTGAGGCTTGTGACATGAGAGTTGGGTTAATAGTTGTGCTTGAACTGGCGGTCAATGGCGCGGCGGTCCTCTTTCTCCTTGAGGGTCTCGCGCTTGTCATAGGAGTGCTTGCCTCGCGCCAGGCAGATGTCCAGCTTGGCACGGCCGTTCTCGTCGATGAAGAGGAGCGTCGGGATGATGGTGAATCCGGGGCTCTTGATGGCGTTCTGGAGACGGTGTATCTCGCGGCGGTTGAGCAGGAGCTTGCGGTCGCGGCGGGCGGCGTGGTTGTTGTAGGTGCCGTAGAAGTACTGCGCGATGTTCATGTTCTTGACCCACACCTCACCGTTGGTGATGACACAATAGGTGTCAACAAGACTGGCCTTGCCCAGGCGGATGCTTTTGATCTCCGTGCCTGTAAGGACAAGGCCTGCCGTGTATTTGTCCGTCAGGTAGTAGTCGAACTCTGCCTTCCGGTTCTTGATGTTAATGGTCTTTTGTTTCTCCTTTGCCACTTATACCTCTCCGTAAGCCACCATCTTGATGGCGGTGATAGCACATTCGTCGCCTTTGTTGCCCAGGACACCGCCCGTGCGTGCTTCAGCCTGCTCGGGAGTGTTGCAGGTGAGGAGTCCGTAGATGACGGGTATGTCGCCGCGCAGGTTCAGCTCGGCCAGCCCTTGTGTGGTGCCTTGACAGATGTAGTCGAAGTGCGGTGTGTCGCCGCGGATGACGCAGCCGATGGCGATGATGGCATCCAACTCGAGATGCTCTGCCATCCATGTGGCGCCATAGATGAGTTCGAAGCTGCCCGGCACATGCTTGACGGTGATGTCGTCGGCCTGGACGCCGTGGCGCTTCAGGGTGGCGATGGCGCCGTCGGCCATCGCATAGGTGTAGCGGTCGTTCCAGTCGGCTACGACGATGCCCACGCGCATCCCCTCAGCCGAGGGGACGGTAGCGGGGTCGTAGTCTGAGAGATGGTGATAGGCGGTAGCCATTACTGCTTCACACGCTCTATGTACTTGTCAATCTCCTGGAAAGCCATGGAATTGACATACTCGTTCTTGATTTCCTGATAGAGCTCAAGAGCCTTTTCGGGCTTGCCCTCAGCCTCGTAGAGCTCACCGGCCTGCAGCAGGAAAGTGGGTGTGAGGCTTGCGTTGTCAGCAGTCTTGGCTGCCTTCAAGAGAGTCTTGATGGCTTTCTCGTTGTCGCCAAGGTTGGCATAGACGTTGCCCAGAGCAGCCAGTGCGGTGGGGGAGATGATGGCATCGTCCTGGAGGCTGAAGTCCTCAAGCATATCGGCAGCTTCCTGCCATTTGTCGGTCTGTGCATAGCAGATGCCGGCATAGAGCTTGGCCAGGTTGGCAGCATCGGTGCAGCCGTACTCGTCGATGACCTTGAGGAAGCCTACGCAACCCTGACCGTCGCCGTTGAGCGCTTTGTCGTAGTTGTCAGCCTGGAAATAGGTCTCGCAGCGGAACAGAGCCTCATTGGCCTTCTGTGCGCGGGGTTTGCTGATGAACTGGGTGTAGCCGATGATGGCTGCTGCCACGACAATGATGGCGCATACGCCATAGACGATGTGCTTCTTGTACTTGTCAATGAATGCTTCGGTTTTGGTCACTGCCTCGATGTTCTCGGGAGCCTGTTGTACTTGTTTCTTTGCCATTTTTTATTATGTTTTTATTGTTATTTCTATTGACGCGTGCGCGGGTGCTCGCATAAAGCGCCGCAAAAGTAGTCAAAATCTTTGTGACGCTCAACTTTTTTGCACATTATTTCGTGTTTTCCGCTAATATTTGACTACCTTTGTAGCGCTTTTCGGCTGATATGCGGCCGCACGGACATGATTTTACAACAGCTTTCCATTCTGAACTACAAGAACATCAGGCAGGCTGATTTGGAGCTCTCGCCCAAGATGAACTGCTTCATCGGGCATAACGGCGAGGGCAAGACCAATCTGCTGGATGCCATCTGCTTCCTCTCGCTGTGCAAGAGCGCCACGGGAGGGGCGGACAGTCAGTGCATCTGCCACGACGAGGAGTTTGCCGTTGTGCAGGGGCACTATGTACACGAGGACGGAACGGCTGAGGAGATTTATCTGGGCATCAAGCGTGGCGCCAAGAAGCAGCTCAAGCGCAACAAGAAACCCTACAAGCGGCTGGCGGAGCACATAGGGTTGATTCCGCTGGTGATGGTGTCGCCTCTTGACGCTATGCTCATTGCCGGAGGCAGCGAGGAGCGCCGCAGATTCATGGACATCGTCATCTCGCAGACCGACCGCAACTATATTGATGCGCTGATGAACTACAACAAAGCACTGCTACAGCGCAATGCCCTGCTCAAACAGGAGGAGCCAGCGCCCGATGAGGAGTTGCTCGGATTGTGGGAAGAGGAGATGGCTCGCTATGGGCAGGTGGTTTATGAAGCCCGCGAGCGTTATGTCCGTGAGTTTCAGCCTATCTTCCAGCAGATTTACGCTTATCTGAGTCTGGAACGCGAGGAGGTGGGGCTGCGCTATGTCTCTCATGCCCAGCGCGGACCGCTGCTGGATGTCATCCGGCGTGACAGGGCCAAGGACTTGGTCATGGGCTATTCTCTCCATGGAGTGCACAAGGATGACCTGGAGATGACGCTTGGCGGATTCCCCATCAAGCGCGAGGGCTCGCAGGGGCAGAACAAGACTTATCTGATTGCCCTGAAGTTGGCTCAGTTCGATTTCCTCAAGCGCACAGGCAGCCGTACCACACCGCTGCTGCTGCTCGACGACATCTTTGACAAACTGGATGCCGACCGCGTGGAACGCATCGTGCGGCTGGTGGCTGGGGACAGCTACGGACAGATATTCATCACGGACACGAATCGCGACCACCTCGACCAGATTCTGTCGCGCATGGGCGGTGACTATCGCCTGTTCCACGTTCAAGAAGGGAGGATTTCACCATGAGAAGGCAGAAGGCAGAAGCCGTGGGATTGCTCGTGCAACAGTTCCTGCGCGAGGAGGGGCTGGAGACACCCTACAACGAATACCGCCTCGTAGAGGCTTGGCCCGAGGTGATGGGCGAGGGAATTGCGCGCTACACCAAGGACGTGCAGATTCGCAATCGTGTGTTGTACGTGAGGCTGACCTCGTCGGTTGTGCGCAATGAACTGATGTATGCTCGCAAAAGCTTGGTACACAAGCTGAACCAGCATGTGGGAGCCCAAGTCATTGAGAATATAGTGCTCAGCTGACGACGGCGTTCATGGCGAGGTCGTGAGGCTCTGTAGGCAGAGCCTCGACAAGCTGGAAAGGCCAGCAAACACCTATCTTAAAGACTTTTGGAAGACGGCTGAGCTGGCGGTCGTAGTAGCCGCGTCCACGCCCGAGACGATGTCCTTCGGGGGTGAAAGCTACGCCCGGGACGACAGCAAGGTCGATGGAGGTATAGTCGGTGAAGGGGGCTCCTGTGGGTTCCTGAATGTGGAACGCTCCTTCGATCATCGATGTAGAAGGGTGGTATTCGCGCAACTCCAGGTCGTCGCCAACGACCACGGGAAGCAGAACACGCTTGCCCTCAGCAACGGCCTCCGCGATGAGGGCGTGGGTATCGACTTCGTCCGGCAGCGAATGGTAAAGCAGCACCGTGTGCGCCTGCTGCCATGAGGCAGTTCCCTTCAGTTTAGTCATGACTTTACGCGACAAGTTTGCCCGTTCCTCGGCGGAACAGGCGGCCTTGTAGCGTTTCATAGATTGGCGGATGTCAGTCTTTGTGAACATCGGTGCTGTCAGCGGGCAAGGTTGGCACAGAGGCGTTGTCGCGGAAGAGGCGGAGTGCCTCCTGGACAGCGGGATCGCTCTTGCAGAGGTACTGCAGGCGCCAGTCCTGGTCCTGTGCGTTGTAGATGATGTTGGATATCAGGCTGCGCTCAAAGAGTGGTGCGCTGCGGTGGAGCATCAGGTTGCGGCGCTTCAGGCCGTGTTCCTCGCCATAGCGTGCGAAGTTCTCCAGCAGGTTCTGGCGTTTGAGCCAGGCTTCCATATCCTCAACACTCCTCATGCGCATGAGCTGTGAGCGATGCTCATCGGTGAAGAGGAATGCGTACTGAATGGTGAGACCGGAGAACTGTGCCTCCTTGTAGTAGCTGGTGTAGAGCGTGGTGTCCTCTGGGATGAAGATGTCGGGCATGATGCCGCCGCCGCCATAGACGGTGCGACCGATGCGTGTCTTGTATTCGGGACCTTCCTGATGAATGCTGTCGGCTGAGAAGAACTCTCCACGCTCATAGCGTGCCATGAGGTCGTTCTCGTAGTCCTCGCCGTGGCCTTTCACGTAAGGCTTCTGGATGCAGCGTCCGGAAGGCGTGTAGTAGCGGGCTATCGTCAGGCGCACGACGCTGCCGTCCTTGAACTCGATGGGCTGCTGGACGAGTCCCTTGCCGAAAGAACGGCGACCGATGATGGTGCCACGGTCGTTGTCCTGAATGGCACCGGCAAAGATCTCGGAGGCGGAGGCTGACATCTCATCGACAAGTACGATGAGCGGCAGGCGCTGGAAGGTGCCGCGACCGTCGGTGAAGTACTCTTCGCGGGGCGACTTGCGTCCTTCGGTATAGACCACCAGCTGACCACTGGGCAGGAACTCGTTGGCCATCATGATGGCGGTCTGCATATAGCCTCCGCGATTGCCGCGCAGGTCGATGACCAGCTCTTTCATGCCGCGAACGTTCAGCTGTGCCAAAGCGGTGAGCATCTCGGGATAAGTGTTCTCGCCGAAGCTCTCGACGGAGATGTAGCCTGTGCGATTATTGAGCATGAAATAGCCATCGACGCTCTCCACGGGGACGTCGCCACGCACAACGGTGATGTCGAGCGGTTTCTTGTAGCCGTGGCGGCGAAGGGTGAGCTTCACCTTGGAGCCTCTGGCACCGCGCAGCCGCTTCATCACATCGCGACTGTCGATGCCCACGAGGGTGCTGTCATCGGCCGCGATGATGCGGTCGCCGGCCAGTACGCCTACCTTCTCAGAAGGGCCGCCCTTGATGACGTTCATCACGTTCACAGTGTCCTTCTGCATCGTGAAACGGACACCGATGCCGGAGAAGCTGCCGCGCAGTTCCTCGGTGGTTTCCTCGGCATCGCTGGCGCTGATGTAGCTGGAGTGGGGGTCGAGTTCGGAGAGTATCTGCGGCATGGCATCCTCTACCAAGTCGTTGACATTCACCGTGTCAACATAGTTGTTGTCAATAATCTGCAACAGATAGTTGAGCTTGTTGCTGCCCGTGTTGATGATGCTTAAGCGGTTGCCGGAGAAGTGGTTGGCATAGAACAGGCCTATGCCGATTCCCAGCACCACGGACAGCGCTAATAGGATAGGTACAAGACGAGATCGGGTATTCATTGGGTCTTTTAATAATCATTCGTAGCCCTCGATGGGGAGCTGTTGCACTTCGATGCCGGCTCGACGCAGCAGGTCGATGCCGTCGGTGAGGCGGTAGGAACGCGAGAACACCACACGGCGGATGCCGGCTTGGATGATCAGTTTGGCACACTCGATGCAGGGAGAGTCGGTGACGTAGAGCGTAGCGCCTTCGGAGTTGTTGCCGGAGCGCGCTATCTTGGTGATGGCGTTGGCCTCGGCGTGGAGCACATAGGGCTTGGTCACGCCGTCCTCCTCGCACACGTTCTCGAAGCCTGAGGGCGTGCCGTTGTAGCCGTCGCTGATGATCATCTTGTCTTTCACGACGAGCGCTCCCACCTGGCGGCGTACGCAGTAGCTGTTCTCGCTCCAGATGCGGGCCATGCGTAGGTATCGCAGGTCTAAAATGGATCCACCTTTGGCTCCTCCTGTGGTGGATGAGGACGACTGGCGCGGTGTATTGTCTTTATTATCCATATCGGTTGGGTTGTTTGAATGAGAGGAAGTGGCTATTTAATCCCGTTCCGCTTGAGGAGGGCGTCGATGGTAGGCTCCTGGCCGCGGAAACGCTTGTAGAGCGTCATGGGATGCTCGGTGCCGCCACGCGAGAGAATCTCATCGCGGAAGCGCTGCGCTGTGGTGCGGTCGAAGATACCGTTTTGCTTGAACACGGAGAAGGCGTCGGCATCGAGCACCTCAGCCCATTTGTAGCTATAGTAGCCGGCAGCATAGCCGCCCGACATGATATGCCCGAACTGGACTGTCATGCAGGTGCCGGGCACCTCGTCGAACAGCTGTGCCCGTTGCCAGGCCTTACGCTCAAAGGTGCGGACATCGCTGTCGAACGGCTCTGTGAGTGTGTAGTAAGCCATGTCCAGGAGACCGAAGCTCACCTGGCGGATGCAGGCGTAGGCCACTTGGAAGTTGCGGCTGGCAAGGATGCGATCGATATATTCCTGCGGAATGGGCTCTCCGCTCTGATAGTGGGCAGCGAACGTGTTCAGGAATTCGGGCTCTACAGCGAAGTTCTCCATCAGCTGCGAGGGCAGCTCCACGAAATCCCAATAGACGCTGGTGCCGGAGAGTGAGGCAAAACGCGTGTTGGCAAAGATGCCGTGGAGCGCGTGGCCGAACTCGTGGAGGAAGGTCTCCACCTCGCCCAATGTGAGCAGTGCGGGCTTGCTCTCGGTGGGCTTAGTGAAGTTCATCACCAGCGACACGTGGGGGCGGCTGTTCTTCCACAGAGCAGGATTCTTGGGGTCGGGGCAGTTCTCTTCAGGCCCTATGCACTGCTCCTTGTACGATGTCATCCATGCACCGCTCTGCTTGCCCTTGCGGGGGTGGAAGTCGGTGTAGAGTACGGCAAGGAAGGAACCGTCCTTGTCCAGAACCTCGAAAGCTTGCACGTCAGGGTGATAAACGGGGATGTCCTTGTTCTCGCGGAACGTGATGCCGTAGAGACGGGTGGCGAGGCCGAAGACACCTGCCTTCACACGGGAAAGCTCCAGATAGGGGCGCAGCATCTCGGCGTCGATGTTGTATCGCTCCATCTTCAGCTTGTGGCCGTAGTAGGAGAAGTCCCATGGCTGCAGCTTGAAGTCGTCTCCTTCCACTTTGCGTGCCATATCTTCAATCTCCTTCAGTTCCTCGCGGGCGGGGCCCATGTAGGCATCGAGAAGCTGATCCATCAGATGATAGACATTGGCGGCGTTCTCTGCCATGCGCTCCTTGAGCACGTAGTCGGCGAAAGTCTTGTAGCCCAGCAGCTGAGCACGCTCGCGACGCAGGTTCACGATGCGGTGGACGATGGTCTCGTTGTTGTACTCGTTGTCCTTGATGCAGATCGTGTTCTTGGCCAGATAAATCTGGCGGCGAAGCTCGCGGTTGTCAGAGTAGGTGATGAAAGGACCATAGGAGGGCGCATGTAACGTGAAGACCCAGCCTTCCTTGCCGCGTTCTTTAGCGGTCATGGCGGCTGCCTCGCGTGCTGAGTCGGGCAAACCGCTCAGGTCGGCCTCGTCGGTGAGGTGGAGCTCGTAGGCGTTGGTTTCCTTGAGGTTGTTCTGCGAGAACTGCAGCGTGAGCAGACTCATCTCGTTGTTAATCTCCCGAAGGCGCTGCTGGTGCTCTTCATCGAGGGCTACGCCTGCGCGGATGAAACCCTCATAGGATTTCTCCAAGAGCATCTTCTCCTCGGCTGTCAGCTCACGTTCCTCACCTGCTTGATAGCGTTCCCACACAGCCTTTACACGTTCGAAATAGCGCTTGTTGAACATGATGTTGTTGGCGTGCTCCGTGAGAATGGGCGACATCTTCTGCGCGAGGGCATCCATCTCGTCGTTTGTCTCGGCAGAGAGGAGGTTGTAAAACACCTTGGTGACGCGTTCGAGCATGTCGTCGGGAGTAGTCACGCCGACAGTGTTGTCGAAGGTCGGAGGCTCGGGGTTATCAACAATCTTCTGGATGAAAGCCTCGTCCTGGCGGATGCCCTCCAGAATGGCAGGCTCATAGTCCTCTATGTGAATCTCGTTGAACGGAGCTGTTTCGTGTGGAGTGGAGTAGTGCTTGTTATAGAATGGATTAGTCCTCATTATCTATAGTTTTGCTTGAATGAGTGATTCGAAGGCTGGCACTTGGATGGCACTTCTTCGAAGTTGAATTAAGCCGCGTCGCTCAATGCGGTGGGCAGCCATAGAGACGTAGCGTTGGTCCTCGCCCAAGTAGGCTCCTAGTGTCCGCATAGAGATACGGAATATCTTATGTCCGGCAGGACGAAGCACGTGCTGTCGCAGAAACTCCACAATCCGCCCTTCGAGGGTGGCTGCAGCCGGCGTCCACAGGGGTTGTCGCTGTTGGGCTATTGTCGTCGTGAGGGCATTCAGGACATTGATTCGAAAGACCTCGAAGTAGCCTGTCAGGGCTGCTACAGTGTGCTTGTCGATGGTCAGCAAACGTGTGCTCGAGCGCGCGTACGCGGAAAACTGATGGACACGTGCTCGTCCGTAGAGAACATCTAATCCCAGCACCATGGGCGTGGGTAGTGTCTCCACCACGCTCCAGCTGCGGTCGGCGGCCTCGGTGTGCCCTTCGACTTCGCCGGACAGCACATAGGTGAGACCCGTACAGAGCTCGTCCTGACGGATGATGGTGCTTTCTGGCGGCAGCGTCTCGAAGGAGAGGTGCGTGGACTCCAGGATGCGTGTCAGGTCGTCGTGGCTTAGACCCTGAAAGAGGGGCAGCGACAACAGCGTATCGAACATCGACTGTTCCAATCTCTTAGTCTCTGAGCAGGATTTCGTCCAGTTCCTTGCGCTTCTTCTCTGCGGGCTCAACGGCAGGGTAACCGATGGGAATCAGCACGGCGGGTTCCTCGTTTGCCGGCAGGTTGAAGAGCTCGCTGCAGAGGGCTGCGTCGAAGTTGCAAACCCAACAGGTGCCCAACCCCTGCTCTGTGGCGGCTAAGCAGAGGTGCTCCACAGCAATGGAGATGTCGATATCGCCGTGGCGCTTGCCGTCGCTGCGAACCCATTCCTGCTCGTGGAGAATGGAAGCGATGACATAGACGGGAGCCGTGTTGAACCACTCGCGTTGGTAGCACTGCTGCAGTTTCTCACGCTGACTGTGACCTTCCACGAGGCGGAACTTCCACGGTTGACGATTCACGGCTGACGGTGCCAAACGTACACACTCGAAGATGTAGTCCAACAGCCCGCGCTCTACAGGGCGATCCTGATAGCCGCGACAGCTGTATCTCTTTTGGGTGAGTTCAAGAAAAGTCATTAACTGATGTCCTTTAGTTTCATTTTTGCTTAAAAAAACAAACACACCTGCAACTGTATGGAACGAGTTGTTGTCTGGTGTGTCTATTCCCGATGTCGGTGATCTCGTCGGGATTCGAACCCGAGACCCACAGCTTAGAAGGCTGTTGCTCTATCCAGCTGAGCTACGAGACCAACCTTTTCTTCTTGTCTGTCATTGCCGAGCTTTTCTATGCTAAGCGGCTGCAAAGGTACGAATAAAAGAATTAAGAGGAAAGAGAAAATGTGAAAAAGAGCTGAAAGAATGGCGGTTTTTTTGCTAATGGGCACGAAAAAAGGCCATTTCTGCTGTTTCGGCGAGCAAAAATGGCCTTTGAAAATGATGAAACCTGATGCGTCTTATGCTTGATGCTCGGGACGCAGGAGGTCGTTGACAGTCTTTACGGGGTTGAAGGTTTCAAGCGGCACCTCCACAAAGATGGTGGACCAGTCGCTCATGGCGCCGTTCCATAGGCCTGGAAGCTCTAATGCTTTCAGCTCCTTGCCGCTTTTGCTCTTGAAGGAGATGAAGCCCGTAGCAGGATCTACGTAGGCGGGTAGGTTGAAGCGCTGTCCCTTATAGTCGCGGATGGCGCAAACAAGATCCACGGGGTTGAAGTGGGTGCCGCCTGTGAACATAGCCATATAAGCTGGGTTGTGGCTGTCGATTTGCGAACTCTCAAGGATTTGTGGGCTCACGCTGCCGTCGGCATTGAAGGCCAGGAACGGCCCACCACCGGGTTCGCCTACGTTCTTGACGACGCCGCAGACGCGCATGGGACGATTGAACTTAGCGCGAAGCGTGTTAATAAGTTGCTGTTCGTTCATCTCGCTCAGACCTTCAATTTCGGTGCAGAGGTCTTCGCGCAGGAAACGGCACATCTCTTGAAGATCTGCGGTGCCACATCTACCTTCATCGAGACGACGGAGGTAGGCAAAGGCCTGCTTCTGGGTGCGCACGAGAATGCCGGCGATGACTTGCTTCCATAGGGTGGTGGCAGGCTTCAGACGGTCGGGCACTACGTTGTCGATGTTCTTGATGAAGACAATCTCGCTGTCGAGGTCGGAGAGATTCTGTATGAGCGCTCCGTGGCCGCCCGGACGGAAGAGCAACTTGCCGTCATCGGTGCGGAAGGGCTCGTTGTCCATAGTAGCTGCGAGGGTGTCGGTTGAGGGCTTCTGCTCGCTGAACGACACGTGGTACTTGATGCCGTATTTCTCTTCATAGGTTGGGAGTACGCGCTCAACAAGTTCTTGGAACAGCTCGCGGTGCTCGGTGGAAACGGTGAAGTGAACGTCGGCCTGGCCGTCGGAGGTGGCATAGAGCGCGGCTTCTACAAGATGTTCTTCCAAGGGTGTGCGGGCGCAGTCCTCGTAGGTGTGGAACTGCAGAAGACCCTTTGGCAACTGGCCGTAGTTCAAGCCTTCTTCGTCGAGCATGGCATTGACGACGTCCTTGTAGCGGCCGGCGGACATCAGGGCTTGCACGCCCTCACCATAGAGCACCTGACAAGCATCGTCGAGGGCAGGATAGAAGGCGAAGTCCTCGATGCGGTCGAAATAGGTTCGCTCGAAATCCGTGGACGGCGCATCAGCGTCACCGTCGCGGAACTCGAACATGTTTTTGAACATACGCGATGCAGCTCCGCTGGCTGGCACAAACTTGGTGATGTGGTGCCCCTCAGCCTTGTAGTCATTCCAGGTTTGGACAAGCTTTTGGCACTCGTCGGTGCCGGGCGCTGTGATGCCATTGCCGATGGAGGCTGCGGCACGTAGTCTCAGATATGGAAAGCCTTGGCGGAATTGTTCCAGTTGCTGTTGGATCTGTTCTTCGCTGATGCCTTTCAGAGCTAATTGCTTTTTGTCGTCTGCTGTTAACATAATGAAGTCTTAGGTTAAAGAGGTTATTGTTTTGTTAGAATTGTATAAAACAGGTCAAAAACGCGTTCAAAAGTAGTGAAAATGGTTTTAACTTGCATGATTTTCGCACAAAAAACACTATCTTCGCCATGTTTTTTATGAAAAAAGACAATTATGGATGACAAAGATTTGCTTACAAGTGCGGAAAAGGCACTTTTTTATGATTTATATAAGCAATTGATGCAACTGGCAAAGGGCGAGCTGCACGAGGGCGACTATGAGCACACAAAAGCCTATCTGACCGAAGCCGAAGAGGCTCATGCGCTCCAGCGTGATGTCTTTGGGCTGCACCCTCTGCTCACCTCGCTGCAGACGGCTCTCATCGTGGCCACGGAAATCGGAATGTCGAGAGCGTCTGTCCTAGGCGTGATGCTACATCGTCTGGTGCTCAACGGACAGCTTGATATGACGCGTCTGACGCGAGATTTCGGCGACGAGGTGGCCACGATTGTGCGCGGGTTGGTGCGCATTGAGGAACTCTACGAGAAAAATCCTGTGGTGGAGAGCGAGAACTTCCGCCAGTTGCTGCTCTCTTTTGCAGAAGATATGCGGGTGATTCTCATAGTCATTGCCAGTCGTGTTTGTCTGATGCGACAGATTAAGGATGCTGATAACGATGAGGCTCGCCGCCGTGTGGCTATGGAGTCATCGTACCTCTATGCTCCGCTGGCTCATAAGTTGGGACTGTATCGTCTGAAGAGTGAACTGGAGGACCTCTCGCTGAAGTATCTGGAGCACGACGCTTACTACCATATCAAAGAAAAACTGAATGCAACGAAGAAAAGTCGTGATGCTTATATCGAAAGATTTATCAAACCTATTGAAGAGAAACTTAAGTCTGCAGGCTTGAAGTTTCACATGAAGGGCCGCACGAAGAGCATTCATAGCATCTGGCAGAAGATGAAACGCCAGCAATGCCCCTTTGAGGGCGTGTATGATTTGTTTGCCATCCGCGTGATTCTGGACTCGCCCATCGATCGTGAAAAACAGGATTGCTGGCAGGTGTTCTCCATCATAACAGATATGTACCAGCCAAACCCGAAACGTATGCGCGACTGGCTCAGTATTCCTAAGAGTAATGGTTACGAAAGCTTGCATATTACGGTGATGGGGCCGGAAGGCAAGTGGGTTGAGGTGCAGATTCGTACCGAACGGATGGATGAGGTGGCTGAACGAGGTCTGGCCGCACACTGGCGCTACAAAGGCGTACGTGATGGCAAGGCGGATGTGGAGTCGTGGCTTCAGAATATCCGCCAGGCGCTGGAAGCTGGCGACGACCTGCAGCTGATGGACCAGTTCAAGATGGACCTGTATGAAGATGAGGTTTTTGTATTTACGCCTCACGGCGACCTCTTCAAGCTACCTCAAGGTGCCACAGTACTTGACTTTGCCTATGCTATCCACACAAAAATCGGTAACCGTTGCACTGGCGGGCGTATTGGCGGTAAGATGGTGACACTGCGTCAGGTGTTGCAGAGTGGTGACCAGGTGGAAATCATGACACATGCCAACCAAGTGCCGAAACAAGACTGGTTGAATGTGGCTAAGACAGGACGTGCGAGGGCCAAGATTCGTCAGGCGCTGAAGGAGATGGCGGCTACACAGGCAGCCTTTGCCAAAGAAGAATTGGAGCGTAAGTTCAAGAACCGCAAGATAGACCTTGATGAGGCTACGCTTATGCACGCCATGAACCGTTTGGGCTACCGTGTGGTGACAGATTTCTATAAGGCGTTGGCTGAGGGCAATCTGGATATAAATCAGGTGCTGGAGGCTTATGCTATGCAGCAGCGCTACGACCGTGGTGAGTTGGTGAACACTTCATCGCAGAGTGCCGACAGTTACCAGCTACCCACTGAGGGCCAGTATGTCGGCAGCAAGGGAAGCGATGTCCTGCTCATAGACCAGACGCTGAGTGGCGTTGACTACTCGCTGGCACGCTGCTGCCACCCTGTCTATGGTGATGAGGTGTTCGGCTTCCTGACCGCTGGCGGAGGCATCAAAATCCATCGCAAGGATTGCCCCAACGCTCCCGCTCTACGTAACCGCTATGGCTATCGCATCATGGACGCTCGCTGGGCCGGCAAAGGGGGTAGCCAGTATGCGATTACTCTACGTGTTGTGGGGCAGGACGATCTCGGTATCGTGAACAATATCACCAGCATTATATCCAAGGACGAGAAACTGCTCCTGCGTAGCATCTCCATCGACTCCAACGACGGCCTCTTCAGCGGCACCCTCACCATCATGCTCGATGATGTCAGCCGCCTCAAACCCCTCATCCAGAAACTCACCGCCGTCCGCGGCGTCAAGAACGTCACCCGCCTGTAAACAACAACCTTATCGTCTGAAGATGCAGGTCTTATGCCCTTAAGACCTAGATCTTAAGCGCTGAAGACCTAGATCTTCAGAGCATAAGACCGCTGACCACCATACCCCGCGAAAAAAAACTGTTATCTGTGGACATCTGTGGACATCCGACGAGAAACACTTTTTTGACATCCTCGGAGATGGCAATTGTCCACAGATGTCCACAGATAACAGTTTTTCCGCGGGAGGGTATATCTCCTCGGCAGTGGGGGTGATTTGTCCACAAAATGTCCACAGATTACAGTTTTTTTTGGCGAGGATTTGGCAGGAGAGGAAAGTAGGAGAGATGTAAGATTATAGATATATATCTTACATATTATTTATTATATACTATTATATATCAATATATTATATATAAATTAGTAGTAAATAATCATTACAATAGAAAGCCCTCTCGTTGCCTTTTGTGGGGTCCGCGAAAAAACTGTGGACTGTGGACAACTGTGGACATTTTCGACGGCTTGCGGCATCCCTTTGCAAGAATCGGGTACCGAGATCCTTATCCCAACAAACTATTTACAAAATGTCCACAAATGTCCACAGATTACAGTTTTTTTCCGCTGCCAGACAAAACTGAATCATGTTGAAAGGGTATCTTTTGCTCCACCTTTCAGAACCGATAAGGGTATTTCGTGTAAGCCCTAAGGCTTTCGGCCATAAGCCTAATAGTTTCCTGGCTAAACCTTTTAGAGAAATTTTCGTGCGGTGTGCGGACTATTCGCGTTAAAAAATATTTTTTGACAACGTTCTCGGCTGCCAGAAGAAGATGATTTGCACTTTTGCACCATATTTTGCACGCTTCTTGCGCTCTTATTATTCAGCTGAGTGCAAGCGAGTTACGGGCAAATAGTGCAAAAGTGCAAGAGAAACGAAGTATTTCACAAAAGTTGCAAGTCCTACCATCTAAACCCTTAGCCCCTATTGTTCGAAGAACGTGTTCTATTCGTTGTTCGGTCGCGACCGAACAACGAACGCAACAGGATGTGCCAATGCTATTCCAGTACATGACAAAGGGAATCCAGCGGGAAGACTTCACCATCATTAAGGACGGTCATTAACATTTATTTCCTCAAATTCCGAGTCGGAGTTGCTGTAGGCCCAGATGAAATAGATGCCAGCAAACCATAAAACGGAAAGGATGGTAACTTTGAACATTGTGCTATAGCGGATAATTATTAAACTGGGTTGCCATTTCTGTCAATGTCATGCCAACCACCACCAATTTCTTCTTGTACTCTCACTCGTCCATTACTGAACCACTGGACGTTGCTCCATATAAATGGAATCACGACTTGTCCAGCTTTGTCAATGAAGCCCCATTTTTCATAATCATCTTGAACTCCAGCTAGCCCCTCTGAGAACCAAAGGGCATTTTTCCATTGACAAGGCAACACGAGTTCCCCCGTCTTATCAATAAAACCACATCTGTTATTAGTATCTACTACCTTTGCCAAACCTTCCCGAAACCTACGGACCATTTTCCATTGACACGGAATGACGATTTCTCCCGATTGATTCACGAAACCCCATAACCCAGTATTTTCATCTTTCCAAGGCTGGATTTCTGACGTGCACCTTTTATTACTGTTCATTACACTTTCTTTCATAAATTCCTTTTTTATACATTTAAAACGTTATTTCATTTCATACTTATACGATGCCAACATGTGACTGACGGCGTGGGCTTTCAGGAAGGCGCGCGGGTTGCTGGTGAGGCGTTGCCAAGCGGCCTCGGCTTTTTCTGGTGTGAGGCCTTGGAGGTCAGCAAAGATTTCATTTTTATATGCTTTGATCTTCTCCGTTTCACCTCGCTGAATGTTCAGGCGGATTTGGTTGGCTTTGATGCTGGAGACAAGAAAGGTCTGGCGAAGGATGTCCAACATTTGCTCCTGATAGATGAGGAGGTCGCTCTGGGGATTCTGCACATAAGC
>CACZSQ010000080.1 GCA_902783885.1 uncultured Bacteroidales bacterium
ATATGTTCCGTACATGGAAAGCCGATGTAACGCAACTTACCAGAGCCGGCCGGAACCACCTGCGCGTGCGGCTTTACTCGCCGGTGAGGATGGCCCTTCCGCGTTGGCAGGCTTTCCCCGAGCAATATCCCGCAAGTTCCGATCAGAGTGAAAACGGGGGACTGCTGAACAGAAAGCTCTCACCGTTCATCCGCAAAGCTCCCTACCATTTTGGGTGGGACTGGGGACCTCGCCTTGTGACGATGGGGATATGGCGTCCCGTCGTGTTCACAGCATGGGACAATGCCATCATCCGCGATGTATTTGTGGAACAGAAGGAGGTGACGCGCAAGCGAGCCTTCATCGTTCACCACGTGACCATCGAGGCTTCCCGCGATGCCAAAGCTCGCATCGCCGTCATGGACTCCGCCTCTCAGCGGCAACTGGCTACGCAGACAATCATCCTCAAGCAGGGAATCAACGAAATAGCCCTACCCTACACCATCCGCGATCCTCACCTGTGGTGGACCAACGGCTTGGGACAGCCCTATTTGTATAATTTGCTCCTCAACATAGAGTCCTCGGACAAATCCATAGCCCTTCATGCGTCAGTCCAAGTAGGCCTCCGAGACATACGGCTTCATCATGTTGCAGACGCAGACGACAACGGGGAAGCATTCTACTTTACGCTCAATGGTGAGCGCCTGTTCATGAAGGGGGCCAACTACATCCCGTGCGACGTGTTCCTTCCCCGTGTCACCGATTCCATCTACCGCCACACCGTATGCGATGCCGCAGCTGCCAACATGAACATGCTCCGCGTATGGGGAGGCGGTGTCTATGAGGATGACCGCTTCTACGAGCTCTGCGACGAGCACGGGTTGCTCGTGTGGCAGGACTTCATGTTCGCCTGTGCCATGTATCCTGCCGACAGCGTGTTCTTAGACAACATACGCCATGAAGCCATCGATAACGTCAGGCGCCTCCGCAACCACCCCTGCATAGCACTCTGGTGCGGCAACAACGAGATACTCGACGCCTGGACTAACTGGGGATGGAAACGGCAAAGCAGGCGACAAGGCAACGGAGTGCCGGAACGGCTCTGGAGGGAATACGAGGCCATCTTCAATAGGACCCTGCCTGAGGTGGTGGCAACCTACGCTCCGCAGACGCCCTACCAGTCCACCTCACCTCTGGCACGAGACGATGGACGGCGCGATTTCACGCGGGGCGACTACCACTACTGGGAGGTTTGGCACGAACGCAAGCCCATCAGCGAGTACAACCGTGCCCGGGCTCGCTTCTTCAGTGAATACGGGATACAGAGTTTTCCCGAACTGGCGAGCGTGAAACGCTTCTGCCCTGACACTGCGGACTGGCATATCACCTCCGACGTGATGATGTCGCATCAGCGTGGCGGGGCACATGCCAACGAACTCATTGCCAGCTACCTTCGCTCCGAGTATGGCACACCCGATGGTTTTGCCGCCCTGCTCTACACCGCACAGCTCATGCAGGGCGAAGCCATGAAGACTGCAGCCGAAGCACATCGCCGCGACAAAGGCTACTGCTGGGGTTCCCTCGTGTGGCAGCTCAACGACTGCTGGCCTGTAGCCTCGTGGTCAACGCGCGACTATTATGGTCGCTGGAAAGCAGCACACTACAAACTTCGGCACGCTATGGCAGACATCCTCGTCTCGCCCATCGTGCAGGCTGACAGCGCTCTCCACGTTTATGTCGTCAACGACCGTCTGACTCCTGTCCGCGGTAAGCTCGTCGTACAGGTGTGGTCATCAAGTGCGCAGAGCCCAACAGACGATGGACCAAGTCCCATGCGTCAAGTTTACAGCTCAGAGCTCACAGTAGCAGCCAACAGCTCTCATGAAGCCTGGCAGATGAGTGTCTCCCAACTGCTGGCCCAAGCCGGTATTCCTGCCGACGAGGCAGTCATTCATGCTGAATTTTGCGGCTACGCTAACGACTACACGCTCGTACCGCCCAAAGACTTGAAGCTCGCACGCCCGCAACTGACATGGGCCATCCACGATGACAGTGTCACCATCACCACAGACCGCTATGCGCGCGGCATCTTCCTGAACCTCGACGGCGATGCCAGTCACCACTTCTCTGACAATTTCTTCGACCTGCTGCCCGGACAGTCGCGCACCGTCACCCTCACAACGGTTCTGCCTTCAGACCAACTGGAACGCCACTTGACAGCAACATCCTATTAACACTAAAACGCCAACAAGATAGTTACTCTCCAACGTGCATCTTGTACACATTGGTTTCCTTTTGCTGGAAGCCGAGGGCTTTGTACAATTCATTAGCCGCAACGCGCGAAGGCTTCGACGTAAGATAGAGATCTGAAGGCGTCAACTCCCTGCGGACAAAGTTTATCAAATGTTCCATGAGAGAGCGGCCAAGACCTTGTCCACGGTATGACGACAACACGACCACATCCTCGACATGGATTTTCCGCCCCGTAGGAGAATCGCACACACAGAGGGAAGCAGTGCCTATCACATGACCTTCTGTATTCATCATCGCAAACAGATGCGAGGACGACGATTGAGCCACGCGCCTCAGCTGACTTACATCCATGTGCGTTCTGGGACTCAGTTCGTTCATCAGGACTAGCAGTTCATCAACCTGAGAGTCAGACAATTCAACAATCTCTTCTATTTTCACCATCCCTACAATGAATTATTTATCCGTTTTCTGCCTGTCAGTTAGCTTTTGCTTTCAGAGGAACACGTTTGGAGGTGCCGATAGCACCCGTAGGACAGACGAGCCGGCATAGGTGACAGCCCACACATTTGGCGCCAACGAGACGAGGGCTACGGCTCTCACTATCGAAGACGATGGCTTGATGGCCTCCATCCTGACAGGAGATCTCGCAGCGTCCGCAGCCTACGCACAGTTCGCGGTTGAACTTGGGATAAATGATGCTGTCGCGGTCCAGCTGTTCAGGCTTCAGGAACTTGGGCAACCGCTCGCCTACCAACTGCTGTAGTTCAGTGGCACCACGCTTGGCCAAATAGCGCTGAAGGCCCAGCACCAGGTCGTCGATGATGCGATAGCCATACTGCATCACAGCGGTGCAAACTTGCACATTGTTACAGCCCAACTGAATGAACTCCAGAGCGTCACGCCATGTCTCGATACCGCCGACGCCACTCAGCATCACCTTTTCCGGCATCTGGGACAGTTCCAGGATATGGCGAAGTGCGATAGGACGCACGGCACGGCCCGAATAACCGGAAACAGTGCGACTGCCCGTCACCTCGGCTTTGAAATCCATGGTCACAGACTTGATGGTGTTGATGGCTGATATAGCATCAGCACCTGCCTGTACACAGGCAGCGGCCGGTTCGGCTATATGGGTGATGTTGGGTGTCATCTTGGGTATGACAGGAATCTTCACGCTTCGTTTGACACAGGCTGTGAAAATCTTTACCAGTTCAGGGCTCTGACCGACATCGCTCCCCATGCCATGATGTTTCATCTGCGGACACGAGAAGTTCAGCTCCACAGCATCGCAGCCCGCTTCCTCAGCTTTCTTGGCCAATGCCACCCACTCGTCCTCCGTCTGCCCCATGATGGAAGCTATGACCACTTTGGTGGGATAGTTGCGCTTCAAACGGTTCAATATCTCAAAGTCCATATCCACCGGATTCTCGCTCAGCTGTTCCATATTGCGGAAACCGTAGAAGTCGCCGTGAACAGCATTGCTGTGCATAGCATCGAAGCGAGGTGACACCTCCTTGATTTCCTGAAGGCAAATGGTCTT
This sequence comes from uncultured Bacteroidales bacterium, assembly GCA_902783885.1. Classification (GTDB taxonomy): domain Bacteria; phylum Bacteroidota; class Bacteroidia; order Bacteroidales; family Bacteroidaceae; genus Physcousia. The sequence goes on from CACZSQ010000080.1 coordinate 3,773, forward strand.
ATAGAACACGCCTGCCCAGCCGGCATCAAAGGCTCTGGCCACCATATCATAGTTCGTACAGACAGCCGAAGAGGCCAGGAAAAACGGATTCTCGCAACGGATGCCACAGAAATCTATAGCGAGGGAAGGCCTGAGAGAGCCATCCACATCATCCTGAGATATACTGCGCAGCATCTCCTTGATGCGAATGGGCCAGTTATAGTGGATGCAAGCCTGTTCGGCACGTTCTAAATCATCGTCACTACAGTCTTTGACCCATTGAAGGGCAAGCTTATGGTTATCAAAACGTACGGCGCGGATGGCACGTGCGGGATCGCCTGTCTTACAGGCTTTTGTGCAGGGAGCATCCTGACACAAGAGACAGCGGTTAGCTTCTTCGTAAATATTAAATTTCATAGCATTCGGGGAACGAAGAGTTCCGTTTTTAAGTTTGTATTGTGTTTGGTGGCGCTTACAGCGCAAGAATCAGACTTGTGACATAGCCTACATATAAGGCTACGAGGAATACTCCTTCTAAGCGGCTCACACGGTAACTGGTTCGAGCCAGGAGCCAGAAGAACACCGATGCCACGAAGAGCATTACGAAATCGGTCAAGGTAAGTCCGGCCACGGGCATTGGCAAAAGCATGGCACAGGCTCCCAGGATCCAGAAGATGTTGAAGAGGTTGCTGCCGATGACATTGCCGATAGCCATTGCGCTACGCCCCTTGCGGGCAGCCACGATGCTGGTTGCCAATTCAGGCAGTGATGTTCCACCGGCGGCAAGGGTAAGTCCGATGACAGCCTCGCTAATGCCCAGCTCACGGGCAAAGCCACTAGCTCCATCAACAAACAATTCACCACCGAGGACAAGGCCAACAAGGCCGAGAACTATGAACAGGACTACCTTCCACTGGGAAAGCACTGCCCCACCCCCTTCGACAGCTGTTTCAACACGGCTGCCAACGGCCAGAGAATAGGAATAGAACAGGAAGATGACAAAAAACGACAGCAGCACAAAGCCATCGGCACGCGAAAGAATATCAGTGGTTGCCGCATTATCCCAGAAAGTATCAAGGGCGAGAGCCGCAAGAACCAGGGATGAGAGGATGGAGAACGGGATATCCTTCTTCACGGTGCTTTTCTCGACGACTATGGGGGCGAACAAAGCCGTGAACCCGACTATCATCAGCGTGTTGAACAAGTTGCTTCCTACAACATTGCCGATGCTCATGGCGGGAACCCCGTTGAGGGATGACATCAGACTCACGACGAACTCAGGCAGAGACGTTCCGAAAGCGACTATCGTCAATCCGATGACAAGTTCAGAGACCTGAAAGCGCCGGGCCAAAGCCACAGAACCATCGGTGAGGCGGTCTGCTCCCACAATGATGAGAACGATACCTGCAAACGCCAAAAGAAGATCGAGAAGCATGGGGCGGTTTCAGCTTTATGTGTTAATATCTTCAAAAAAATTATATCATCTCAGCAAAAAACAGTACTTTCGCTTTCGAATAGACAAATCAATATCTATGGCCAGTTCCAAAGAAAACCAAAGACATTATGTCCAGTGTATCCATTGCAAAAAAACAGCAACGCTGATGCAGTGGTTCGAGAATCCCATCATTGCCGTCTGCGGCGAGACGAGGGAGCGACAGGTGGCGCAAACGAACCGCCTCTGCAAGTCCTTTGTCAGGGCCAGTGATGATGAGATGCCTGCTCTGCAGCATTTCGACAGTTACGACAACTCGTAGATTTCACTGGGCACTTTACGCTTGAGAACGTCCACCTGGAAGTCAACTTCCGGGATGATGCCATAGCTGCGCAGAACGGTCTCCACAGTCTTGCTGGCCAGCACGGGATGGTTGTTCTCTTCGCTAAGATGGCACAGCCACACATGTTTGAGTGCAGGGCTGGAACTGTTGGCCAGCAACTCGGCAGCCTCCATATTACTCAGATGCCCCTCCTTGCTGGCAATTCGTCCCTTCAAGTAGGCCGGGTAAGGCCCCGACATCAGCATTTCGATGTCATGGTTGCTCTCGAGCACCAGATAGTTTGCCTGTGACACTTCTTCCTTGATGGGGTCTGTGACGTGTCCCACGTCGGTAATCAGGCAGAAGCGGACTCCCTCAGCCTCCACGGCATATCCTACGCAGTCGTTGCTATCGTGGGGAACAGGGAAGGGTGTAATCCGGAAATCGCCTAATTCTATCGTCACGTTCTTGTCAATGAATACCTTCTGCTCAACAGAAAGCTTCGGCGACACGCAGTAGTTGCGGGCAATACCCTCGTGAACCGCCTCTGTGGTATAGACAGGCAGTTTCAACTCCGAGGCCAGTTTGCCAATAGCCTTGATGTGGTCGGCGTGGTCGTGGGTCACGAAGACTGCCTGAAAAGCTTTGATGTCCAGCTGATAGGTCTGGAAATAGCGGCGCAGCATCCGATAGCCGATACCTGCGTCGATGATTATTCCCGAATGCTCTGTCCACAGACAATAGCAGTTACCACTGCTACCGCTGCCAAGACATAAAAACCTAAGCATAAGAATCTGTTGTTAAATTTGGGGGCAAAAGTACAAAAAATAATGTCAAAATCACATTATTTACGCATAAAAGTTTATACCACTCTCAAGTTTTTGCTGTAAAAAAGATTGTCCCCCAACTCGCGTCGGAGGACAACCACAACACAAACACAAAATAAAACACGACATAGTGTAGAGCAGAACCCCTGCATGGGATGAGATTCTAAAGAGTTGAGGACTTCCATATTCTATACTCACGTACCATAACAAGGAACTCGCTCAACGAGGTTCTGATACACTGTGTGGGAAGAACCACAAATCAGAGATTTTGTAATAGATTATAAGGTTTGGTTAAATGTTATTTGTAACAGATTATCAAATTCTTACATAATACCGCGTTCGCGGAGGGCACACTGCCACTTCCAGGCGCTGGCAAGCACATCCTCAAGGGGTGTGTCGGCCTTCCAGCCAAGCACGCGATTAGCCTTATCGACATTGCCCCACACCTTCTCGATGTCGCCGGCACGACGACCTACAATCTGGTAGTTGAGCTTCACGCCTGTGGCTTTCTCGAAGCCGTGGATGAGTTCGAGCACGCTGGTGCCCTTGCCTGTACCTATATTATATACTTCCACGGGTTCGTCGGTCTTGTCCTCCATAATACGCGTCATTGCGCAGACGTGTGCCTTGGCCAGGTCAACGACATAGATATAGTCGCGGATGCAGGAACCGTCAGGCGTATCGTAGTCGTCGCCAAAGACGCTCAACTTCTCACGGATTCCGATAGCGGTCTGGGTGAGATAAGGAATGAGATTCTGGGGGACTCCGTTGGGCATCTCGCCGATGATGGCAGTGGGATGAGAGCCTATGGGGTTGAAGTAGCGGAGCAGGATAGCCTTGATGGGCGAACCGCTGGCTACGGTGTCCTGAATAATCTCCTCGTTGATCTGCTTTGTATTGCCATAGGGGCTCTCAGCCTTCTTGATGGGAGTCTCTTCGGTAGCAGGAAGCTGGTCGGGTTGGCCATATACAGTGCAACTGCTGGAAAAGATAATGCCCTTGACGTTGTACTTGGGCATCAGCTCCAGAAGGTTAATCAGCGATACGATATTGTTGCGGTAGTAAAGCAGCGGTTTCTCTACGCTCTCGCCAACAGCCTTGCTGGCAGCGAAGTGAATGATACCACTAATCTTGGGATATTTCTTGAAGACGGCCTCGGTGGCATCGAAGTCACGAAGATCGACTTTCTCAAAAGCTGGACGGATGCCGGTAATCTTTTCGATGCCGTCAATGACATCCTCACGTGAGTTGGACAGGTTGTCAACAATGACGACATCGTAGCCAGCATTCTGCAATTCAACAGTGGTATGGGAGCCAATAAAGCCTGTGCCACCTGTTACGAGAATTGTTTCTTTCATATCTGTTTTTGAAGTTTTAAATTCGATTATTTAAGATGAATTTTCGCGTAAATGCAATGATTCGGCTGCAAATGTAGGACTTTTAACAATATAATCAAAACTTTTATCGATAAAAAACGCCCTTTTCAATACATTTTTCAAAAAAAAGACTCATTTCGCGCTTGATTTAAGTCAACGAAATGAGTCAATTCTTGTTTTGCTTATCCGAAATAACGCTTATAGAGCCCTTCGAATCCTCGACCGTGGCGGGCCTCGTCTTTGGCCATCTCATGAACTGTGTCGTGAATAGCATCCAGGTTCAGAGCTTTGGCCTTCTTGGCAATATCCATCTTGCCAGCGCAAGCACCACACTCGGCCTCCATGCGTTTCTTGAGGTTGGTCTTCGTATCCCAGACGCATTCGCCTATCAATTCTGCAAAACGGCTGGCGTGATCGGCCTCTTCAAAGGCATAGCGTTTGAAAGCTTCGGCAATTTCGGGATAGCCCTCGCGATCTGCCTGGCGAGCCATTGCCAGATACATTCCGACCTCTGTGCATTCGCCCTCGAAGTTGGCTTTCAGGCCTTCCCAGATTTCAGGGTCACAACCTTTGGCAACGCCAATTTCGTGTTCTGTGACATACTGAAGGCCTTCATCTGCCATCTCTTTGAACTTGCTTGCGGGAGCTTTACACTGCGGGCAACGTTCGGGTGGTTCGGGTCCTTCAAAAATGTAACCACATACTGTGCATACAAATTTCTTTGACATAGTAGTAAATCGTGTTAAAAGGTTAGTAAAATATTTTAATAAAAACTCATCGCTATTTTGTGTACAAAGATAAGCGTCAAATGGCGTTCGTTCCAAATGAAATGGCAAAAAAATTCGTTTTTTTGATGAAAACAGCCTTCTACTGCAACAATACACATCAAAAAGCATTACCTTTGCGCCCGCAAACCAATGTAAAAAAAAATAAATGAACTACGGATTTGTCAAAATAGCGGCCGCTGTGCCAGAAGTCAGCGTGGCCTGCCCCAGACAGAACATCCAAAGCATTGAGAGTCTGATCATCCAGGCTGAGGGCCGTGGCATCGAAGTCATCAGCTTCCCAGAATTGTGTATCACCGGCTATACTTGCGGTGATTTGTTCAATCAGCAGCTGTTGCTCGATGAAGCTGAGATGGCGCTTATCCAACTGATGAATTTCTCACGTTCGCTGGACATCATCAGCATCATCGGGTTGCCCGTTGCATTTCAGGGGGCACTCCTGAATTGTGCCGCTGTCATTCAGAAAGGCAAGATCTTAGGTTTAGTCCCTAAAACATATATTCCCAACTACGCTGAATTTCAGGAACGCCGCTGGTTCGCCAGTGCTGCCGACCTGCCCTCCGATGCCAGCGTATGGCTTTGCGGTCAACAGGTGCAGGTGAGCAGCCGCCTGTTGTTTCGCAGCAGCAACTTTACCTTCGGCATTGAGTTGTGCGAGGACCTCTGGGCACCCATTCCCCCCAGTTCGCGACTGGCTCTCGCAGGTGCAGAGATAGTCTTTAACCTCAGCGCCTCTAACGACATCGTTGGCAAACAGGACTATCTCCGCCAACTGATTCAGCAACAGAGCGCCCGCTGCATCTGCGGTTACGTATATGCATCGTCCGGATATGGCGAGAGTTCGCAGGACTTGGTCTTCAGTGGCAAGACATATATTGTAGAGAACGGACAGGTGGTTGCCCAAGGAACAGAACATTCGCTGCAGCCACAGTTACTGGAAAGCGAAATCGATGTGGAGCGCATACGTGCTGAGCGGCGTCAACGCAACACATTCTCCGACAGTGCAAGCCTCATGGCTTCAGACATTACATTCATTGACACCGAGCTGCTTACTCCGCGTGATTTTACTTTCACGCGCAGCTTCTCCCCAACACCCTTTGTCCCTGCTGACGATGCTCTTGGGCACCGCTGCAACGAGATTTTTGCCATTCAGACCGAAGGCTTGGCCAAACGTCTTCAGCACGTGGGCGCCACCTCCGCCGTCATCGGGATATCAGGTGGGTTGGATTCTACGCTCGCTCTGTTGGTGGCTGTCCGCACATTTGATTTGCTCGGCCTTTCGCGCAAGGGGATTATCGGAGTCACGATGCCTGGCTTTGGCACCTCAGACCGCACACACAGCAACGCGGTTGCCCTGATGACACAACTCGGGATTACACAGCGTGAAATATCCATCGCAAAATCAGTACTCCAACATTTCGAGGACATTGGCCACGACCCAGACGTTCACGACACCACCTATGAAAATTCACAGGCACGCGAGCGAACACAGATTCTTATGGATTTGGCCAATCAGACAAATGCCCTCGTCATTGGCACTGGCGACCTCTCAGAGCTGGCCCTGGGTTGGTGCACTTACAACGGCGATCACATGTCTATGTACGGAGTGAACGCCGGAGTCCCCAAGACACTGGTTCGCCATCTGGTCAAAACCGTAGCACTCGACAAGCAGCTCTCCACACCTGAAACATGCGCCGTGCTTCTGGACATCGTTGATACGCCCATCAGTCCCGAACTGATTCCCGCTGACGAGAACGGTAATATCGCACAGAAAACCGAAGATCTCGTAGGTCCCTATGAGCTCCACGACTTCTTCCTCTACTACGCACTACGTTGGGGATTCCGCCCGAGCAAAGTCATGTTCCTGGCTCAACAGGCGTTTGGCAGTTCTTACCCCACAAACATTCTAAAACACTGGATCACAAATTTCTATCGTCGTTTCTTCAGTCAGCAATTCAAGCGTTCATGTATGCCCGACGGACCGAAGGTCAGTAGCATCAGCCTATCGCCACGCGGCGACTGGCGAATGCCCTCTGACGCTTGCCGCGACGCGTGGATTGCCGAATGTGACGCATTGTAATGTAAATACCTAAACCGAAAATAGTTAATTTTCACCAATCCCCATGTTAAGTTTCATCCTCAGTGTCATTGCCCTCGTCATAGGGTATATGATTTATGGTCGGGTAGCAGAACGTGTGTTCGGCCCCGACGACCGTCCAACGCCTGCCATCCGCAAAGCAGATAAAATAGACTATATCGTGCTGCCTCCATGGAGAATCTTCATGATTCAGTTCCTCAACATAGCCGGCACAGGACCTATCTTCGGTGCCATCATGGGGATGTGGTTTGGCCCTGCGGCCTATCTGTGGATTGTGCTTGGATGCATCTTCGGCGGAGCTGTTCACGACTATATCAGCGGTATGCTCTCCCTGCGGCACGACGGATGCGGACTGGCAGAGCTCACAGGCATCTATCTTGGTCCCTTCGCCCGCAAAGCTCTCATCCTCTTCACGATGATGATGATGATGCTTGTCGGTGCCTTCTTTGTCTATTGCCCCGCTCTCATCCTCAGCGGCATCTGGGGAGAGAAAATGATGTGGGTGATTATCATCTTCATCTACTACATTGCCACTACTATCATGCCTGTTGACAAGGTTATAGGAAAAGTGTATCCTGTTTTTGCTATATCAATGATTTTCATGGTTATAGCAATCGCCATTGTTCTATTTATCAAGTTTCCCGCCCTTCCTGAAGTATGGGATGGTCTGGGCAATTGGGGAGCTGAGAGATTAGGCCTCAAACAGAGCCTCTTCCCTGCCCTCTTCGTCACCATTGCCTGTGGTGCTGTCAGCGGCTTCCACGCCACCCAGTCACCGATGATGGCCCGTTGCATGAAAAGCGAGCGTCAAGGACGTCCAATCTTCTACGGTGCTATGATCACCGAAGGACTTGTAGCTTTGGTTTGGGCTACGGTGTCGAGCTATTTCTTCTTCTCTAAAGGTTATATGGAAGTTTGTTCACCCGAGGTGCTTGAACGCTTCCTGAATCAAGATCAGCTTTCCCTCATCCAGTTCTTTGATGCGCCCACTGTGGTTACCACCGTCTGTGCATCATGGCTTGGTGTGTTTGGCAGCATCCTCGCTCTGCTCGGCGTTGTAGCAGCCCCCATCACCACTGGAGGCTCCAGCTTCCGCACCGCACGACTCATTCTCTCTGAATCACTGGGCCTGCAACAGACAAGCTCCCGCACTCGCCTGCTCCTCAGTTTGCCCGTCTTTGCCGTTGGCATTGCCCTGCTGGCCTGGCAGATTGGAAACCCATCGGGTTTCGGCACTGTATGGCAGTATGTGGCTTGGGGCACACAGGCTATGGCAGCCGTGACTCTTTGGGTGTGCACAGTTTACTTGGCCGGGCAGAGGAAGTTCTATTTCCTCACGCTGTTCCCAGCTCTTTTCATGACGATGGTCGTCGTAGATTTCCTCCTGATTTCGCCCACAACCTTCAATCTTCCCGCACTCTTTTCACATACGACAGCAGGAGTGGCTACCGTAGCAGCACTCGTGACCTTCATTATTTGGAAAAGACGCAGTAAGACGGTGCCGCCTCAGGCGTAGTACTCGTGCTTTCCTGCAGCGAGGGTATTCTGCATCAGCATACAGATTGTCATAGGCCCTACGCCGCCTGGTACGGGTGTGATGAGTGAGGCTAAGGGAGCGACGGTATCGAAATCGACATCACCCTGCAAACGAAAACCGCTCTTACGCGAGGCATCAGGCACGCGGGTGGTGCCTACATCGATGACTACCACACCCGGCTTCACCATATCGCCCTTCAAGAAGGCTGGCTGACCGATGGCAGCGATGATGATGTCGGCCTGCAGACACTCGTCCTTGAGGGTCTTGCTGCGGCTGTGACAGACGGTAACAGTGGCATCGACCCCTTTCTGCATCATCAACTGTGACATGGGTTTGCCAACTATGTTAGAGCGACCAAGGATGACGCACTTCTTGCCTGATGTCTGAACATCATAGCGACGCAGAAGCTCGAGAATACCCTTTGGAGTAGCGGAAATGAAAGCGGGGAGACCGATGGCTACCCGTCCAACATTGATGGGGTGGAAGCCATCCACATCCTTGCGGTAGTCGATAGCCTCAATCACTTTCTGCTCATCGATGTGTTTGGGCAAGGGAAGCTGCACAATGAAGCCGTCGATGTCAGCGTCGTTATTCAATCGCGACACGCAAGTCAGGAGCTCTTCCTCGGTAATGTCGTCCTCGAAACGCAGGAGTGTACTCTTGAAGCCACAAGCCTCGCACGCGAGCACCTTATTCTTCACGTAAGTCTCAGAGCCGCCGTCGTGGCCCACGAGAACAGCAGCCAGATGAGGACGCTTGCCGCCGGCAGCGACGATGCGCTCAACCTCTTCCTTTATCTCGGCTTTAATAGTTGTTGCGGTGGCTTTGCCGTCAATTAAAGTCATTAGTTTAAAGATTAGGGTTAAAGTTTAGTGCTATTTACCTCTTTGGCATCTTTGCCATCATTGCAGCCATTTTGGGATCGGTGACCATCTTCATCATCTTGCGCGTCTGATCGAACTGCTTGATAAGACGATTGACGGCTGCAATGTCATTGCCAGAACCTTTTGCTATGCGCTGGCGGCGACTGGTGTTGAGGCACTCGGGATGTGTGCGCTCCTTGGGAGTCATCGAGAGTATGATAGCCTCGATGCTCTTGAAGGCATTATCGTCAATATCAATATCTTTCATTGCCTTGCCAACGCCGGGAATCATCGAGGCAAGATCCTTGATATTGCCCATCTTCTTAATCTGCTGAATCTGGCTGTAGAAGTCGTTGAAATCGAACTGGTTCTTGCGGATTTTCTTCTCCAGACGGCGTGCTTCCTCCTCGTCGTACTGTTCTTGAGCACGCTCCACGAGGCTGACGATATCGCCCATGCCAAGAATACGATCAGCCATACGTGCGGGATGGAAGGGATCGATGGCTTCCATCTTCTCGCCTGTGCCAACAAACTTGATAGGCTTATCCACAACTGTTCGAATGCTGAGAGCTGCACCACCGCGCGTGTCACCATCGAGCTTTGTGAGGACAACACCGGTGTAGTCCAGACGGTCGTTGAACTCCTTAGCGGTGTTCACGGCATCCTGTCCCGTCATGGCATCGACGACAAAGAGTGTCTCATCAGGATTTATGGCAGCTTTGATAGCAGCAATCTCCTGCATCAGTTTTTCGTCAATAGCCAGGCGACCGGCGGTATCGACAATGACCGTGTCATAGCCTTTCGAGCGTGCTTCTATAATTGCATTCTGAGCAATCTTCACAGGATCCTGGTTGTCCAGTTCCATATATACAGGTACGCTTATCTGCTCGCCCAGTACACGGAGCTGTTCCACGGCGGCCGGACGATAGACATCACAGGCGGCTAAAAGAGGTTTGCGGTTGCGCTTGTTCTTTAGCATATTGGCCAGTTTGCCTGCAAAAGTAGTCTTACCTGCACCGTTCAGGCCAGCCATCAGGATGACAGCAGGATGTGCCTTGAGGTTGATCTCAGCAGTTTCGCCGCCCATGAGAAGCGCCAACTCGTCATGGACAATTTTCACCATCATCTGCTGCGGCTTTACAGCGGTGAGCACATTCTGACCAAGGGCCTTCTGCTTCACGGTATCCGTGAATTGTTTAGCTACTTTATAGTTTACGTCAGCATCGAGAAGTGCACGACGCACGTCCTTCAGGGTTTCAGCGACGTTGATTTCTGTAATTTTTCCTTCGCCCTTCAGAATCTTAAATGATCGTTCAAGGCGTTCTGATAGATTTTCAAACACGACAGTATAATATTGAATGAAAAATTAACAATGAATAATACAATGATTTATTGTTGAGCCTTTTACTTCCTGATAAATATCTCATCGACGACGACGCCGTCATCCAGAGCTGTCAGCTTCAGTTCGTGCACACCGTTAGGTTGTGAGATGGGGAATCGCACGAGAACGACGGCATAGTTGCGAAGCACATTGCGTTTCCACTGTTCATTACGTCCTTCAGTCTCATAGGTAAAGGTCTGTGGTGCAGACCCGTCGAAGGTCAGCATAAAACGCTGTGCCTCCTCAATCGGATGTGTCGGCAATAAGCGGATTTCGATATTTGCGAACTGTGAAGCCAGATAGTTGTACTTATATTTATAGGTCACGTGGCAGTTCTTTGGAATAGGCATGGCGCGGATGGAAGCTCCCAGTCCCAGCACGGGTGCCAGGACATCACCTGCAGCGAAAGAAGAGACATCGTAGCTGGCTCCGTAGAAAGAAGTAATTGTCTCGGGATCCTCGAACATTGGCTCCATGACCTGCTTATGAGGAACAGGTTGGAATACAGACAGGTTACGCGGATTGGAACTCATGATGCCACGCCACTTTCCTTGCCGCTGTTCATTGTAGCGGATGGTCAATTCTTGCACACGGTTATGTGCCAGGTCGCTACGCTCCCAGGTTGAAGCCACATTATCGCGCTGCAAGTATGGGATACCATGCCTTGCCAGCTGGGCACAGAGATATTTCTCGTTCTGAGCAGCAGATGCGAGGATTGGATATTCAACCAACTGGTAATAAGCATCGGCGCGGTTGGGATGAGTTTTTCGCACGGAGTCTCCAATCCAGGTAGCATTGCGCTGCAGGCGGTCATATCGTGTCAGTCGATGACGTATCTTGGCCTCGCTCCAAGGGAGGTCGTGAACTTCATTCCAGTCGATGTTGCCGCCCTTCGGCTCCTCAACGCGCGTACCAGCCATGTGCTCTGGTTTCATCTGAAAGGCGAGGTGGTAGAACTCCTTCATGTAGATGGAAGATAACCGCGCAACATCTCGACCTATCGTCTGAGCAAAGAACTCCTCCAAGTGTGTACCTATGGTGAGTTTCGTGACACGTTCCATGCTCCATGCCATATCCATGAATAGCGAAATCTGGTATTCCAAAGGCTTTAAATCACCTACGTTCAGAACCCACATACGGTCTGCTCCATGATTGTAAGCCTCTGAAAGTTGCTGATACATCAGGAACGGGCTGGCTGAGCCTAACCAAAGATAGTCGTGGGGGCGTCCCCAGTAGGAAACGTGGTAATAGATGCCGTTGCCACCAGGGCGACGTGCCTCTTCGGGCGTCGGGAAGTGGCGGATATAGCCATAGTTGTCGTCACACCACATCAGCGTCACATCGTCAGGAACCTGAAGACCTGCCTTGTAAGCATCCATCACCTCCTTGTAAGGGATGAAAACTTGTGGAACCTGCGCAATATTCGGATTGACATTCTTGCTCAGCAGCTGACGTTGCTCGGCTATCACCTGCTCCAGGACGCGCTTCTGTTCCTCGACGGTATAGACGCCCTGCAAGGCACTATCGTGAATGCCTCGCATTCCCAGCGTGTAAACCATCGGTTGACGGGCGACCTCTTTGACGCGAGTCTCCCAGAATCGAAGGACTTCTGCGCGATTCTCATTCCAGTCGTACTCTCCATGTCCACGGAGTTTCCACTCTCCAAGGACATTACACCCCATTGGTTCACAATGACTTGTGCCGATGCAGATTCCATAGCGACTGGCCAACTCACGACAGCCTTCGGTGAGGAAAAATGGTCGAGTGCACTCGTGCATGGGCGGCCAATAGAGGTTTGCGCGAAGACGGAGTAACAGTTCGAATATGCGCTCCGTGGTCTTGGGACCCACCTGACCGTATGTACTTGGCTCGTAGTTTGTTGCAGACCAAGGCATCAGTCCCCAGTCCTCGTCATTGATGAAGATTCCGCGGAATGTCACGTTAGGAGCCTGCTGGGTAACGAAGTTCTCAGCCAGGCGAAACTCGTCCTTTGGCTCAACATCCACGTCGGCCCACCATTCCCAGGCCGAGACGCCCAGCATACGTGTAAGTTCGATGATACCATAAGCCGTGCCATACGAATCGGAACCTGCAATGACCAACTGTCCACGGGGCGACACAGCAATGATAAAGGCCTGCGCCTGCTGAGTGAGACTTGAGCAGTCAACTCCTGTAGTGGCAAGCAACTCTGCACCAGCCCCACGGTTTGTTGCAATCACAAGTTGTGGTGCAGCATTATTGGCCTGAAGGGGAGCATCGAGGACGCGCTGGATATCAGTTTGAAGCAACGAGAGGGCTGTCATCACGACCTTTCCCTCGCCCGTATTCATGACATATTGGACAGGACGATGGGCTGGCAAAACGAAAGCGCTGGCCTGAATGGTCAGCGCTATGAAAGCCATGACAATGGTTAAGGAGATACTCTTAATACCGTGTCTAGACATGACGCGCATAGAACAATTATTGTGCGGGAGCCTCAGCAGGAGCCTCAGCAGCGGGAGCTTCCTGAACCTCAGCAGCAGGAATGCCGGGAAGGTTTGTAGGAGCTGTTGCCTGCTGCTCGATAGCGATGTCCTCCATGACGGAAGCATCTGAGGATGCAGAGGGAATGAAATAGACAGATAAGACACTGAAAACTACCATAGCGGCAGCTAAGCCCCAGGTAAGTTTCTCGATGACGTCTGTGGTCTTACGAACGCCCATCACCTGATTGCCGCTGGCAAAGCCGCTGGCCAAACCGCCTCCCTTAGACTCCTGAATGAGTACGATGAGACACATGAAAATGGATGCGATAACCACAAGAATTACTAGAAGATTGTACATGATTTTGATATTGTTTTATGATTATTTTTCTCTGTTTTGGTTCCGTTCGTTGATGATTAATTTCTCCAAGAATCGGATTTGGTCTGCAAAGTAACGGTTTTTTTTCGGATAATTCAAACTTAAGCGCCGAATAATTTCAATTGCCTTGCTATATTTGCCCTGTTTAATATAAATATGGGCTAAAGTTTCGGTAAAATAGGGGTCATTAATCGGTTCCTGCTCCTGTTGAGTGACAGTTGTGAGTTCTTCTTCCTCGTCTTCGATTTCTACTGTAGCATCGGGCATCACTTCAGCATCCGGCTGTTGCAACAGATAGGCCATATAATCGACGCTTGCATCCACAGGATGCTGCTTGCGTGGCTGCGGCTGTTCGGGCATCTGATCCAGAAAAGACTCTATGAGCGTCTGCGTGCGGTCAGCTCCTTCAGACTTGGGTTTACGGACCACTTGCGTACTGGCAGGACGTTCCATCAACATCTTGTCATCTTCCAACAAATGATAGAGCACGCGGCGGTCAGGAATGAAAAGCGCAGCCTTGCGCAATTCTTCACCGAAGCGCGGGTCCTGCAACCGAAACAGCCCATAGACATAGAGCAGTCGTGCGGTTTGGTACGATGGATTATCTTCCACCAGGTCGCCCAGTTCGTTGACGACCTCTGCTGTTAGTTGTTCGGGGTCTTGAATATAAGTGGATAACGATTGTATCATTATGATTACCAGTTAGCAACGGTAGCGTTGAAGATTTGATCTGTAATATCTTTTGTCATCTGCGTCACCAGTTCTTCCTGAACGTTAATCAGCTGTTGTGTAGCTTCATAGTCGGCAGTCGCGGAGAACTGGCGTTCGAAGTCCTGTGTATGGTTTTTCGTGTTGACAAATCGAACATTGACCGTCATTTTCAGCTGCACCATCTGGCTATAGCCATCGCTGGAAACACCCTTGTTGAACTGGTCGAAACCTACGATTTCACCAGAGAGAACCAAATCGCCCCCACGCTTAATCTGGCGGAGCTTTGTCTGCTGTGCAAAGATATCTGTCAGACGGTTATTGAAAATGGACTGCATCGGTGCCCATACATAAGCCGAACGAATGGGGAACGGGTCTATCTGGATAGTCTTAGTGACAGCATAGTCAATACTGGCGCCATTGAACTTATAAGAAATGGCACACGAAGAAACGGTCAGAGTAAATATGATAAAACATATTACATATAATAAATAATGAGGCTTCCCGAACCGCCTTCGAGATATCCATGCTGTATCCAATCCTTTTTCAGCCATTATATGAATATATAATCTACATTACAAGTCATCCAACCCATATTCTTTTATCTTGCGATAGAGAGTACGCTCGCTAATGTGAAGTTCGTCGGCAGCGCGTTTACGGCGACCGCGGTTCTTCTCCAGCGCTTTCATTATCAACCGCTTCTCCTGCTCTTCGAGCGAGAGAGACTCTTCGACATATTCCTCAGCATAAGGGGTCGCGTCATGGGATGCATAGGGTCTATGCGAACTGACAGGATAGCTGTCAACGACGGTGACCACTCCCCTCTCCTCGGGAGAAGGAGTCGGAGTGAGAGCGTCGTGATTGAGGCTCGGTTTTTCTATTCCAGAGAGCTGCTGCTTCAGGTCGCTGACCTCGCGATGGAGGGCATTGATCATCTGGAACAGCATCTCACGTTCATTCTGATAGCTATGTGCCTCCGAGCCTCCACGCCCCACGCGCACGAGACTGCCACGCTCCTCTATGGTCGGCCATATTTCGTAATCGGAGAGTATCTCTGGCGTCACCACGCGAGTGTCGCGCAGCAGGATTGACATCTGTTCTGTGACGTTCTTCAGTTGACGTATGTTCCCTGGCCATTTGTAGCGTTTAACAACCTCTTCCGCCTCAGGCGAAAGAGTGATGCGCTCCGGCATCCTGTATTTAGCGGCAATCTCCATGGCGAACTTCTTGAACAACAGAACTATATCCTCACCGCGTTCGCGCAATGGCGGCATTTTTATGGGAATCGTGCTCAAGCGGTAGAACAAGTCCTCACGGAACTTGCCGTCGCGGATGGCATTTTGAATGTTCACATTTGTGGCAGCCACAATGCGTACATTGGTTTTTCTCACTTCGCTGCTGCCCACACGGATGTATTCGCCGTTTTCCAGCACACGCAACAGTCGGGCCTGTGTACTCATCGGCAACTCTCCCACCTCGTCGAGGAAGAGTGTGCCTCCGTCTGCCGCACCGAAATAGCCCTCATGCTCGCCGATGGCGCCTGTGAAGGCTCCTTTCTCATGACCAAAGAGTTCGCTGTCGATGGTGCCTTCCGGAATGCTTCCGCAGTTGATGGCAAAGTACTTACGCATCCGTCGCAAGCTGTTCTCATGGATGAGACGCGGGATTATCTCCTTGCCGACACCGCTCTCCCCGGTGATGAGCACTGAGAGATCGGTCTTCGCCACCTGAAGGGCTGTGTCCAGCGCATGATTCAGCGCCTCGCAGTTGCCCACGATGCCATAACGTTGCTTAATAGGCTGTAATTCTTTCGCGTCCATAGACTACCCTCTTTCAGCGCGATCACGCTTATCCACATAGAGCTTCTGGAGCGGGTCGTAGTGACCTTCGTCCCACTGCTGGCGATGCCTGTAAACATCTATAGCAGTGAAGATGGCCTGACGGAAAGAGTTCTCGTCGGCCACGCCCTTGCCGGCAATATCAAAGGCTGTACCGTGGTCAGGGCTCGTGCGAACGATGTCCAAGCCGGCTGTGTAATTCACGCCGTCATCCATAGCCAACAGTTTGAAGGGAGCAAGTCCCTGGTCATGATACATTGCAAGCACAGCATCGAAACTCTCATAGGCTCTTGTGCCAAAGAAACCGTCGGCGGCATAAGGGCCATAGACACAGATACCCTCTTCCTCAGCTTTTTGCATAGCGGGCTTGATGATATCTTCCTCCTCCTTGCCCAGCAGTCCGCCGTCTCCGGCGTGAGGATTCAGCGCCAGTACAGCAATGCGCGGATTACCGATGCTGAAATCGCGCTGGAGTGAGTGGTGGAGAATCTGAAGTTTCTTAAGCACGGCGGCCTCAGTGATGTGCGATGCCACCTCCTGAATGGGCAGATGAGTTGTCACCAAAGCAACACGCATTCTTTCGTTCATCAGAATCATCAGCGCCTGCTGTCCTTCCTTGCCCACTTTGGCCTGAATATACTCTGTGTGACCGGGGAAATGGAATTTCTCGCTCTGGATAGAGTGTTTATTGATGGGAGCTGTCACCAGAACATCAATGAGTCCCTCGCGCCAGTCCTTGATTGCGCGTTCCAGAGCGGCGTAAGCAGCCTGTCCGGCTTCTGCCGTGGACTGTCCGAAATCAATCTTCACCTCCTCGGCAGTACAATGGAGGACATTCAGCGCATCTGGGTTGGCCTCGCCGGCCTTCGTGATAGGATTAAAATTGGTCTGCAGCTCCATACCCTTACGGTGGTAGCTGGCTATCTTTGGCGAACCATAGACAATGGGAGTGCATAGTTCCATCATCTCCATATCGGCAAATGTCTTGAGGATAATCTCATAACCGATTCCATTGGGATCGCCGTGTGTAATTCCGACTCTTATCTTGCTCATCTTTATCTTATTTTCTTAATATCTTATTGTCTTAATATCTTATTTTCTTAATATCTTATTTTCTTAATATCTTATTTTCTTAATATCTTATTTTCATGATATCTTATTTTCATGATATCTTCATTTCCGATATCTTATTTCTTATCTTTTTGCCTTGCTGCCCTCCGGTCTTCAGCCGTTACAGCCACTTCCTCCAAAGTCGTGACAATGGAAGAAGTCTTCTCGTCAGGCAAGTTCAACGTGTAAAGTGATCCTTCGAGGCGTCGCATCAAACCACGTTTCATTTTCTCTGGTGCAAAGACAAAACCTTCGACGACAATGACCAGATTGCGTGTGGTATCCACGCGTGAATGGCTCACGAACGGACCGCCCATACCGTCGTTCTCCATATACCAGAGCCCGCGGGCTTCCAGTGCATACTGGTTGTGCACCACGATTGGCTTGACAAACGTGCATAGCGTGTCAGTAGCCATGTGCATTGAGGGCAGTGTACCAGGAATGTTCACAGCCATGACGCTGTCACGCTTGGCCAACACATATTGCTTGTTGAAAGTCTGCGGACCTTCGTAGGGATAGCTATACATGCAAATGTTCACCATCCCAGAGGCGCCGTTGGAACTGGTCCAGAAGAAGTTCTCTCCCTTTTTGTAGCTCTTAATCTCCTCGGGGGCGTGGAACTCGCAGTCGAAAATTTCCTTGGCCAGTTCTGCCGTCTTCTTGCTGTACTTGTCTTTGAGTTCCTTGATGAGGCGGTTCATCTCCATCTTCGTCAGGAAGTCGATGATATCCTGTCCATGGTCGAAGCAGAAATCAGCAAACTCGTCGGGCGAAGGGCTCTGGATGGTCAGCACAATCTGTTCCATGGCATACTTGTCACGTGTGAACTTCATCGACGTCTTCGAGTAAATCTGCTTATTGATATCAACAATGATAATGTTGCGGAAGATGTTCAGGATCTGGTCAAAGCGCTTGGGATCCACCTGAGAGATGTGGAACGAGCGTTCGGGCTGCGGCAGTCCGGGGATATCAGTATCGAGGACCGCAAACAGCGCGCGCCCCTGCTTGGCCTGCCATTCCTGGTCGTTCATCACAACCATCACCTCATAGGGACGACCGCTGGCACGGGGGATGACCATTTCTTTGCGGCAACTGATAAATAGCAATGGCAAGAGGAGGAGAAGAATACTCTTCCACCCGCCCCTCCCTATAATGGAAGGGAGTATATACTTTCGTAAATCGCCTATGCTGATATTCATTCTTATCTTCTTTTTGTTGCTATTTCTTTTTTCTAGTGAGCCTTCGTATTCAGCAACCCGCAGGCAGCATCGATATCCTGTCCTCTGGACGCGCGGATGGTGCAGCGTACTCCGTGATGTGTCAGATAATCGCGGAATGCAGCCATTCGCTGCGGGTCGGCTTCGTTCATGGTTAATTCTTCGTTATTCATTTCTACCCTCGGCAGACGGTGCCATCGAATCAGATTCACTCTGCACTCCATGTTCCCCAGCAACCGCACCAGTTCACGGGCATAGCGATTGGAGTCGTTTTGGCCACCGAACATGATGTATTCGAAGCTTAGTCGGCGCTGACCGCTCCAGTCATATTCACGCAACAGTTCCAGCATCTCCGTGAAACTGTAGCTGCGTTCGGCAGGTATCATCTTCGCACGCTCCTCGGGGAACGGGTTGTGCAGGCTGATTGCCAAGTGGCAGGGGCTCTCGTCCAAGAAACGCTTCAGTCCCTTACGCAGTCCCACGGTTGACACCGTGATGCGCCGCGGGCTCCATGCCCAACCGTAGTCAGCCATCAGCAACTGCGTCGTCAGCAGCACGGCATCCAGGTTGTCCATCGGTTCGCCCTGTCCCATGAACACGATGTTCGTCAAGCGGTCTCGCTCGGGCAGCGAGTAAATCTGGTTAAGGATATCCGTGGCGCTCAGATTCCCTTGGAAGCCCTGCCGGCCAGTAGCGCAGAACCGACAGGCCATCTTACAGCCCACCTGACAACTCACGCACACCGTGCCGCGGTCGTCATCGGGAATGAAGACGGTCTCCACTCGCCCCCCCTCACGGGTCGGAAACAGATACTTGGAAGTTCCGTCCGCGCTGTGCTGCTCTTCTATCGGAGGCGTCAACCCCACCTCGTAACGCTCCTGCAAGTGCTCACGCGCCACCTTGCTGAGATTCGTCATCTCGTCGATGGTAGCAACGCCCTTCTGGTAGATCCAGCACGCCATCTGCTTGGCGGCAAAAGCAGGCATCCCCACTTCTGCTGCCACGCCCTTCAGCTCCTCTAAGGTCAACCCCAACAGAGCTGTTTTCATTGCGCGTTCATTATTATACATATCTGTTTTTCGCCGCGAAGATACACAAAGACACTCACATACACAAACATTTAAACTTTTTTATGCCATTTTGTCAGAAAATTTAGTTGATATATGGTTGGTATTTGATAATAGCAATTATTTTCATTAATAGTTAAACTTCTGTAATATTATTGTACAGATGATAGAAAGGCGTTACTTTTGCATAGTCTATCGCCATGTAACAGATAATTCATTATATCACAACTCATGAAAGGAACTATGAAAATCGTGGCAGCTGCAGCGTTGCTGCTATGCCTCACGGCCTGCAACAGGAACAAGTTTGAAAGCGTCAAGGGCGACCCTATGCAGACGCGAATCTACACGCTCAAGAACGGGCTCAAAGTGTATCTCTCCGTGAACAAGGAGGAACCTCGCATCCAGGCGAACATCGCTGTGCGCACAGGGTCACGCAACGACCCTGCCAAGACCACCGGTCTTGCCCACTATCTGGAGCACCTGATGTTCAAGGGCACCAAACAGTTCGGCACCAGCGACAGCACAGCCGAGGCGCCGCTGCTCAACGAGATAGAACAACGTTTCGAGGCTTATCGCCAGCTCACCGACCCCGCTGCTCGTAAGCAGGCTTACCACGAAATTGACAGCGTCAGCCAGCTGGCAGCCCAGTACAACATCCCTAACGAGTACGACAAGCTGATGGCCCTCATCGGTTCAGATGGCACCAACGCCTATACCTCGTTCGACCAGACGGTCTATGTTGAGAACATCCCCTCCAACGAGATTGAGAACTGGGCTCGCATTCAGGCCGACCGCTTCCAGAACATGGTCATCCGCGGTTTCCACACCGAGCTGGAAGCTGTGTATGAGGAGTATAACCTCTACCTGAGCGACGACAGCGAGAAGATGCTCAATGCCCTGCTCTACAAGCTCTTCCCCAATCATCCCTACGGAACACAGACCACCATCGGCACGCAGGAGCACTTGAAGAACCCGTCAATCACGAACATCAAGAACTATTTCCACAACTACTATTGCCCGAACAACGTCGCCATCTTCATGGCCGGCGACTTCGACCCCGACAAGACCATCGCCATCCTTGAGAAATACTTCGGCGACTGGCAGCCCAACCCTGACTGCAAACGTCCTGAATATGCTGAGCTACCGGCCTTGACAGCCCCCGTGGACACGGCGGTCATGGGTCTTGAGGCCGAGCAGCTTTATATGGGCTGGGCCTTCCCCGCCGCCAGGGATGCTGCCTGCGACACGTTGTCGCTCATCAGCGAAGTGCTGTCGAACGGCCGTGCCGGCCTCATTGACCTCGACATCAACCAGAAGATGACGATGCTTGGAGCCGCAGCCGGCGACTATCAGCTCTGCGACCACAGCATCTTCTTCATGGGCGGTTCGCCTCGCGAAGGTCAGACACTTGAGGAGTGCCGTGAGTTGCTTGTGGCAGAACTCAACAAGCTGAAACGTGGCGACTTCCCTGACGACATTCTGCCTGCCATCATCAACAACATGAAACTCAACGAGATGCGCGCTTTGGAGAACAATCGTGCTCGCACCTCTATGTTCGAACGTTCGTTCATCAACGGCATCGACTGGAAGGACTGCGTAGGCCGTATCGACCGCATCGCAGCGCTCACCAAGGAGGACATCGTCGCTTTCGCACAGCGCCACCTGACCGACAACTTCGTCACCGTGTTCAAGCGTCAGGGCGACGACCCCAACATCAAGAAAATCGAGAAGCCCGAGATAACCGCCATCCCCGCCAACCGCGACAAGATGAGCGCCTTTGTCAAGGAGATTCAGGACACCAAGGTGGAGCCTATCCAGCCGCGCTTCGTGGATTTCAAGAAAGACCTTACCGAAGCCGCTTGGACATCGAAGATCAACGATGAGCCCGAACACAAGCTGCCGCTCATCTACAAGCAGAACACCGAGAACGGCATCTTCTACCTCGTCTTCCGTCTGCCCTTCGGCACAGCTGCCGACAAGCGCATCGACGCCGCCAGCGACTACCTCGAACTGCTCGGCACAGACACGCTGACAGCCGAACAGATACAGCAGAAGTTCTATGGTCTGGCTTGCTCCTTCGGCGTAGGTGCAGGTCCTTACCAAACCACCATCACCCTATCAGGTCTCGACGAGAAGATGCCCGAGGCATTGGCTCTCCTGGAGAACGTGCTCAAGAACGTACAGGTGGACAGCACCGCTTATGCAGCTTATGTGGCTAATGTGGCTAAGGCTCAAGCTGATGCCAAGTTGGAACAGCAGCAATGCTTCAGCCGTCTGCGTGCTTACGGTATGTATGGACCGCGCAATACCCAACGTGATATCATGACAGCCGCCTTGCTCGCACAGACCAATCCGCAGGAGCTCGTGGACATCCTCCATGGCCTGACGGGCTATGAGCATACTGTGCTCTACTATGGTCCGCGCTCGATAGCCGACCTCACGGGCCTGCTGACACAAGAGCACCGTCTGCCCGCAGAGTTGAAAGCACCTCTGGCCTATGAGGAATACATGGAACAGCTCACGCCCGCCACAGAGATTCTGCTTGCACCCTACGACGCGAAGAACATCTACATGATGGCCTTCAACAACGATGGTACGCAATGGCGCCCGGAGATGACACCCGTGGCAGCACTCTTCAATGAGTACTTCGGCAGCGGCATGAACGGCATCGTGTTCCAGGAGCTGCGCGAGAGCCGCGGTCTGGCCTACAGCGCATACGCATACTACGACCAGATGCCCGATCGCAAGGGACACCCCGAGACAAGTTACACCTACATCATCTCGCAGAACGACAAGATGATGGACTGCATCCGCACCTTCAACGAGATTCTCGACTCCATTCCTCAGAGCCAGAGTGCCTTCGAGATTGCCAAGCAGAGCCTCACGAAGCAGCTGGCAGCACAGCGCACCACCCGCTCAGACATTCTCAATGCCTGGATGGCAGCACAGGAGCGTGGCATCGACTACGACATCAACGAGAAAATCTACAATGCCCTGCCAGACATCACCCTCAACGACGTCGTGAAATTCGCCAATGAGCGCATGGCTGCCAAGCCCCGCCGCTACGTCATTCTGGGCGATGAGAAGGAATTGAACATGGCTGCCCTACAAGGCATAGGCCCCATCAAGAGAGTGAGCCTGGAAGAGGTGTTTGGGTATTAAAAGACTCTCCCCCGCCCTCCCTGCAGGGAGGGGGGTTACTTTCAAGAATTGAAACATAAGAGACATTCTAACATTAAAGCTACGAATTGATATGAACACAAGGCAATTTCTGTTCTCTCTCCTTATATTATTTTTCACCTCTGCCCTTCTACTCGCAAAGGTAACCACTCCCTCCCTAACAGGGAGGGCGGGGGGAGAGTCCGGGTCTGGGACTGTGTCTGGGTCCTCCCCCCTCTGGCTCCGTGCATCTGCCATCTCCCCAGACGGCAAAAACATCTGCTTCGCCTACAAGGGCGACCTGTTCATGGTCCCCGCCACTGGCGGACAAGCACGCCAGCTCACCAGTAACTCCGCATGGGACGGCACGCCAGTCTGGAGCCCCTCGGGGAAGCATATCGCCTTTGTCAGCGAGCGCGAAGGCAGCATGGACATCTTCCTGATGGCCGCCGACGGCACAGGGCTCCGTCGCCTGACCACCCACTCCGGTGCAGAGACTCCCGTAGCCTTCCTCTCCGATGACGAGCTGCTATTCACCGCAGCCGGGACACCCACCCCCCAGAACGCGCAATTCCCCTCAGCGGTGTTCAAGCACCTTTATAAAATCAACACGCGCGCGGGAGTACGCCCCATGCGCGTCTCCGACCTCTCGGCAGGCAATGCCACCGTGGGCCCGCAGGGAGCCATCATCTTCGATGCCGTGAAAGGCTACGAGGACCCGATGCGCAAACACCAGACCAGTTCCATCGCCCGCGACCTGTGGATGATGACTGCCGAGGGCAACGCCAAGTCCTTCCGCCAGCTCACCACCTCCACCAGCGATGACCGATGCCCTGTGTACGTGGCTCCCCTGCAGACTCTCTACTGGCTCTCCGAGGCCAGCGGCACCTTCAACGTCTGGAGCACCACGCTCGACGGCAACGCCAAGGCCAAACGGCTGACCGACTTCAAAGACATGCCCGTGCGCTATCTCTCTGCCGCACAGGACGGCACGCTCTGCTTCTCGTGGGACGGTGAGCTCTACACCATGAGCGCCGGCACCAAACCGCGCAAAGTCAGCATCCGCATCACCGCTGACAGCAACGAACACGATCTCGTGCAGGAAATCTTCACCGGTGGTGCCACCAGCATCAGTCACTCACCCAAGAACAAGGAGATAGCCTTCATCCTCGGCGGCGACGTCTATGTCACCTCCTACGACTACAAAACCACCAAGCAGGTCACCGACGGCTCCGGGCGCGAGCGCGCGGTCAGCTTCAGCGAGGACGGCCGCTCACTCGTCTATGATTCCGAGCGCGGAGGGCGCTGGAGCATCTACCGCACCACCATCAAGAACAAGGACGAGAAACAGTTCGTCTATTCCACCGAACTCACCGAGGAGTGCCTCACTCCCGAGGACCAGACTTGCTTCGAACCCAAATACTCGCCCGACGGCAAGAAGATAGCCTTCCTGCGCAACCGTCAGGAACTCTGCGTCATGGATGCCAAGTCCAAAAGCATCACCTCCGTGATGCCCGGCAAGTTCCAGTACAGCTACCGCGACGGTGACCAGACCTTCTCGTGGAGCCCCAACTCCAAATACCTGCTCTCTGAGTACATCGGCACCGGCGGCTGGCAGAACACAGACATAGCCCTCATCCCCGCCGACGGCCGGGGCGACATCGTCAACCTCACCAACTCCGGCTACACCGAGAGCAACCCCCGTTGGGTGCTCGGCGGCAAGGCGTTCCTCTTCCAGAGCGACCGAGCCGGTATGCGCAGCCACGGCTCATGGGGAGCCGAGCACGACCTCTACATCACCTTCCTCAACCACGACGCCTATGAGCGGTTCTGCATGAACAAGGAGGAACGCGAGCGCTTCGATGCAGCCGAGAAGGAGAAGAAGGACGCCCAAGCGAAGAAGGAGAAAGAGAAAGAGGAGAAGGATGCCAAGGCCAAGGAGCGCCAGGAGAAGAAGCGCGCCAAGATGACCGAGGAACAGAAGAAACGCGCCGACGAGAAAGAGAAGGAAGCCCGCGAGAAGAAAGAGAAAGAGCAGCAGAAAGCCGACAGCATCAAGGCTGCCAACCCCGAGTTCGACCTGCGCGACCTCGACCTCCGCACCGTGCGTCTGACCTTTAACAGCAGTTCCATCGGCGACGCTGTGCTCAACAAGGAGAGCACAAAGCTCTACTACGTAGCCTCCAACTATCCCTCCGGCAGCGCCCTATGGGAGCGCGACCTCGAGAACAACAAGACAAGCGTCAAGGCAGCAGGCGTTGGTTTCTCCGAGTTCGACCTCACCGCCGACGGTGAGACGGCCTATTACATCAGCGGCGGCCAGATCAAGAAGCTGGAAATCGCCGCAGGCAAGGTCTCGAACATCGACTTCGAGTGCTTCCACAATGCACGCCCTGCAGCCTCGCGTGCCGAGTACTTCGAGCACGTCTGGCACCAGACCCTCGAAAAGCTCTACGACCCCGACATGAACGGCGCCGACTGGCAGATGCTCCACGGGCGCTACAGCCGTTTCCTGCCCCACATCGGCAACAAACGCGATCTGGCTGAGATGGTCTCCGAACTGCTGGGTGAGCTCAACGTGTCGCACACCGGCTGCCGCTACAACGGAGGCTCATGGGCGCTGACGACTGCCGACTTCGGCGCTTTCTTCGACGACAGCTACGAGGGCGACGGGCTGCGCATCAGCGAATTGATCCCCGGCACTCCACTCACGCGGCAAAAGGGCATCGGCACTGGGTCCGTCATCACCCACATCGACGGCCAGCCCATCCGCGCCGGTGAGGACTACTTCCCCCTGCTGGCCGGCAAGAGCGGACGCTACACTCGCCTCACCGTCAAGGACTCCAAGGGAACAGCCAAGGACTACACCGTGCGGCTCCACTCCGACTACACCGACGAGCTCTACCGCCGATGGGTCAACCGCAACGAGCACCTCGTCGATAGCCTCTCCAAGGGCCGTCTCGCCTACGTGCACATCCGCGCCATGAACGCCGAGAGCTTCCACGACCTCTACCGCAACCTGCTGGCCGACAAGAACCGCTCGCGCGAGGCCGTCATCGTGGACACACGCCACAACGGAGGCGGCTGGCTCCACAACGACATCTGCACCATCCTCACCGGCAAGGCCGTCCTCGCCTACATGCCCCGTGGCCAGTACATCTCCACCGACCCCTACCATAAGTGGACCAAGCCCTCGTGTATGCTCGTCTGCGAGGACAACTACTCCAATGCCCACGGCACGCCCTGGCTCTACAAGGAACTCGGCATCGGCCCCGTCATCGGAGCCCCCGTGCCCGGAACCATGACCGCCGTGTGGTGGGAAACGCTCGACGGCCTCACATTCGGTATCCCTGAAGTTGGAGCACGCGACCTGCGCGGCAACTACCTCGAGAACCAGCAGCTGGAGCCCGACGTACTCATCGTCAGCCAGCCCGGCGACCTTCTCAGCGGCCACGATGTCCAGCTCGAGAGCGCCGTGAGAATCATGCTCAAATAACACACTCCGACAAGCGAAACGAAGAAAAGCGAACAATTCTTATCGCTTTTCTTCGTTTTTTCATCCCTTTTTTGTACTTTTGCCCACGAAAAGAGCAAGTACATGAAACTCATTCTTCTATCCACAGCCGATTTCTTTGTTGAAGAGGATATTATCATTCAGTCACTCTTCGAGGAAGGGCTCGACCTGTTCCACCTGCGCAAGCCCAATTCAGAACCCATCTACTACGAGCGGCTGCTCACGCTCATCCCCGAGCAGTGGCACAACCGCATCGTCGTCCACGACCACTTCTATCTTGTCGAGGAGTTCGGATTGCGCGGCGCACATCTGAGCAAGCAGCACAACGAGTTGCCCCGCAACTACCGCGGCACCCTGAGCCTCTCCGCCCATAGCCTGGAGGAGCTGAAGGAACGCTCACAGTTCGATTACATGTTCCTCTCACCCGTCTTCGACAGCATCACCTACCCCGAGCGCCACGCAGCCTACACGCCGCAGCAGCTCCACGACGCCACCCGCGCCGGACTCATCGACCGCAAGGTGATGGCCGCAGGAGGTGTCAACAGCGAGACCCTGCCACAGCTCAAGGACTACGGCTTCGGCGGAGCTGTCGTCCTCGGCGACCTCTGGACCCGCTTCAACATTCACTCCGGACTCGACTACAAAGAAGTCGTTGCCCACTTCCGCAAGCTCCGCAAAGCCGCATTATAAAACCTCATAAAAACATGTCCTCCTTCCTCGTTTTCTCGGGCACAGCCACCCGCTACCTGACTGAAAAGATATGCGCCAGCCTCGGCATTGAGATGGGCAAAGTAAACATCACCCGCTTCGCCGACGGCGAGTTCTCCGTGTGCTACGACGAGACCGTGCGCGGTCGCGACGTGTTCCTCGTCCAGAGCACCTTCCCCAACTCCGACAACCTGATGGAACTGCTCCTGATGATTGACGCCGCCAAGCGAGCCTCAGCACGCTCCATCAACGCCGTCATCCCCTACTTCGGGTGGGCCCGTCAGGACCGCAAGGACCAGCCCCGCGTGGCCATCGGAGCCAAGCTCGTGGCTGACATGCTCAGCGTGGCCGGCATCACACGCCTCATCACCATGGACCTCCACGCCGACCAGGAGCAAGGCTTCTTCAACGTCCCCGTTGACCACCTCTACGCCTCCAGCGTCATGGTGCCCTACGTCGAGAGCCTCCACCTCGACAACCTCGTCATCGCCACGCCCGACGTCGGCGGCAGTAAGCGCGCCTCAGCCTACTCCAAGTACTTCGGCTGCCCCCTCGTGCTCTGCAACAAGACGCGTCCACGCCCCAACGAGGTAGCCTCCATGCAGATCATCGGCGACGTCACCGACGCCAATGTCGTCCTCGTAGATGACATGGTAGATACAGCCGGCACCATCACCAAGGCCGCCGACCTGATGATGGCCAACGGAGCCCGCAGCGTCCGCGCCATCGCCAGCCACTGCGTCATGAGCGGCCCCGCCAGCGAGCGCGTGCAGGCCAGCCAGCTCACAGAGATTGTCTTCACCGACTCCATCCCCTACGCCAACCGCTGCGCCAAGGTGAAGCAGATCACCATCGCCGACCTCATCGCCGAGACCATCCGCCGCGTCGTGGACAACCAGAGCATCAGCAGTCAGTACCTGCTCTGAGCCCCCGCTTCATACACTCATGGAACAACAAAGCGCCTCACACTCCGAGGCGCTTTCCTTTTTTCCATCACCCGTGATACATGGATGCTGCTCCTCCACACCATCGCAGAGTAAAAGAACAAAAGCAAACGAGCTGTGGGAGCCAGTGCGTTAATCGGTCATCGATGAGAAGTGTACTTTATAGTTTTCGCCAAATCTGTTTCATGACGCCATCTTATCGAAGTGTCTCCAAAACTCGTCGCCGGAGATGTAAAAATCAATGGGTTATATTAACATAACATAACTAAAAAATTTGGCCAAGTGCTTGATTTTCTGTAATTTAGTAGTCTCTTACATTACTTGGTTATGAAGAAAATTTCAGAAGCACTCGACCAATATACGGGCATATGTAAGGCCGCCTGCACCTCGAGGGCACAGGCAGCCAGACACGTTATCGTAAGGCTTAGGCTCAGAAGCCGACCTTTCGGCGGTTGGTGTTGTCGAGTCGTTCGGCATTGCAGTACTGGGTGAGGCGCACCAGGTCGTTGGCAGCTTCGCCGTGGAGGATGGCGTTGATGGTTGCCTTGCGCGAGATATTCTCAATTTGTCCGCCGCTGAAGTCGTAGCCGTTGGCAAGGACGTGGGCATCTGCATCGGAGAGCGCCGGCATCATCGACCTCCATAGCTGCTGACGTACGCTGGCATCGGGCTTCTCGAAGTTAATCTTATAGAGGAAGCGGCGCTCGAAGGCCGTGTCGAGGTTCTGCGTCAGGTTGGTGGTGGCAATCATGATG
>CACZSQ010000081.1 GCA_902783885.1 uncultured Bacteroidales bacterium
CCCTTAGGACTTCCGAATGACACCTGTGGCGCACGCCACTTGCGCCATATAAATAATTGAAGTTTCGGATATAATTCTCCACCATGGGAACTTCCGTAACTAGAATAAATAACATACAAGACATACAGTAATACAGTAAATACACTAAGTTTTAAACTTTTCACACGCGCACTGGAACTTTCAAAACCAAAACACGATTTTAAGTTTTTCACGCTCGTGTAAGAAAGTTTAAAACTTAGTGTATTTACTGTATTACTGTATGTGGCGCAAGGGGGGAGTCGTCTAATTGCATGAGGGGGCGGGGAGCAGAAAGCCCTCCAGTTGCTCCACCTCCTGCTGAAATTCATGGGGCTTGAAGCCATGACCCGCACCGGGGATGACATGCAGACGGGTGCCTTCGCGATAGAGTTGCCGGGCTTTGCGGGAATCGTCCATGGACACAACACGGTCTGCATCGCCCTGTACGATGAGCACGGGGCCACGATAGGCTCCGATGATGTCGAGCGGTTTCATGTCGTGAATCTCTTCAAAGAAATGGCGCCCCAGCTTCACGCCCCACAGCTCTGTGACCTCCGGGATATCCTCCTTGCGCGGATAGCGCTGACGCCAGTTGTCGGGGATACACAGAGCCGGATAGACCAGGACGAGCTGGCTCACCTTTTCCTTCAACGCTGCGGCGGTGAGCGCAGAGACAAGCCCGCCCTGACTCTCGCCAATGAGCACGATGCGCTCATGACCTTGTTGGATGAAATGGCTGACGATGGCCTTCAGGTCGCTCACTTCATCGAGAATTGACATATTGAGCGTGTTGTTATCAGAACGGCTGCGCACGGAACCGCATGGAAAATCGAAGACGTAGCACAGGTAGCCCAAACGGCTCATCAAGTCGAAGTAGTTGCGACCATAGTCATGCGTGCCGTTGAAGCCATGGGAGATGATGGCAACAGGGGCTTCCTTTGCAGCTTGTTGAGGAGTGAACAGTTCGCCAAAGATACGGCGGCTGCCATTGCTGATCCACAGCTCCTGAGCCTGGGGCGCGGTCTGCGGTTGGGACTCTGTCTGGGCTGTAGCCACAACGGAGAAGGCCAACAGCAGCATTGAAAGCAATTGTCGTAAGATCATAGTTTGTTTGTTATTTGTTGTCCAAAGTAATGTCTTGATCATCCTATTGTCAGATTGCCTGTCAGAAAACGTTCCAACATTCGATATTCCGATTCAGGGGACAAAAATAGGTGTTTTTTATCAGAATGATACGTATTTTTGGGTCAAAAGTCATTGAAGAAAAGTATTTTTTCGTAACTTTGCCCCCAAGATGAACAAAAAGGGGGCAATGCCTGTCATTATTCAACCTAAATAAAAGCAAACTGACGAAACCTATGAAACCTATTAAAAGCAAAAAGGCGAGGACAGCGTTATTATATATGTTAGGTCTTTTGGCCTTATTGATTGCATTGATGGCTACCGTAGGCGATTTCCCTGAGGAGGTGATTCTCATCACTCCGGAGTTTGATATTGCCGGTTTATGCGCACTCTGTTTCATGCTGGCCTGCGTTGCCGGCTTCCTGTGCATATTCATCAAATCTATCCGCCGCCCAGTGCTCATTACAGTCTGCGTGGGCACGGTCGTGCTGCTCATCGTAGGCTGTCTGAACTTTCTGGCGGAGAAGATCAGCTACAAGGTGGCGAAGAGAAGGGTGCCCGTGGAGCGTTTGTGCGTCATTACAAATCACAATCATGTTCACCACGAATATGTTGAAGAAGATGAAGATGGTTACCAGACGACCAGTTCGAGCGACAACTGGAACATGAGCATCCGCTTCCTGGACAACGAACATGAGGAGGTCGTTTCTGAGCGGAACGCCATCCGATATTGGGATTTAGAAGAGGGTGACACCTGCTATGCCTACGTGCGGAAGGGCTTATTCGATATGGAATTCATCACCTATATGAAGCCCAAAAAGAAGCCACTGAACCTGGGCGAAGAGTTCCAGCCCTCGGACGGGAGGCGCATCGTCAAGAGGAAATAAAAAGATTGTAACTTTGTAAAATACATTCATCATCAATAAAGATTTACGACTATGGCATTATTTATTGTTTTGGTACTGATTGCAGTGGTTGCGATCATTGTCATGTGGTATGTTTCCACCCAACGTGAACTGGTAAACCTGGATGAGAAATGCAGCAATGCGCTGAGCCAGATAGAGGTTCAGATGAACTCCCGCTGGGATGCCCTGTTGGCATTGGCCAAGGCAACAGCGAAATACGAGAAATACGAGGGCGAGGCGCTCGTCAAGATTATTGAAGCTCGCCGCAGCGCCACGGTGCGCACAGCAAACGACGTGAACGAACAGCAGTCCGGGTTCGCCGAGGTGATGAACCGTCTGATGGCCGTACACGAAGAATACCCTGAGCTGAAGGCTTCGGGGCTCTACGAGAAGACCATGGACGGCATCGAGAAGTACGAGGAGAATGTGCGCATGGCGCGAATGATCTACAACGACTCTGCCACTCGCATGAACCGCTATGTGCGCCAGTGGCCGTCGAGTTTCGTGGCCCGTCAACTGAACTTCAGCGTGAAGGAGTACCTGAAGATTGACGACTCCAAGAAACGCGATATGCCTGAGTTGTTCACTTAACGAAAAGCGAAAGGAGGCGACTATGAAAAAGTTCTTTGCCGGGTGTCTGCTAAGCCTCATCGTCTCCGCTACGATGGCGCAGAACACCTTGGAAAAACTTGATTTGTGGGTGGTATTAGAGCCCGACGGCAGTGGCATCGTGGGCGAAGAGCGCCACGCGATTATTGGCGAACAGGGCACGGAAGGCTACATCGCCTTCAACAATATGGAGGACATGCAAGTGGTGGGCCTGGCCGTGGATGACGAGGACGACGAGGATTACATCTTTGAAGAAGAATGGGACATAGAACGCACCCGCGAGGAGAAGGCTCGCCGCTGCGGCTTCCACCGCACCGATGAGGGCGTGGAAATCTGCTGGGGTTTAGGCGAGCCTGGAGAGCGCACCTATAATATCTATTACAAGCTGACAAACCTCGTGCAGGCCTTCGATGATTACGACGGTTTCTGCTATTCGTTCTACGAGGCGGGGACTTCGCCGGCGAAGGAGATGACCCTCCACATTGTCTGTCATCATGATTCGCTCACGCTGGAGAACGCCGCCGTGTGGGCTTTCGGCTTCGAGGGTTACAAAGCCATCCGCAAGGGCCGTTGCGAAATCGTTGTCGATGGCCCGATGAAACAGGGCGAAGCCGTCATCATCCTGCTGCAACTGCAGAAAGGATTGCTCAATCCCGTCTCGAAGGTAAAAGGGTCTTTCACTGAAACCGTGAAGCGTAAGGCACTCGAAGGCAGCGACTACGACCTGGAGGATGCCGGCCTTGACGAAGAAAACATGGACCCGTTTACGATGGCCGCACCGGAGGAAGAAGATACTGAATATGGGCTGCTCATAGCCATTCTTGCCGTCGTAGGCATCGTAGGCTATGCCGTCAGGGAAAAGAACAAAGAGGAAAAGACCTATCTGGAGCGCCAAGCGAAGAACGTAGAAATACTCAACGAGACGCTCCGCAACAAGAAGCTCGACGATCTGCCCTACTACCGCAACCCGCCGCTCGGAGGCAACCTGCTGTTGTCGGGGATCACGCTGAACACTGTGGACCGTCTGTCCTACTTCTTAGATAATATCCCCGACCTGAAGGTGAAATTCGAGCTGCGACTGTTATACGAAGCACTCATCCTGCGCCTCATCTACAAAGGACAAATCCAAGTGGTCAGCGAAACGCAGAACGGCAAGATTCAAAAGCTGTTCCGCATCAGCGAGCCTGCGGAGCCAGCAAGAGGCGGCGATCTCACCGCCTCACTCAACAACGAGCGCTGGAGAACGGAAAACGAGATGGACAAAAACGAAGCTATCGGATCCACTGTGATCAAGAATGCCATTTCCGAGAACCGTGGCCTCATCAATGATGCCGGCATCGAATATCTTGTGCAGAGCCTGCTATATGCCGCTGCCGGCCAAGACCACCTGCTGCAGCCAAAGGAGCTGGAAGACTATATGACCAACGATGCTAACTGTGAGGAATGGCGCCCGCTGTCCATCGTGCTCGACATACTGGCCGAGGGGACATTGAAAAACAACCAGCTAAAGAAGGACAACGTGACGCAAGTGGTGGGCTTCTTTCGCTACCTGAAGGACTTCTCGCTCGTGGGCGAGCGCAACCTTGAAGAGACTGCGCTGTGGAAGGAGTTTCTGGTCTTCGCCGCGTTCTACGGCATCGCCGACAAGGTGAGCAAGGACATGAAGAAAGTGGCTCCCGACGTGGCCAGTATGGAAGGTCTGCTGCAATCCGTGCAACTGCTGTACGAGGACTTCCTGCCTCTCACCACATCCCTTTACTCCACCATACGCACCGTCCACAGCTACCAAACCGCATCGGAGAAAGCAGCCCTCCGCGAGAAAGAGGCCCGTCGCGAACGCAGCAGAAGCAGCGGTGGCAGCGGGCGCAGCAGCTACAGCGGTGGAGGCGGCCATCGCGGCGGCGGCGGCAGCGGTTTCCGTTAAACCCTTTTGCAGTATGAAGCGACCACTGCGCATCACCTTGAAAGTAGCGGGAGCCATCCTTGGGCTCCTGCTTCTGGTGTTGTTTGTGGCAGCTTTGGTGCTGAACAGCACGAAGATGCAGAACCGTTTTGCGCAGAAGGCTACGGCGATGCTGACTGAGGAGCTGCAGACACAGGTGGGCATAGGCCATGTGGAACTCGACTTCTTCAGACAGCAGTTCCGCCTCTCCGAAGTGCGCATCGAGGACCGTAAGCAGCGCGAGCTGTTCCGCATGGATGCGCTGGACGTGAGTCTGGCCCTGTGGCCGCTGCTGCACGGCGAGGTGCGAGTTTCCAAGGCTTTTATATCGGGCTTGCGCGCTGAGCTGCACAACGACACCACGGACTCGGTGGCCAACTACCAGTTCATCCTGGATGCCCTCAAGAAGAAGCCCGCCTCCGACACGGTTCAGACCGAGCAGACGCGCGAGAAGAAGCCAATGGTCATCGACATCAGGAAGGTGGTTGTCAAGGATGTGAAAGCACAGTACAACGATGCCATCTGCACACTGGGCAACCTCCGTCTCACGCAGAGCAAGCAAGGGCGCCGACAGCTACAGATCGGTCAGGCAGAAGGCACTTGGAAGCGGATGACCAAGCACGGCGAGGTGCAGCAGCTGGCGGGCCTGAAGACGCTGACCGTCAATGAGCGCAACGGGAAACAATGGGTTGAGATTCGCGGCCTGCACTTTGCCACTGACAATCATCAGCCCCGCAAAAACACCAACAGGCCCAAGCGCGGCTTCTTCGATGTGGGGCATCTCGACTTCACAGCCGACATGGAGCTGACCGTCACTCACGCTGACAAGGATTCCATCGCTGCCGAGCTCACGCGGGCCGAGGTACACGACTCGGTGACTGGCATCCATCTGCAGAAGCTGCAGGCCAAGCTGCGCACGAACCTGCAAACGCTCTTCGTGGATGACCTGACGCTGCAATGGCACAACACGCATCTTCAGTTCGACCACGGAGAGATGCAACTGCCTAGTCGCAAACAGGGACGCACGCTCGCCTACTCCACCTCGGAGATTAAGGGCAAGACACAGCTGAAAGACATCTCGCGAACCTTCGCGCCCGTGCTGGCAGGCTTCACGATTCCCTTGCAACTGAGCACCCGTCTGGAAGGCACCGACGAAGGGATGCAGTTCCGCGATGTCCACGTGGAGACTGCCGACCAGCGCCTGGACATCAAAGCCAAAGGCTACATCCGCGAGTTGAAGGACAAATACAAGATGGTGATTCATTTCGACATCGATCAGATGACCGCCCGCAAGGGCATCGCGCAGGCCATCATCAACCAGTTCCCCGTGAAGAAGTTCATGATAAAACAGCTCAAGAACCTCGGCACCATCGGCTACCGCGGACAGATGGACATTCTCTGGAAGCAGGAGCTCTTCCGCGGCCGTCTGCGCACCGATGTGGGTTCTCTGGACTTCAACTTCGGCCTCAACGACCAGCGCCAGTATCTGACAGGCAGTGTCCGCTCTGACGATGTGGAGCTTGGGCGAGCCTTGGACATGGGCAAGATTGGGAAGGTAGCCGCCAATGCCGATTTCCAGTTTGACATCTCCAAGCAGCGCACGGCACAGATGCGCCGACAGAAAGGAGGCAAGCTGCCGATAGGCAGTGTGAAGGCGCTCGTCAAGGAGGCCTACTACGGGAAGATCAAGGTGCACAATGTCCATGCCGACATTGTCAGCGACGGTGCCGAAGCCAGCGGCAAGCTTGACATGCGCGGCCGCCACACCGACCTCCTCTGCTCGTTCGTCTTCAACAACACCGAGGACCTGAAGAAGATGAAGATCAAGCCAGGCATCCGCTTCCACGGCCTCTCCGACGAGGACCGCGCCCAGAAGGAACAGGAGAAACAGGCCAAGCAGCAGGCCAAGGAAGAGCGCCGCCAACAGAAGGCCGAGGAGAAGCGCAAGGCCGACGAGGAAAAGGCGCAGCGCAAACAACAGAAAGCAGCAGAGAAAGAACTCCGCCGCCAACAGAAGGAAGCCGAGAAGGCAGCGAAGGCTGCCAACGCGAGTTCGGTGTCGGAATGACACTCTCAAAACTTAAAATCCGTTAATAAACATGCATCTTCTTGCACTTATGCATGTGTATGGCGGAAATTATTGATATATTTGCACACGACAACGATGAGACACCCTGACAAAAGTATTAACTAACTTAAAAGACAGGAGGAACAGCTATGAAACCCAAAAAGAAAATGTTCAACCAAGAAGAGTATGAGCTCGACAACTATCTCAATGAAGATGAGGATCGCTACTACGGAATGGCCAGCAACACTTCCATTTGGTACAGCTAAAACTCACTCTTCTGCGTCAGTAGGTTAAGATTCATGCAGTTTTTTTGTGTGGAGTGCAAATTATTTTGTAGTTTTGCGCCCAAAAAAACTATAAAACATGAGTTTTAACCCTAAAAAGACCATCGTCATGATGCTTGCAGCAGCATGTATAGGACTTCCTGTACACGCTGCTGCTGTTGTTGAGAAATCGCCAAGAAAAACACCCGTGACAGTGGCCGTCATCGACGGCGGCTTCGACCTGTCACACCCCTACCTGCGCCCCTTCGTGTGGCAGAACCCGAAGGAACAGTCCGCCAACGGCAGGGACAACGACGGCAACGGCCTCGTCAACGACTTCCACGGATGGAACTTCCTCGGCAACGCCAGTGGCGAGAACATCGTGCGCACCGGCACCGCCGACTACCGTGCCTGGAAACGTCTGCGCCTGCGCCATCTGGCAGGCGAGACCCTGACCGATGCCGAGCAGGCACGCATGGACTCGCTGGCCAAGGTCATCCACATCGACAGCTATATCTTCTATGCTCGCAACGTAGAGGCCTACTGGAAGAGTTTCCAGATCATCGATTCCCTGATGCACCGTCAATACGGCGACATGTCCGCCACGCTGGCCGACTTCAAGAAGCTGGATATCGAGGACACTACGGGCCTGTCGGAACCCATACAGACGGTCCTCATGCGCACGCTCCAATACACCAACGAAACAGCGTGGACCACCATTCTGGAGAAACATCGTCTGGATGCCGAGACCGCCGCAAAGCGGATGGAACAGCTCAACAGCGACGACGATGCGCACCGCCACATCGGCAATGCGCCCGACGACCTGTCTGACTTCACCTACGGCAACGCCATCCTCAGCGTGGATAACGAAGACAGCTTCCACGGCACCATGGTCATGGGCCTTGTGGCGCAGACTGCCGAACAGTTCGGCGCCGATATCCGCATTCTTCCCATCCGCGCCATCCCCGACGGCGATGAGTACGACCGCGACGTAGCGGCCGCCCTGAAGTACGCCATCGACCATGGTGCACGCGTCATCAACATGAGTTTTGGCAAGCGCATCAGCGAGCATCGTGCCCTGGTGGATAGCCTCCTCGATGAGACGGCCCGCCACGACATCCTGCTGGTCAAGGCCAGCGGCAACGATTCCAGGGACGATGATGCCGTCACCTATTATCCCTCGCCGCTGACCATCGACGGCCACCGCCGCGACAATATGCTCGTCGTGGGCGCTGCCGGCAGCGACGGTCAGATGATGCGCCTCAGCAACTACGGTCGCCAGACGGTGGATGTGCTGGCTCTCGGTCAGGACGTCCGCTCCACAGCTCCTGCCGACGAGTGGAGCGTCAACAACGGCACCAGTCTGGCAACCCCCATCGTTGCGGGTCTGGCCGCTGCCATCCGCGATGCGAACCCGGCGCTGACGGCTGCCCAAGTGCGCGACATCATCATGCAGACCTCCACACCGCTCGATTCCACCCCCATCGCTGCCGGGCGCGTGGATATGCAGCGTGCCTTCGAGACGGCTAAGAAACAGATGCCCTTCAACTATGACGAACTCTACCACGAGATACTCAACAGGTACGCCGGCGCCACCTGGCTCGACGATGACGACCGCCAGTTCTTCTTCAAGAAAGAAGTGCGCAGCGCCGACGGCACCATCGTCAAGGAGAACTGGCTGGGCGACACCCGCAAGCGCAAGATAGAGCGCGTTGACAGCGTCATGCGCCCTCACCGCCGCTACCGCGGCTTTGACCACAACCGTGAGTACTGGAAGCAATACAGCGCCGACAGCATGTGCTACATCTATGCCCACGGCCATAACCTCGTGCTGGCTCACACCCAGCGCACCGACAGCGGACTCGTCACACGTGACACCGTGCCCCTCACCTCCGACGGACAACAGTTCTATTCCTTCTCCATCAGCGGCAACACGATGCGC
The DNA here is from genome assembly GCA_902783885.1 of uncultured Bacteroidales bacterium. Taxonomy (GTDB): domain Bacteria; phylum Bacteroidota; class Bacteroidia; order Bacteroidales; family Bacteroidaceae; genus Physcousia. The sequence goes on from CACZSQ010000081.1 coordinate 8,870, forward strand.
GGCAACCGCGGCAAGTCGTCGCCTTTCGGGAAATGGATAGGCAACACACACTCCTACATCGTCATCCGTGAGGACAAGCGCGACGTGCCCACCCTCACCTATGTCGATAACCTGGCAGAGCCGCGCCCTGTAGCCCACACGATGAAGTATTCCATGCCGGGCGACACGGCCGTCTCCAAGTTCCCCGTCTATCTCTTCGATGCGGACTCCCTCAGCGGGATACAACTCGACATCAAGGCCTACGACGACCAGATGATCGACATGCCCCGTTTCCGCAGCATCACCACCGCCGGCAACTATGCCTACCTGCTCCGCAAGAGCCGCCCCCAGGACCAGTTAGACCTCCTGCGCATCGACCCTGTGAAGAAGGAAGTGCGCGTGCTCATCCACGAGGACTGCAAGCCCCACTACAACGAGACGCTCTTTGGCTGGCACGTCCTCAACGAGGGGCGCGACATCCTGTGGTGGGCCGAGCGAGGCGACCGCGGACAATGGTTCCTCTACGACGGTGAAGGGCGTCTGAAGAACGCCATCACCCCTCCCACCATGGTAGCCGGCGAGATTGAGCGCATCGACACGCTCCATCGCACCATTATCCTCAAAGGCTATGGCTACGAGCGCGATGCTGCGAATCCCGCCTATACCTACTACTACCGTGTCGGCTTCGACGGCAAAGGGCTCACGCTGCTGACACCCGGCAACGGCGACCACAGGATTGAATGGTCGCCCGCAGGACACTACTTCACCGACACCTACAGCCGCATCGACTTCCCCGGAGCCACTTGCGTCCGCGACCTCAAAGGCAAGCTCGTGGCGGACCTCGGCACGGCTGACGCATCGGCGCTCACAGCCAAAGGGTGGCGCCCCGCACAGCAGATCCAGCTGCTGGCCGCCGACGGCAAGACACCCATCTACGGCATCGTCTATACCCCCTGGAACATGAAGCCCGGCGACCGGCTACCCATCATCTCCAACCCCTACCCGGGTCCTCACACCGACCAGCTGCCTTTGGACTTCACCCTCGACGACAACGGCAACCAGACACTGGCCAACGACGGCTTCATCGTCATCAACTACAGCTATCCGGGCAGTAACCCGTGGCGAGGCCGCGCGTTCTACACCCACGGCTACGGCGACTTCCGCGACTATGCCCTCGACGATGACTATGCCGCCATCTGCCAGATAGCAGCCCTCATCCCGCAGGCCGACACCACCCGTGTAGGTATTTACGGCCACTCCGGCGGAGGCTTCATGGCCACAGCCGCCATGCTCACGCGCCCTGACTTCTACAAGGTCGGCGTCGCCGCCAGCGGCAACCACGACAACAATATCTACCTGAAGTGGTGGGGCGAGACGTTCAGCGGTGTCCATCAGGTCACAGACTCGCTCGGCCATAAGCACTGGGACGCCCACGTGCCTACCACCATGGAGCTGGCCCCCAACCTCAAGGGCAACCTACTGCTCATCCACGGCGACGTAGATAATAACGTACACCCCGCCAGCACCCTGCGCATGGCTCACGCCCTCATCAAGGCCGGCAAGCGCTTCGACATGCTCATGATTCCCGGTGCCGACCACGGCCTCGGCGACCCATACTATATGCAGACCATCCGTGCCTACTTCCGCGAGCATCTGCTCGGGCAGAAGGTCCCCATCGATTTATTCCAATAGCCACTATCCTATGAAGAAAGCGCTATTCCTCCTTCTTTGTCTGCTCCTGCTGCCCTTGGACATGGCAGCGCAGACCCAGCGCGTGCGCGGCACCGTCACCGATGCCGAGGGCGAACCCCTCATCGGCGTAGCCGTGCGTGTGCGCGGCACGCAGAACGGTGCACAGACCGACCTCGACGGACATTTTGTCATCGACTGTAAGCCAGGCGACATCCTCGACATCACCTTCATCGGCTTCAAGCCCAACACAGCCAAGGTGGGCAAGCGCGACATCCTCGTCACCCTGGAGGAGGATGTGAAGACGATGGAACAGGTGGTCATCAACGGCTACACCCAGACCGACATCCGCAAGGCCACCGGCTCGGTAGGCATCCTCACCGAAAAGGACCTGAAGGACGCTCCTCTGGCTAATGTCGATATGCTCATGCAGGGTAAGCTGGCCGGCGTGAACGTGCAGGCTGTCAGCGGCCGTCCGGGCGAGAGCGCCAAGGTGCGCATCCGCGGCACCAGTTCCATCACGGGTAACAACGAACCCCTGTGGGTTGTCGATGGTGTGCCCATCCAGAAGAACATCCCCCCCATGGGCAACAGCTACATCCGCTCCGGCGACTTCTCCACGCTCTATGCCAACGGCGTAGCAGGCATCCCGCCCCAGAACATTGAGAGCATCACCGTGCTCAAGGATGCTGCCGCCGCAGCCATCTACGGTTCACAGGCCCAGGCCGGCGTCATCGTCATCACCACCAAGAAAGGTCAGGCGGGCAAGCTCCATCTGAGCTATTCGGGAAGCGTCACGGTGCAGACCTCTCCCTCACGCGACCCGAACCTGATGAACTCCGAGGAGAAGCTGGCCTACGAGCAGAGCATCTGGGATGAGTTCTCAGCCGCAGGCTATGCCAACGGCACCTATTATCCCCGCATCGGCATCATCGGTCAGATTCGCAGCGGCTACGGCAAATTCGCCGGCATGACAACCGCACAGCAGGATGCCTACATCGAACAACTGAAGCAGACAGACACCGACTGGTTCCAGGAGCTCCTGCGCAACACCGTCAGCACCTCGCACTACGTCAGTGCCTCGGGCGGTTCGGACAAGCTCACCTACTACGTCAGCGGCGGTCTGAGCACCAACAAGGGAATCGTTAAGAAAAGCTCCTCCGACGGCTACAACTTCAATGCCAAAATCTCGGCTCGTCCGTCGGATGCTGTGACGATGAACTTCTCTGTTGATTATTCCTACATGAAGAGCCTGGCCGCTGCCACGAACCTGAACTTCATCAGCTATTCCTATTTCGCCAACCCCTACGAGCGCCCCTTCAACGACGACGGCTCCTACGCAGCTGACAACACCTATTTTGCGCTGGCACCAATGAACAGCCAGAGTTCGCTGCCGCTGCCCTCCAATGGCTTCAATGTCTTCCGCGAGATTGACAACACCGAGCAGGTAGGCATCAGCACCTCCATGACGATCCGCGGCGACATCACCTGGCGCATCAACGACAAGTTCAAGCTCTATGGCCTGGCGGCTTACACTAACAGCCACGACGACTCTGACACCGAAATAGGACAGGATACGTACGAAGCCTGGCACGACCGGCCCTTTGAGAACATTAATATGTTGTCAAAGCGCATCTATGGCAGCCTCACCCAGACGAGCAACCTCAACCGCAGCTGGCTGCTGCGTGCTCAGGCCAACTACAGCCAGACGTTCAACGACATACACCACGTCAGCGCCGTCTTCGGCACCGAGGTGCGCAGCAACTATGCCAAGACCATCTACCGCAAGGCCTATGGTTACGACCCCGTCACGGGCAACTACTCCACGCCGCTGCTACTCCCTTCACGCGCCGACGGGCTCTACACCGAGGAAGAGATGCAGTCCTACAAGGGCATCGTTGATAACCTGTCCGGCCAAAGCCGCACCGAAGACCGCTTCGCCTCGTTCTACGGTGCCATCGACTATGTACTCATGAACCGCTACATCGTTAACGTCACCGCCCGCTCCGACGGTAGCAACAACTTCGGATCCAAGGAGCAGTTCAACTATACCTGGTCTGTCGGCCTGGCCTGGAACATCGACGAGGAACGTTTCATGAAACGCATCAAGCATATCATCAGTCGCGCCACCGTTCGCCTCTCCACAGGTCTCACCGGCGGTGTCAACAAGAGCGTCTATCCCGTGTTGATTATGAACTACCTGAAGACCTATCGCAACAGCGATACTCAGGCCTATCGCATGGGAACTATCAACAATGCCCCCAACCCCCACCTGCGCTGGGAACACACCCGCGACTGGAACGGTAGCATCGACGTCGGCTTCTTCAAGAACCGCCTGAACATGAACCTCAGTTTCTACCGCCGCAAGGGCTACGATCTGGTGACCAATGAGCGCGTGGTCTCCACCACCGGCTATGCGACCCAGAGCTACAACACCAGCGAGCAGCTGAACCAAGGTGTAGAGCTCATGCTCAGCGGCACGCCCATCCGCACGAAAGACTGGACATGGAGCATCAGCGGAAACATATCCTACAACCAGAACGTGCTGACCAAATTCGAATCCCCGTCAGGCAGCCTCTTCGGCGATGTGTATGTGGACTATCCTTTAGGAAAGATTTTCACGGGTAAATCTACTGGTATCAATCCCGAAACGGGTATCTACAACTACGAACTCCGGCCCGATGCCAATATCCAGTCCTTGGCCGACGAGCGCGACTACAAGAACTACCTCTTCTACATCGGCACCAGTTCCTATCCCTGGACGGGTGGCCTTTCCACCCACGTCTCGTGGAAGAACTGGAGCCTCAGCATCAGCACCAGTTTCTCCCTCGGTGCCAAGATTAAGAACCACATCAAATCACCGGCATCTTACTCCGATGCCACGGGAGGAACAAACAATTCGCTGCCCACGAGCCTGGACATCTACGACGTCTATGCTGCCCACCTGAACAGAGACAGGGAGGCCGCCCATCGATGGACACCCGACAACCCCGTCACCGACGGCTATCCCCGCCTCATCGACGCCCACGGCACCGATCTGAACCTCTCCGTTGACCAGCCCACCCTGAGTTCCGTACTCGAAGGTGTTTACTACGAAAACGGTTCCTATTGGAAAATAGGTTCCATGACCCTCTCCTACAGCCTGCCCGACCACCTCTGCCGCAAGATGGCGCTGTCGAGTGTGGGCGTCAGCTTCACTGCCAACAACCTCTGGATGATCACAAAGTACAAAGGTATGAACCCCGAATCACCCGGTGCTGTCTATCCCATGAGCCGCTCCTTCTCTCTCGGAATTAATCTCGGTTTCTGATATGAAAAAGTATATATTATCCCTCATGACGGCACTGGCGTTGGTCAGTTGCACGGAATACCTGGACATCAAGCCCTACGGCAAGGAGATTCCCGAGGATGTCGAGGACTTCTCTGCCCTCCTGCACCACCTATGCGACGACATCGACAATGGCAACACCCTCGCAGGACCCATCATGGGGCTCTATAGTGATGCCGGAGCCCTTGAAGCCGTGACCGACAACATGGAGGTGAACCTCACCGAATCCCCAGGAGGCGATATGCTTCGAGGCTATATCGGTCATTTTGCCGTCTCGACATACTACACCAGCCTCTACGAAGCTATCCGCACCTGCAACATCATTCTGGATGAAATCGGCGACGACCGCGACACGCGTGAGGGGCTGGATCTGATTGGGACGTCCTATGCCATCCGCGGCGTCTGCTACTATCAGCTGATGCGCCTCTTCTGTGCGCCCCCGCTGGCCGACGATGGCACATTGGGCGTTCCCCTCGTGACTACGTTCGACATGGAGGCCAAGCCCGTACGCAGCACTATGCAGGAAACCATAGGCCTGATTGAGCACGACTTCAAAGAAGCCATTGCCTGCGACATCCAAGAACCCATGTACCGTTTCAATAGCGACATCATCCATGGCTATCTGGCGCGTCTCTACCATTGGTGCGGCCGCTGGCAGGAGGCACGCGATGAGGCATTGCTGGTATTAGGCAAACACCCGCTTATCGAGGGCGAAGACTACAAGGCCATGATCAACAAGCAATTTGGGTTGGCAGGCAACCGCCTCATCATGAGCAACATCTATGGTAGCACACTCACCCTCACCTCATTCTACAATACACTCAAGGCACGCCCCATTAGCGTACGCTACATCAACCTTTTCCCCTCTTCCGAAGCAGACATACGCAAGACCTTCTTCTTCAATGCCAAACGACAGAACACCAAGACCTGTTTTGCGGGAATGCGTTCGGCGGAGATGGCTTTCATCGCCATGGAAGCGGCCTACCACTTAGGCGACCCGACAACCGCCCTCAAGGAACTGAATGACTTCCGTCGCAAGCGCATCAGCCCCTTCACGGACCTGACGATGAGCACCTTGCCCGCCATCCGCGACGATGAATATATCAAGGAGGACTGCAACGGAAACGTACTGACGCCCTTGCTCTACAACATCCTCACTGAGCGCCGCAAGGAATTCTTTATGGAGAACGCTGACCGCTTCTATGAACTCAAGCGCAACGGCCGTCCCGAATGGTGGATTATGTACCGCGGCCTGAAGTACTGGAATCAGAAATATATGTACACGTGGCCCCTGCCCGTAGCAGACATTGAATTGCAGCCCGGACTCATCCAGAACCCAGGTTATGACGAGGCTCTTTAACTTTTTTTACTAAATCTTACGACGATGAGAAAACTTTTTATTACTTTTGCCCCCGTTTTAGCGCTCTTCTTCTGCGTAAGTTGCGAAAAAGTAGATGAATTGCCCGAAATCAACGAGCATGGTTATAAGCAACTGTATCGTATGCCCGACCCCACACTGTTGAACGATGAAGACCGTCAGGTCATCAACAATCAAGAGCAGGAGCACGATGCAAACGTACCCTCATAGCATCAGACAAAACAATTTATTCACCTTTTAAACCAAGCAACAAACAAAAATGAAAAAGTATCTTTTGCCAATCATGGCATTGGCACTGACCTTCACTTTCGTAGCCTGCGGCGACGACGATGACGATCCAAAGCCCAGTAACCAACAGCAACAGGGCGGCCAACAGGGAGGCGCTACCACTATTAACTATCTCTACTCTTTCGCCAAGAGCACTTATGCTCTGGCTGATGAAACCACTGTTACCCTGTCCATCACCAATGCCAAGGATGGCTCCAGCGTAATTGCTAACGAGGACATCAAGGTAACCCTCAACGTAGTAGCGGATGAGACTACCGCCGAGGAAGGAACCGACTTTGAGATTCCCACCAAGGAAGTAACGATCCAGAAAGGCAAGAATAAAGTAGATTTCACCGTAAAAGGTTTAACCGCACCTGCCAATGACAAGAACACCATTGTCATCAAGCCTTCTTTTGGCATCAAAAACGTTAATGCTGGTATGCCTGACAAAGTCAAAATTATCCTTGTTGGCAGCTTCGCGAAAGAACTTGTTGGCACATGGGTAATGAAAGAAATTCCAACTGATGCGGACTTTTTAAACTCTTATTGGGGTGGAATGGCTACTTTTGGTGATGAATTCCCTGCATTTAATTCAGGAGACGAGCTAACCATCACCGAAACAACGATCAAACCTGCATTCACAAGTAATTTCAAAAATTTCTTCAAGAATGAGGCCACCATTGAACCCGTAGGTTCATACAATGGAGTCCGTTCTGTATTTACCTATCAACCAATAGACCTCTCCATTTATAAATTAACGGGAGTCAATCGATACTTCTCTGCTACCGAAACAAGCCCAAGTGATGTTGCATACATCGGTGTACGTAATATTACCGATGAAGTAACCAGCGAAACTTTATTAGATGTTTATATTATTGACTACGAAAGTCATAGCTTTGCTCCTGAGTTCCTTGATCCAGAGATGTATATGTATGGTTCATTCGATGGAACTCCTTATGTCGCCAATTCAACAGGTCTGTACATCAACTTCATAATGAAGAAGAAGGCTGAATAAGCACCGATTCTCATCACAACCTATCAGAAGCCTTGCCTCGTGCAGGGACACTGAAGAGGAGCATCGTTTGATGATTCCCTATTGATTAACAAAAGCAGATTGCATATAGTCGTTTAGTACGAAATTGCAATTTGCTTTTGTTTTGTCATTTATGAGGGGCTGTATTTAAGCTCCGCATTCTTGGCCTATATCTTGTATATCTTTGACTTGTTCTTGCAAACTCAATATTAGCTCTTCTTGTCACGACAGCATAAGATAATTCTTAATATCAGCGAACAATGAAGAGGTTATGAGGGTTTAGGGTTTCATTCCTTTAAGATATGTTTTCTTCCCATTTACCCAGCTTTTCAATTTCGGCCATTCTGCTGGTATCCATTGTTCTCTTTGTGTGAAGATGGAGAGTATGTGGAACCCGTCCTCAGTCATGGCAAAGGCCAATGCATATTTGTTGTTGAGATTTGTTGTCCACATACGTCCATTAACTAATTCGCGAAGAAGATGATCTTGGATAATGTCAAGTGGTATGAACTCATATTTGTATAATTGTTCGGGGTGGCGGTTGATGTAGTCGTAGGTAATAGAGTCAAGCGTGGCATATATTGTGCGTACATCTTTCTCATCTTTGCATGGAATAAAATAGTGTCTTCCTGTGACCAGCCCATCGTGTTCACCATTCAGATTAAGATATTCAGCGTGTATCAGTTCCTTCTCTGTCTTGCCTTCATAACCATTATCATGTTTCCAATAGACGGGGAAGATTTTCAGTCCTGTTTGCTTCATGATGCTTTTCAAGTACTGGTCAATAATCGCCTCAAAAACTTTAAAATCAAAGCTTTTTACATCTATAATCGGCAAGGGATTTTTCTCGTCATACGTGTGGCAGTAGAATCCACTGTCGTCGCTGTCATCTTGATTGTGTCCCCTTACATGTCTGAAAAAAGCTGTTTCGGGAATCCCTGTTGTATCATTATTTGAGGACGGAAGAATCAGAGAGAACCTGACGGTATCACATTCAGATTTATGGTTCTCATATAAATAGCTCTCTGCGGCAAATGGTGACAGCGCATGGAATGTTTGACGGATAGTGTCCAAGGCTGCAATGATCTTCTGGTTTCGTATGTTGGCATCCTTATTGTAAGGTGAGTGGATATACCTCCACGTATGGTGAATTCTCTCTCCTGTATTCATTTGCCCACGAATCAAACTTATTTCCTGTTTTGAAAAGTTCTTTTCTAAAGCTTGCAGTTTTTCGTTAGGCTGAGCTATAGTGCTGAGACACAGGCTTGCTAATGTGAGTGTTGTCAATAGGTGCTTCATAATTATTATGGTTTAAAATTTTGGGCGATTTAATATGAATGGATTTCGGATGCAATCTGCTTGTGAATCATAGCCTCCACGCGTTCTCCGAGTTTACGGATTTCTTGTACCTCACGGACAGCATCGATAATTGTTTCCTCTTCATATACTGGTCCATAAACTGTCTGCTCGAATGAGGCTGGTTCTGCTGCTGTATCAGCAGACTTTGGAAGGGCCTTCACTTGTTTTCTTTTATGATGGCTGGGAGCTTGATTTGTTGCAACAATAGCTCTTTCCTGAATGACAGGTGAGGCAGGTCGAATGGCCTGATGTTTCTCAGGCTTTGTCTGAACGGATATTTCTAAAGGCCGTTGTGGGGGAGTATCAATCGATGAGAGTAGGTTCAGGACGCCAGCTACAATGACGATGAAAACAGCAGCTGCAGCTATCCACCATCGAGTCATGCTTTTATGACTCTGGCGCTTGATTTCATGCGCGTTCATATCTGGCAGAAGGTACATGATTCTCTCCGTCAATGCATCGGGGTCGTCAATCATCGGTTGTACTCCCTGTAGATGCTCAAGGATTTCGTCTATCTTATTCATAGCCAAGTTGTTTAAGTCGTGTACGTATAGTCTGGCGTGCTACATATAGGTTGCTTTTTACTTGTCGAGCATCCAAACCAGTTATTTGTTCTACTTCTGATGAGGAAAGCCCCTCGAGCTGACAGAGCGTGAACACCAGTCTTTGTTTCGGGCTAAGCCCTTCTGCCATTAATTTCACAATGGACACCCATTCCCTGTTCTCCAAAGTGTGTTGGCTGTCGAAACTGGCAACGATATTGCGTAGGGTTGCAGCATCTTCTGGCAATGACACTATATGCTTCCGGCTTTTTAGGCGGTCGAGGCATAGGTGTGAGGCTATGGTGTAGAGCCAGCTAGCGAAAGCTTTTTTCGAATCATAGTCACGGATGCGCTGCCATGCCCTCAGAAATGTGTCCTGGACGATATCCTTAGCTTCTTCCTCATCGCACAACATCTTTAATGCTAGCGAGAACACCATCCGCTGATAAGTATGTACAACCCATCGGAAGGCTTCTTTGTCACCTAGTTGACATTGTCTGATGCACTCGTTTTCTGTTTGCGCCATGAAAATTAAATTCTCTATTAATAATACGATTGAGAAGATAATAAGTCAAAAAGTAATGGATCTTTTCTGTCTCCCTCGATGCCTGTTTAGGATAAATCCTTTAGACCTTTAACCCGTAACGGCACAAAGATAGGGATAAAAAGTAAAAGAGAAGAAGAGAAAGAAGAAATACTTGTGATTCAACGTCCCCGTGCAGGGCGTCTTTTTTGTACATAAGCGAGCGTTCTGAAACACGTATATACGTATCGGCTAACTCGTATATACGTATTTGCCAACAGGTATATACGTGTTTTTCGTTAAGTTTTCGAGTGAAAGGCACACGTATTCGCCAAATATTCACTACCTTTGCAGCCAAATTCGCACGCGTATGCACACACGAGAAGAAAAACTGGCTGCCTTCGGGCGACTGCTGGACGTCATGGACGACCTGCGGGAGAAATGCCCGTGGGACCGCAAGCAGACCAACGAGAGCCTGCGCCCCAACACCATTGAGGAGACATACGAACTGGCCGACGCTATCATCAAGAATGACAAGGCCGACATCTGCAAGGAATTGGGCGACGTACTCCTCCATATCGTCTTCTATGCCAAGATTGGCAGCGAGACAGGCGACTTCGACATCGCAGACGTATGCAACAAGCTTTGCGACAAGCTGATCTTCCGGCATCCGCATGTGTATGGGGAGGAGAAAGCGGGGAGTGCTGAAGAGGTGCTCAAGAACTGGGAACAGCTGAAGGTGAAGGAGAAGGACGGCAACAAGCGCGTGCTCAGCGGCGTGCCGGAAGCACTGCCCTCTCTCATCAAGGCTTACCGAATCCAGGACAAAGCCCGCGGCGTGGGCTTCGACTGGGACCAGCGCGAACAGGTGTGGGACAAGGTGCGCGAGGAACTGGGCGAGTTGGAAGAAGAACTAAACGCCCTGAGCAAAGAGAACAGTGAGGAGAACAAGCATAAGGCTACCGGTGAACTGGGCGACTTCATCTTCTCGGTCATCAATGCCGCACGTCTCTACAAGCTCAACCCCGACACAGCACTGGAACTCACCAACCGAAAGTTCATCCGCCGCTTCACCTATCTCGAAGAGCACAGCATCCGCATTGGTAAACCCCTCACGGAGATGACCCTCGCAGAGATGGACAAGATTTGGGAAGAGGCAAAGAAACAAGAGACTCTCCCCCCGCCCTCCCTATAAGGGAGGGAGCAATTACCTGACAAGAATTGTAATATATCATCTAAGATAAAAATGGAAAATAAGCAAACTACTAAAGATACTGCTTCCTCCCTAACAGGGAGGGCAGGGGGAGAGTCTTCCCTTGCCAGTAAGTATTCTCCCGCTGAAGTGGAGGGGAAATGGTACCAGTATTGGTTAGACAATAAGCTGTTCAGCTCTAAGCCCGACGGACGTGAGCCTTATACAGTGGTGATTCCACCACCCAACGTGACGGGTGTGCTACACATGGGACACGTGCTCAACGAGACAATCCAGGATATCCTCGTGCGCCATGCCCGCATGGAGGGCAAAAACGCATGCTGGGTACCTGGCACCGACCACGCCAGCATCGCCACCGAAGCAAAGGTGGTGAATCGCTTGGCCGAGCAAGGCATCAAGAAAGCCGACCTCACACGCGAGGAGTTCCTCAAGCACGCCTGGGCGTGGACCGAGGAGCACGGAGGCATCATCCTCAAGCAGCTGCGCAAGCTGGGCTGCTCCTGCGACTGGGACCGCACCGCCTTCACGATGGATAAAGTGCGCTCGGAGAGCGTCATCAAGGTGTTTGTCGATCTCTACCGCAAGGGCCTCATCTACCGTGGTGTGCGCATGGTCAACTGGGATCCCAAGGCCCTTACCGCCCTTTCCGACGAGGAAGTGGTGTATAAGGAGGAGCACACAAAGCTGTACTACATGAAGTACTATCTGGCAGATAGCGTGCCCAGCGATTTTGTCCCTGGGGAAGGCAACGTTGTCCACAAGGATGCCCGCGGCTACTACGCGGTTGTGGCAACGACCCGACCCGAGACCATCATGGGCGACGTGGCCATGTGCATCAACCCCAACGACCCGAAGAACCAGTGGTTGAAGGGCAAGAAGGTGATTGTTCCTGTTGTGGGTCGCGTCATCCCCGTCATCGAGGACGAATATGTGGATATCGAGTTCGGTACGGGTTGCCTGAAGGTCACCCCCGCCCACGATGTCAACGACTATATGCTCGGCGAGAAGTACAACCTCGAGGCCATCGACATCTTCAACGACGATGCCACCCTCAGCGAC
>CACZSQ010000082.1 GCA_902783885.1 uncultured Bacteroidales bacterium
AGTTACGTCGGTGTTGTTAACAAGATGGTCTGGAGAAAGGGGGAGGGGAATAGTTGAGAGTTTAGAGTTAAGAGTTTAGAGTTAAAAGTTCTTCGCAGAGCGAAGCGTCGCAAGCGCCGAGCGAATAGTTAAGAGTTAATAGTTAATTCAAGTTTCGGAAGTGTTTATTTGTCAAGAATTAGAGAATTAGAGAATACACTTGTTTTTGCAAAGCAAAAAACTTTCTATTCATTCTCAGCAATTCATATGATAGAGTAGCGCATATTGAGAAAAATTCTCTAATTCTCTAATTCTTGATAGCAATTAATCACTTACAGACAGTGAGTTCCCTACATCCGAAACTTGAGTAGTTAATAGTTAATAGTTCTTCAGACTCGCTATCGCTCGAAGAAGCGTCGCAAGCGCCGAGCGGAGAGTGAAGAGTGAAGAGTCGAGAGTTGATAGTTTAGAGTTGAGAGTTGAGAGTTCTTCGCAGAGCGAAGCGTCGCAAGCGCCGAGCGAATAGTTAATAGTTGAATGATGCTGGCGAATGACATCATAGCTTATATGGAGTCGCTGCACAATGATGAACAGCGCAGGATTCTCATGGGCTTCTTCAAGACGGGACCGGGGGAGTATGGCGAGGGCGATGAGTTCTTAGGTCTCAAGGTTCCACAGACTCGGGAAATCGTTAAGTCTGTATGGAAGGATTTACCCTTGAACGATGTACCTGAGCTGTTGATGAACCGTTGGCATGAGGTCCGGCTCTGCGGGCTGTTGATACTGGTTGCTAAATTCGAGAAACTGGCCACCAAGCGATTGGCATGTGATGTGGTTGCGATGCAAAGACGCGATGAGGTACTGAGGATGTATCTCCAATATGCAGAACAGGCGAACAACTGGGACTTGGTGGATCTCTCCGCACCGAAGATACTGGGAGGGTGGCTTGTGCTACCAACCCCAAGCCCCCACTTATCCTCTCTCAACCTTGATTATAAACGGCAGGTGGTGGATGCGTTGGCACAAAGCAATCATCTGTGGAAACAGCGGATGAGCATGGTCTGCACGTGGAAGACAACGCAGCAGGGTGACCCGTCGTGGTGCTTGCGCTATGCCGAGATACACCTGCACCACCCGCATGACTTGATGCATAAGGCTGTGGGATGGATGCTCCGGGAAATGGGGAAGCGGGTGTCGATGGATTTGCTCCGGGACTTCCTCCGTCAACATGCAAACGAGATGCCTCGCACGATGCTTCGTTATGCCATTGAGCAGATGAGCGAACAAGAAAGAGAAGAGTGGAGAGTTAAGAGTTGAGAGTTTAGAGTTCTTCAGACTCGCTATCGCTCGAAGAAGCGTCGCAAGCGCCGAGCGAATAGTTGAGAGTTAAGAGTCAGTTGGATAGTTAAGAGTTCAAGAAGTTCAAGAAGTTCAAGAGTTTAAGAAGTTCAAGAGTTTAGAGTTGAGGGACCTCTCCCAGCTCCCCCTTGGAGGGCTTGCTGGATTTTGTTAGATTTTGTACGGATTTTGTCAGATTTCCGCCCGCAGGGCGCGCATAAAACTGCGGAGCAGTGTTGGCTCTGAGAGTTAATAGTTAATAGTTAAGAGTTAATTGTTAAGAGTTAATAGTTCTTCGCAGAGCGAAGCGTCGCAAGCGCCGAGCGGAGAGTTGAGAGTTAATAGATAATATTTAATAGTTAATAGTTGATGGCATTGCATAATGAGTTTGGGAAATGGGGCGAGGAGGTAGCAGCAGAGTATCTGCTACGGAATGGCTTCGAGATCCTGGCTCGTAACTGGCGACATCAACATAAGGAAATCGATATCGTGGCGCAACGGTCAAACGAACTCTATTTCGTTGAGGTGAAGACGCGCCATGGAGAGATGTGGAATGCAGAGGAAGCCATCACGGCCAAGAAACGTGATCTGATGTGGCGTGCCATGATGGCATGGAAGCTACAGCATCCCTCGCCGATGCCCGTGCATTATTCGGCTATTGCCGTTGTCATTCAGGATCCTGCACTCCCGCCAGAGATCCGTTGGCATCAGGACCTGTGGGAGATGAATCGTTGAAGACAGGTCTTGTAGGCTTCCACTTTCTTGTCAAAGGACAAGGGGTAGGCACGTGATGAGGAGGGGAGGCGATAGAGAAGAAGGACCCTACCTTCCTGGCTCGTGGTCAAAGCGGGTATCTCAATAAATGTGTTGACCTTAGGAATCTCTGGTACGCCTAAAGAGGCGCAGATCGTTTCGGTAGCTTTCTCACCGGTGGTGATGATGGCACAGAGTTCTGGCAGCTGTGCTACCAGTGCGCGGATGTCGGTGGGTTCCACCACTTCCAGATACTTGTCCGAAGCATTGTCCTGCAGTCGGCGTATGGCTGTGGCGGTGTCAAAGAAGGCGAGGCCTTGGGCCCGACAGAAGGCGATAATCTCGTTCATCTTGAAGCATTTGTGTTCGAGATCTACAAAATGATTCCTGTCACCGAAGAAGACCTGTCCCTCAATGCGCCAATGGTCGTTCAGGAAATTAGGATAGTAGAAATCCATGCACCAGCGTTTGCGCTGTGGCGGAAAGCTCCCCAGAAATAGTACTTTTGCGTTCGGGGGTAAGAAAGGACGGAGCGGATGGTATTCCACTCCGTCCTTATTTTTTGCTATATTGTCTGTGTCTAATGTCAAGTTGAAGTCCGGCATCATGAGTTCATGGAGATGAGGAACTCTTCGTTGGTCTTTGTGCCTTCGAGACGACTCTTGAGTTCGTTCATTGCCTCGATGGGATTCATGTCAGACAGATACTTGCGCAGGATCCACATGCGGTCAAGAGTTGTCTTGTCGTGGAGCAGGTCATCGCGGCGTGTGGAGCTGGCGACGATGTTAACGGCCGGGAAGATACGTTTGTTAGCCAGCGTGCGGTCGAGCTGCAGCTCCATGTTACCTGTTCCCTTGAACTCCTCGAAGATGACCTCGTCCATCTTGGAACCGGTGTCAATCAAGGCCGTGGCGATGATGGTCAGTGAGCCGCCACCCTCGATGTTACGTGCAGCACCGAAGAAGCGTTTGGGCTTCTGGAGCGCATTCGCATCGACACCACCGGTGAGGATCTTACCGCTGGCAGGCGCTGCTGTGTTGTAGGCGCGTGCCAGACGGGTGATGGAATCCAGGAAGATGACCACATCGTGTCCGCACTCTACCATACGCTTTGCCTTTTCGAGCACGATGCCGGCAATCTTCACATGGCGTTCGGCAGGCTCGTCGAAGGTCGAGGCGATGACCTCGGCATTGACGCTGCGTGCCATGTCGGTGACCTCCTCGGGACGCTCGTCAATGAGGAGCATCATCAGGTACGCTTCGGGGTGGTTGGCGGCGATGGCGTTGGCTATCTCCTTCATCAGGATGGTCTTACCCGTCTTAGGCTGTGCCACGATGAGGGCACGCTGGCCTTTGCCGATGGGGGAGAAGAGATCCACCACGCGCACGCTTGTGGGGTCATTGTAGCCGCGGCAGAGTGTGAATTTCTCTTCGGGGAACAGTGGCGTCAGATGCTCGAAGGCCTGACGGTCGCGGATGCGGGCAGGGCTGACACCGTTCACCTGATCCACACTCATGAGGGGGAAGTATTTCTCTCCTTCGTGGGGCGGACGTATGGAACCTTCTACAACATCCCCCGTCTTGAGTCCGAACTGCTTGATCTGTTGCTGGTTGACATAGATGTCGTCGGGGCTGGCAAGATAGTTGTAATCGCTGGAGCGCAGGAAGCCCCAACCCTCGGGGGTAACCTCCAGCACGCCTTCTCCCTTCACCAGGTCGCCGAAGTCGTAGGGTTCTTTCTCATCCGATTCGGTGATTGGCTCGTTCTGTGCTGCTGACTTTGAGGTCTGGGTGTTGGAGAATGCAGGCGTGCTCTCATCAGATGTAGCTATAGGCATGGTGCCCAGGATCATGTTGCCGGCATCAGGAACATCCTTGAGAATCACGAAGTCGGGCTCATTGGCATTGAAGAAAGCCTCCACGGCCTCCGCTGTCAGTTCGTCATCAGCAGGAACCTCATTGTCCTCAGCGGGCGCTATAGCCTCTGCTGTTGCGGCACTTGTGGGCGTATCAGCTTTTTCTTCAGGTGCTATATCCTGTTGTAACTCGTTCTCAGGGAACAACGCAGGTTCTTCAGCACGGCGTGCAGCCTCTTCGGCCTCTTTCTCGGCCTTGCTCTTGCGACCGCGCTTCTTGGGCGCCGGCTTAGGTTCTGCAACTGGAGCAGGCTCCTCAACAGGTGACTTGGCAGGAGTCTCGACAGGTGTATCTTCTTTGGCCTGCGCTGTCTCAGCAGATGAAGAGGTAGCTGCAGCACTCTCTTTCTCAGCCTTGGTCTTGCGGCCGCGTTTCTTAGGGGCAGGCTTTTCCTGAGGTGCCGCCCCCTGAGCTATTTCAGCTTCGATAATACTATAGATGAGTTCCAGTTTGGGTGTGTTGCTCTTCAAGGGAATCTGGAAACCCTTGGCAATTTCAATTAACTGCTCGACGGACAAAGCCTCGAGTTCACTCTTTGTATGCATAAAATAAAGATTATCAGAGGAAATGATGAATGGACTAACCGAGAAATGGAGGTAGCCCTTTCTTAAATCACTGCAAAGGTAGTGCTTTTTTGAGCAATTATCAAGATTTTTTCATAAAAAATATCTATATTCGCGGCGAAAAACAAAGAAATGATGCAACGATGGCTGCAGTAAACCCCTATCTACAGGTTGAGAACCTCACATTTGCCGTGGGTGACAAGACTCTGTTCCGCGATATCAGTTTTGGTATTGCTGAGGGACAGCATGTGGGGCTTATCGCGCAGAATGGTACGGGCAAGACCTCGTTGCTGAACATCATCGCCGGCCATGAGGAGCCTGAAAGCGGTAGCATCACCTTCCGTCGCGACCTGCGGGTGGCATATCTTGAGCAGACACCTACATTCCCCGATGGCCTGACCGTCATGGAGGCCTGCCTTTGGCGCTGTAAGGAAGAGCCGCGTCGCATTCAGGAATATCTGACGAAGCTGAAGATTATCAATCATGACCAACCCATCAATCAGCTGTCAGGAGGACAGCTGAAACGTGTGGCTTTGGCCAATGTGTTGTGTATGGAACCCGACATGCTGATTCTCGACGAGCCTACCAACCATTTGGATTTGCAGATGATAGAGTGGCTTGAGAATTACTTGTCGCGAAGCAGCATCACCTTGCTCATGGTGACGCATGACCGCTATTTCCTGGATCGTGTCTGCAACCTCATTCTCGAACTGGATAATGAGACGCTCTACACGTATCGTGGAAACTATGCTTACTATCTTGAGAAGCGTCAGGAGCGCGTGGATGTCATGAATGCAGAGATCGCGCGCGCGAATAATATATATAGGACAGAACTGGACTGGATGCGTCGTATGCCTCAGGCCCGCGGTCACAAAGCCCGTTATCGGGAGGAAGCGTTCTACGAACTGGAGTGCAAGGCCAAGCAACGCATGGAAGAGAAAGCAGTGACGTTGCAGGTGAACAGTACCTATATAGGTTCGAAGATCTTTGAGGCGGAGTATGTGAGCAAGGTGTTCCCTGCCGACCCAGACAATCCAGCCAGCACAGAAAAGGTTATCCTGAAGGATTTCTACTACAACTTCTCGCGCTACGAGAAGATGGGCATTGTGGGCGCTAATGGTACAGGCAAGAGCACGTTCATCAAGATGTTGCTGGGACTTGTGAAACCAGACAGTGGCCGCTTTGTCATTGGCGAGACGGTGCGATTCGGCTATTTCTCGCAGGAGGGTATGCAATTCGATCAGGAGATGAAGGTCATTGATGCCGTACGCCGCGTGGCAGAATATGTGGATCTCGGAGGCGGGCGTCATCTGACGGCCATGCAATTCCTCAACCATTTCCTGTTTACGCCCTTGCAGCAGCAGAACTACATCTACAAGCTCTCTGGCGGTGAGCGCCGCAGACTCTATCTGTGCACGGTGCTGATGCAGAACCCGAACTTCCTCATTCTCGATGAGCCTACGAATGATCTCGACATTGTGACGCTGAATATCCTGGAGGACTATCTGAAGAACTTCCGTGGCTGCGTCATTGTGGTCAGTCATGACCGCTATTTCATGGACAAGGTCGTTGACCATCTCCTCGTGTTCAATGGCGACGGTGATATCAAGGATTTTCCAGGTAACTATACCCAGTATAGGGAGTGGGAAAAGAGGACTCTCCCCCCGCCCTCCCTGTTAGGGAGGGAGCAAAATGCTTCAAAAAAAGACAGCAAGTCAGCTCCGGTGACAACTCCCTCCCTAACAGGGAGGGCAGGGGGAGAGTCCGGGCATGCTCGCCGTCTGACCTACAAGGAACGTAAGGAACTTGAGGCTCTTGAAGCCACGATTGCATCCCTCGAAGCAGAGAAGAAAGCGCTTGAGACAGCTCTGTGCAGTGGTGAGCTATCGGTGGAGGCGTTGACGGAAAAAAGCAAACGGTTACCTGTCCTCCAGGAAGAACTCGATGCGGCAGAGATGCGTTGGCTGGAACTGGAAGAGGTTAAGTCAATGGGGGGATAAGAAAATTAGAGATGAGGAAAATTAGAGATGAGGAAAATTAGAGATGAAGAAAATTAGAGATGAGGAAAATAAGAAATGAAAAAAATTAGAAAATTAGAAAATTAGATAATAAGAAAATAGATAATATAAAAGACTGTTATGTTGATCGATGATGTTTTTTTAGACAAGCTGGCTGAACAGGCTAAAGCCAATCCCCGTTTGCGCATGAATTATGATATGCGCACAAGTGCTGAGGATCAGTCGCAGCGGATGCTCAATGCGTTGGAGCCCGGAACCATCCTGCCGATTCACAGGCACACGGGAACCACCGAAACAGTGATTCTGCTTCGTGGACGTATGGATGAAATGTTCTATGATGAGACGGGTGCGGAAATACAACGTTTCCACCTCGATGCTTCGCACGGCAGCTATGCCCTGACAGTGCCGAAAGGGATGTGGCACACGGTGGAGGTGCTTGAGCCTTCGGTCATCTTTGAGGCCAAGGACGGGCCCTATGCTCCGTTGGCACCCGAGGATGTGAAGTAGTTCACAGTTCGTCGGGTTGTACCTCGATGACCTTTCCGTTGCGGGCGACAACTAATGTGGAGTTGAACAGGCGCGAGCGCTCCACGAGTCTCTCTTGAGCAAGCACGATGCCTGCATCTATGCGTTGCTGCATCTCAGCGATATCTCTGTCACTCATGGTTGTCGGTATTAGTGTATAACGATTTCAGTCTCTCGTACTTCTCTGCATCAACAATATTGATGCGCTCGTTTTTCCATCCGTAGGCAATCTTCTCGCCTGGGATGTCGGAGTTGTCGTAGAGGGTCCAGTAGTCGGCTATCGGCGTGTAGAGCTGGAAGAAATTCTCCAGGCCGGCCTGATAACGACGGTAAATCACATCCGTGGGGATGTTGTGTCCTCCCAAACTCACACGCTTGGCCACTCGAGCTACAGCCTGTTCCGGGGTGGACAGAGAGAAGAATAGCAGGGTGACGAAGTAGCCACGCTTCTGTGCACGCTGAATCAGATTCACATAAGAACGGGTGGCCAGTGTGGTCTCAAAGGCGAAGGTCTCGCCCTCCTTCAGCAGATGCAGCACGCGGTCAATCATCAGGCGACCCGCTTGTATGGCCACGCCCTCGGGATTGAAGGGTGACAGACCTTTGGCTATCTCGTCGGCATTGACGAACTCACGGCAGTTCAGCATCTCAGGCAAGACCGTGAACGAGGCCGTTGTCTTGCCTGCGCCGTTGCATCCTGCAACGATATAAAGGTGTAATCTGTTTTCGTTTGACATCTGTATGGGTTAATATTTGATGTTCAGCTCACGAAGGATGTTGGAGATCTGCTCCATGGTGGTGAGGCGCGTGGGGACGAGAGGAAGGCGGAGCTGGTTCTCAATCATGCCCATGGCGTGGAGCATGGCCTTGACGCCTGCGGGGTTGCCATCCACGAAGAGAAGCTTGAAGAGTTCTGTGAACTTGTGGTGGATGGTGAGGGCTGAGGAGTAGTCGCCGCTGAGGGCCAGGCGCACCATGCGCGAGAACTCGCGGGGCAGGGCGTTGCCGATGACGCTGATGACACCTACGGCTCCGAGAGTGATGAGGGGGAAGGTGATGCCGTCGTCGCCGGAGATGACATCGAAGTGCTCGGGCTTGTTCTTGATGATGTCATCCATCTGGGTGATATTTCCGCTGGCTTCCTTGATGGCTACGATGTTCTCGAAATCGCGCGCCAGACGCAGCGTGGTCTCGGCGGTCATGTTCACGCCCGTGCGCCCAGGTACATTATATAAAACTACGGGCACGGGGCTTGCTTGTGCGATGGCGCGGAAGTGCTGGTAGAGACCTTCCTGAGAAGGCTTGTTGTACATCGGGCATACGCTGAGCACACCGTCGATACCCGTCCAGTCGGTTGTTTTCAGCTCACGGACAACGTTCGCAGTGCAGTTTCCTCCACAGCCCATGAGCAGGGGGACGCGACCAGCTACGCGCGCAACGATGGTCTCGCGTAGCCATTGCTTCTCTTCTGGTGTGAGGGTGGGCGTCTCTGCAGTCGTTCCCATGATGCACAGGAAGTCGGCGCCGCTGCGGATTTGGTAATCAACGAGACGCAGGAGTGCTTCCTCATCGATAGAGCCATCGGTGCGGAAGGGCGTTATCAGGGCGATGCCTAATCCGCGGAATTTATTTTGTGCCATAAATGTGTCGGTTGTGATGATTTCCTCTTGGGTTATCCGGTGGGTTATTTCTTGAAGAAGTAGATGAAGGTGGCGATGCCTTCAAGGGCTGTCTTGCCAGTCTCCATAATCTCGATATTGAAATGGATGCTCATGCGAATGGCACCGCGCAGGTTGGCCAGGGCTTCCATGCTGGCTATCATCCTCACACTCTGCCCACTGAGCACAGGCTGTCCGAACTTCATCTTGTCCATGCCGTAGTTGACCAGCCGTTCCAAGTTGTTCACCTGGATGATTTGTCCCCAGAGATAAGGCAGTAGTGAAAGTGTGAGGTAGCCATGGGCTATGGTCTGGTGGAAGGGGCTCTCAGTTTGGCAGCGTTCGGAATCGACATGTATCCATTGATGGTCCAGCGTGGCATCAGCAAACATATTGATTCGTGGCTGGTCAACGACCAGATAGTCGCTGGCACCGATTTCCTTGCCAAGAAGCTTCTCAAAGTCCTCGTAACAGTTTATAATGACAGGATTCATATATGATTAATACAATTTGACGCTGCAAAAATACAACAAATTGAGTGAAACTTATGCTTCTTGACTGCTTTTTTACGTGAAAACTTGTTTAAGCTGTTTAAAATATCTATTTTTGCAGTCCAAAAGTATAGATTATGACCCCGATTTTCATAGCTGGCCCCTGTGTTATCGAGAGTGCCGAGGTGCTTGACGTGGTGGCTGCAGAACTGGTAAGAATCAAGAACGCATATCAGATAGAGCTCTATTTCAAGGCTTCATTTGACAAGGCTAACAGAACGAGTATCAAGTCGTTCCGTGGCCCCGGTCTGGAGAAGGGCTTACAGATGCTTGCCGATGTGAAGGAAAAGTATGGCTTGCCCCTCTTGACCGACATCCACGAAAGTTGTCAGGCCGCCCCTGTGGCAGAGGTGGTGGATGTCCTCCAGATTCCTGCTTTCCTTTGTCGTCAGACAGACCTGTTGATGGCCGCGGCTCGTACAGGTAAGATTGTGAATATCAAGAAGGCGCAGTTCCTGTCCGGTCTGGATATGCGTTATCCCGTTGAAAAAGTCCGCGACTGTGGTGCCACAGATGTGTGGCTGACAGAGCGCGGCAACACCTTCGGCTATAACAATCTGGTGGTGGACTTCCGCAATATTCCTGACATGCTACGTTGGACACCGCGAGTGATTATGGATTGCACGCACAGTGTACAGCGTCCGGGTGCTGCTGATGGCAAGACTGGTGGTAACCGTGAGTTTGTGCCGGCGATGGCTTTGGCTGCCAAGGCTTTTGGTGCTAACGGCTATTTCTTTGAAACACATCCCACGCCGGATGCTGCACTCAGCGACGGGCCGAACATGATAGCCCTCAAGGACTTAGAGGGAGTGATAAAAAGTTTACTGTGATGAAGAGAAATCTTTCGATACGTGAAGTGGCAGGGCGCTGCCTCCAGGACGAGGCAGATGCCATACTCAATATTCTTCCCCAATTAGACGATGCTTTCGACCATGCGGTGGAGATGATGTTGCAGTGCAAAGGCAAGGTCATCGTCACCGGTGTTGGCAAGAGCGGTCATATCGGTGCCAAGATAGCAGCAACCTTATCCAGCACGGGGACGCCCTCGTTCTATCTGAATCCTCTTGATGCCTTTCATGGCGATCTGGGAGTCATCACCTGCGACGATGTTATCCTGGCTTTCTCCAACAGCGGTCAGACGGATGAGCTGCTCCGCATCGTTCCTTTCCTGAAAGACCATAAGATACCCATCATCGGTGTGTCAGGTAATGAGGAGTCGTTGCTTGCACGCAATGCCGATGTACATATTCTGTTACATGTCGCTCATGAAGCGTGTCCCTTGAACCTAGCTCCCACCAGCAGCACAACGGCTCAGTTGGCACTGGGCGATGCCATGGCTGTCGCTCTCATGGAGATGCGCCATTTTGAAGCTCGTGATTTTGCGCAGTTCCATCCGGGCGGTTCGTTGGGACGACGTCTGTTGATGACGGCTCGCGATGTGATGCGTACGGAGGACCTCCCCATTGTGCCAACGACCATGCCGCTGAGCGATGCTGTGATCTGTGTCAGCCGCTCACGCCTCGGTCTTGTCGTTCCTGTGGAGGATGGCAAGGTGGTGGGCATCATCACCGACGGCGATGTCCGTCGTGCCATGGAGCGTCTGAAGCAGGACTTCTTCAACGTCACCGTCGGCGAGGTGATGACCAAGTCGCCCAAATGCGTTCCAGAGACGATGAAGATCAGTGAGATCCAACGTCTCATGCATAAGAATAAAATCCATGCAGTCCTCATTACCGATCAGCAGCACCAGCTCATAGGCATTGTGGATTCTTTCAGCTGTATGCTTTAAAAATATCAGGATGCAGCTGCGGATACTCACATTCTTGTTTTGCCTTTTACCATTGGCTCTGTCTTCGCAGGAAACGGTGCCTGTTGACTCGTTGTCATCAGATTCTGTGTTCCGGCGGACGATTGAAGAGCAGCTTGGGATTGAGTTCACGTCGAATAACTCTGTTGTGTTCCTGCATACAGGACGGGATAAGTTCAAGGCCATGTTCTCTGCCATCCGGCAGGCTAAGCATTTTGTTCACCTTGAATACTTCAATTTCCGTAATGACAGCATCGGCAATGCCCTCTTCGACCTGTTGGCCGAGAAGGCGAAGGAAGGCGTGGAGGTAAGAGCCATGTTTGACAGCTTCGGCAATAGCAGCAACGACTCACCGTTGAAGAACAAGCAGCTGCGTGCCATTCGTGAGTCAGGCATACTGATTGCAGAGTACGACCCTATCAAGTTCCCTTGGATCAACCATGCCTATCATCGCGACCATCGTAAGGTTGTTGTTGTCGATGGCGCCGTCTGTTATGCGGGCGGCATGAATGTGGCAGACTACTATATCCACGGCAGACCAGAATACGGCGAGTGGCGTGATATGCACATGGAAATGACGGGAGATGTTGTGGCTCAGTACGAGGCAACCTTTGCCCGGATGTGGTGGAAGGAAACAGGAGAGGTTCTGTTGAATGAGAAATATGCTCCGCAAGCCGTTGAGCCTTGTGAAGGGATAACTCCTGTCACGCGTCCGGCTTCCGAATTCCAGTTGCTGACAGATACCACCTCAACAGCCGGACGAAAGCCCATCGGAGTTGTTGACCGCAGGCCTTATGACACGCCGAAGCACATGCGCAAAGCATATATTGCAGCCATTGACGCCGCCCGCCATCACATACAAATCGTGAACCCATATCCCACGAATGTCAAGAGTGTGCGTCGTGCTTTGCGGCGTGCTCTGAAGCGAGGTGTGCGTGTGGAGTTCATGGTGTCGGCAAAGAGTGATGAGCCTATTACACCCGATGTCGTGGCACTTGAAATGAAGAAGTTCGCCAAGCGCGGTGCCGAGGTCTATTATAACCAGACAGGTTTCCACCATTCCAAGGTGATGATGATTGACGACCGTTTCTGCACGGTCGGCAGCGCCAATATCGATGGGCGTAGCTTCCTGTATGATTATGAGATTAACAGCTTTATCCTGGACCGCGAGACAACGGGGCAGTTACAGTATATCTTTGAAATGGACAAGCGCAACAGCACCGTGTTCCATGCCAAGGACTATCGTAAGATGAACAACTTCGGTCACCGACTGATCGGCCACTTCTTCTCGTTGTTCCGTTCTTTCCTTTAAAGAATCAGCAATAGCTGCTACCGTCGAAGCAATGGGTGCAGACCTTGCATTTGGGCAGTCCGATTGCTTTGATGAGGATTTCCAAGGTGTTGAATTGCAAGGAGGAAAGTCCTAAGCGGCGTCCCATCTCTTCCACCATCATACGATACTTTTCTGAATCTGCTTTCGTGTACTCCTGAAGCACCTCATGGGGTGTTGATGCTTCACCGCCGATGCCGCCGGGAGTCTTGTTCTGGTCGTTCTCAAGATCGTGGATAACTTGGCGCGTGAGCAATTCCATGTCCGTCTTGGAGGCAGAGAAGTTGATGAACGGGCATCCGTAGATAAGCGGCGGACAGGCAATACGCATGTGCACTTCCTTGGCCCCTAAATCAAAGAGTCCACGCACATTGTCGCGCAACTGTGTCCCGCGCACGATGCTGTCGTCGCAGAACAGGCAGCGTTTGCCTTGCAGGGCATCGCGGTTGGGGATGAGTTTCATCTTGGCCACGAGGTTGCGTGTGAGCTGGTTGCCCGGCATGAAGGAGCGTGGCCAGGTGGGTGTGTACTTGGACACTGCGCGACGATAAGGCGCACCGATGCCTTCAGCATAGCCCGTAGCCATTCCGACGCCAGAGTCGGGGATGCCGCTCACGGTGTCCACCTCGGTGTGGTCCTGCTGTCCCATCAGCAGACCGCAGGTGTGGCGCATCGCTTCCACGTTGCGGCCTTCGTAGTTTGAGGTGGGGAAGCCGTAATAGACCCAGAGGAACGAGCAGACCTGCATCTCCTCGTTGGGCGCACGCAACTGCTCTATGCCATCGGCTGTGAGGCGGACAATCTCGCCGGGGCCGACATAGTGTTCTATCTCGAAGTCGAGGTTGGGGAAGCTGCTACTCTCACTGGTGGCGGCATAGGCACCTTCCTTGCGGCCAATAATTATAGGTGTGCGGCCAAGACGGTCGCGGGCTGCAATGATGCCGTTTTCAGTAAGGATGAGCATGGAGCAGGACCCCTTCACCTTATTATATACATTCTCGATGCCTTCCACGAATGTCTTGCCACGGGCTATCAGGAGGGTTACAAGTTCTGTGGGGTTTGTCTTGCCCGATGACATCTCAGAAAAGTGGTCGCCTTCGTCCAATAGTTCCTGAGTCAACTCTTCCAGATTATTAATCTTGGCAACAGTGACCACGGCCATCTTTCCCAGATGGGAGTTGACCATGATGGGCTGCGGGTCGGTGTCGGAGATGACTCCGATGCCGCTGTTGCCTTCGAATCGTGAGAGTTCTTTCTCGAAGCGCGAACGGAAATAGTTGCTTTCAAGGTTGTGGATGCTGCGGAAGAAACCTTTCTCGCGTGAGAACGTTGCCAAGCCACCACGCTTGGTTCCAAGATGCGAGTTGTAGTCGGTTCCGTAAAACAGGTCAGTGATGACCGGACGTGTGGAAATTGTTCCGAAGAAGCCGCCCATAGTGTATTGGGATTATTAGTGGGTTTGCTTTTCGGCGCAAAGGTAAGGAAAAAAGTGAAAAATGAAAAGTGAAATGTAAAAAATAGAAGTGAGGTTAGGTGCAAAGTGGCAATTTCTTGCGATAGGTCAAGGGTTGAAATCCTCATTACTTTGATAGACTCTGACGTAATCCACCTCATAAACCAGAGGAAAAGCCGTCTGGTCGGGATGTCCGCCGCTGCTGCCAATCGCCAGGTTCAAAAGGATGTAATGACCGAAGCCCGGAACCTCGTTGGCGAATGGGTTGATGTTGTGAGCATCTCCGCCACCATTGTTGGCCGGCGCTGTTGGGATGTCATTGAGGAGCTCGTTGTCGAGGTATAGGCGGATTGCATCAGGAGTCCAATCCATACGCCAGATGTGAAACTTCTGTGCCCAGTCAGGGTCGTTGTCGGTGAAGTGGGTGAGGGGAGTGCGACTGGTGTTCCATGCGTCATGCCCTTCGGGTGCCTGCCAGCAGGCATTGGCAAGGATGATAGGCAGCGAGCGCTCTCGGGAAGCGGTGGTGTGGTGGATGCCCATCGTCTGTGGCGGCACGCGGTAGAACTCCATGACGTCGATCTCGCCGCAGGCAGGCCATCCCCAGCGGTTGCCCAGTGTCCAGATGGCAGGCTAGGCACCAGAAGCGATGGGGATGCGAGCGCGTACTTCCAACCTGCCGTAGCGGAAGGAGAAACGGTCGCGAGTGAGCACGCAGGCGCTGGTGTATTCAGCTGTCTCCCGGTTTCTGCGCCAATCACGGCTGCCACTACGGTAGCGGTTGTTGGGCACTTTCTCATGACGTCCGATAATTTGTAATACGCCGTCGATGACCCGTGCGTTCTGGGGTTGATACCATTGGAGTTCATGATTGCGCACAAAGCCGTATTCATATTGCCATCGTGTGCTGTCCGGTGCTCCTGTATAGTCAAATTCATCGTGCCAAACCAGCTTCAAGCTGTCAGGTTGTTGGGCTTTCATCGGGCTGCTAACGAGAAGAGCGAGGAGTAGGAAGTGGAGTTGTTTTTTCATGTCGTGTGATAATTTGCGTTGCAAAGGTATAAATAATGTGACATGAAGCACACGTTTTCATGAGAAATTTGTAATTTTGCCCCGAAAACTCAATAAAATCACATAAGATGAATCTTAAAATCAGACTGACAATCCTCAATTTCATGGAGTTCGCCGTATGGGGCGCCTATCTCACCTCCATGGGAACGTATCTTCACAGCGTGGGCTTGGCCTCTAACATCGGTTGGTTCTATTCTATGCAGGGCATTGTGAGTATCTTCATGCCTGCGCTGATGGGCATCGTTGCTGACCGCTGGATGGAAGGCCAGCGTGTTCTGAGCCTTTGTCATGCGTTGGCTGGCCTGTTCATGATTGGAGCCTCTGCCTATGCATATCAGGCAGGCGATGCTGTGGCGTTCGGCCCCCTGTTTGCGCTCTACTCGCTGTCGGTGGCTTTCTTCATGCCTACAATTGCCTTGGGCTATTCAGTATGCTACTCGGCGCTCGAAGGGGCTGGCTATGACTCTGTTAAGGCTTTCCCGCCTATCCGCGTGTGGGGCACTGTGGGCTTTATCGTCACGATGTGGGTCGTGGACCTGTGTGGTCTCCAATCCACTCCTGGTCAGTGGATGGTCAGTGGAGGCCTGAGCCTTGTCATGGCAGCTTACTCGCTGACAATGCCCCGAATGCCGATTAAGACGGGCGGTGCCAAGAAGTCTCTTGCTGAGGCTCTCGGATTGAATGCCTTCAAACTTTTCCTGAATCCACGCATGGCCATGTTCTTCATCTTTGCCATGTTGTTGGGCGTCTGCCTGCAGATTACCAATGGTTTTGCCAATCCATACATTACCAGTTTTGGAGAACTGCCATTGTATGCTGACACGTTTGGCGTCCAACATGCTAATATTCTGATTTCGCTGTCGCAGATGAGCGAGACGCTTTGCATCCTGCTTATTCCCTTCTTCCTATCACGCTTCGGTATCAAGAAAGTTGTGCTTATAGCCTTGCTGGCATGGGTGCTGCGTTTCGGATTCTTTGGTATGGGTAACCCCGGCAGTGGTGTGTGGCTGTTCATCCTCTCGATGATAGTCTATGGCGTGGCCTTTGACTTCTTCAACATCTCGGGTTCACTGTTTGTGAATCAGGAAACTGACGAGAGCATCCGTTCCAGCGCACAGGGCCTGTTCATGATGATGACCAATGGTCTGGGAGCTTTCATCGGAACTCAAGTGGCTCAGCAGGTTCTCAACCACTATGTGTTCAACCCGACGATTGCTGGTGCATCCGGTGAGCAGATCATTGCAGGATGGCAAACCAGTTGGTACATCTTCGCAGCATACGCTTTAGTGGTTGCCGTTCTCTTTGCCCTGTTCTTCAAGGATAGCAAGAAAGCAGCGGTCGGTTGAGCTGTTGGCTATTGGCTGTTGGCTATTGGCTGTTGGCTTTTGGCTGTTGGCTTTTGAACATTCATAATATATAAAATTGTAAAATAGTGCTCTTAGAACTTGAAATACATGCAGTGGCAGGACTCGCGAGTGATAGCGAGCGTTCCATGGTAGTGCTGAAGGAGAAGAACGGCGAACGTATTCTCCCTATCATGACTTCCATGCGACGTGCTCTGACGCTCCAGATGCGGAAAAAACTGCCGTTCACGATTCCTGTTCCGCTCTCAGTGGCCGATGTGGCGTGCCTGATGATGGGGAAGTTCGGCATCCATTTTTCGCGCATAGAGTTGGTGTCCATCAATAACGGCACCTTCTTCTGCAAGATTGTTGCCGAGCGTGAAGGCGAGGAAGAAGTTGTTGACTACTGCCTGGCTCCCGACGCGCTCGTCCTTGCTGTCACCGCCAACTGCCCAATCATGATTGAAGAAGAACTTTTCGAAGCTCAATACATGAAGAAGGTTGGTGATCACTCTTTTGCCATCAATATCAGTACGTTCAGTCGCGAGATGCTGGAGGATGCCCTGAAACACGCCGTAGAGAGTGAGAACTACGAGGCCGCTTCACAACTGCGTGACGAACTGGCCAAACGAACACCTATAGACCCTTCATGAAAGAGTTGCGATTCTTTTATACTCCTGAGCCGGCGTCGGGACTGTTGCCCGATGATGAAGCACAGCACGCACTCCGCGTGCTGCGACTACAAATGGGTGACGAACTGAATCTCATGGATGGTAAAGGTGTTTTCTACCATGCCGTCATCACGGAAGCCACCAATCACAGGTGCCGTTATCGCATAGATGAAACTCAACCTCAACAGCCGGAATGGACAGGGACTATCCATCTGGCGGTGGCTCCCACTAAGAATATGGATCGCATGGAATGGCTGGCGGAGAAGGCAACGGAAATCGGTTTCGACCGCTTCTCGCTGCTGGATTGCCGTTTCTCGGAGCGCCGCGTTGTTAAATCGGAACGCTTGCAGAAGATTCTCGTCTCTGCCATGAAGCAGAGCCACAAGGCTTGGCTTCCAGTCCTTGACGAGATCATGCCTTTCCAGAAGTTCATCACCCGTCCCGATCTCCCTGCTCAGCGCTTCATCGCTCATTGCTATGAAGACGAGTCAGCCGGTGATGAGCATGGGAGCAGACCTCCTTTCTTGCTTGATGTCCTTCAGCCACACACTCCAGCCCTTGTCCTGATAGGTCCTGAGGGCGATTTCAGCATTGATGAGGTTCATGCAGCAGAGAACGCAGGCTTCCGTTCCATCTCTCTTGGTACCAGCCGTTTGCGCACAGAGACGGCTGCACTTGCCGCTGTCCACATGATGCGTCTCGCTAACCGATAAACTATAACAGTTCTCATGAATTCCAAATCAAAAGTTCTTCTCCTTAGCATCCTCGTTGTTGCCGTGGCATCAGTGGGTGTGTACTTTTTCTTACGAAGTTCTTCGACGGCTTATCTCAAGGCTTTGCCGAGTAACATGGTAGCCTTGTCGCGATTGGATGTCAAGGAGTTCCTGGATGACGCAGACTTGTCGCAGGACGAAATGCGACAGCTCGTGAAACGTCTGTCAGCCTCTGCTGACGATCCTTCATCTTTTGGAATTGATTTCACATGTCCCCTCTATGGCTTTGCTTCTCAGGATGGATATTTCGGAGTCCTGGCTGCTGTTGCACAGGCCGATGACGTAGCATCCTGGTGTGAGCGTCTGCGTGCTGAAGGTCATGCCTCTGAAGTATCGAAACAGCGCGGCTATTCGTGGGTTGTGCTGGAGCATCAGTGGCTCATGGCTTTTGACGACGAGAAAGCGTTGGCTATGGGACCTGCCGTGGGTGCTGCACAGGAACAATTGCGCACGGTTATTGCACGGCTATTGGAACAGAGCCGTGACGATAGCGGTATGGACTCAGAGCTGTACGATGTCGTGAGTGATGCTAAATCACCTTGGTCAGCCGTAGTGTCCTCGGAGATTCTACCCGAAGAGGTGCTTCAGCCCATGCGCTCGATGAATCTTGCCTCGGCAGCCCAGGGGATGTATCTGTTCTCCTTGGCAGCAGAAAGAAATGAACTTGACTTAGATGTAGAAATCATCCCTGCGAACGAAGACGGTGAGGCTGAATTGGAATATCTCAACAACCTTCTTCGCCCCATCCATGGTGATTTGACAGACTATGCTCATGGTGAGAATGTCCTCTGGATGGCAGCCAATCTCAAAGGTGAGAGCCTCCTGGAGCTTCTCCGCTCTCACCTCGCCGTAAGAACGGTGCTTGTGGCTTTGAATTTTGTGATAGATGCCGACCGCATCTTGGAGTCCGTAGATGGAGATATCGCCTTGGAAATTGAGAATGGTGACGGGGCATTGGAAAACATCAAAGGCTCTCTGACGGCGCAAGTTGCTGACACCGATTTCCTCAGCGGTGCGTCAAAATGGGGTAATAAATACGTTGCTGTGCAGGCGCTCAGCAGCACGGAATATTCCCTTGCCCTTCCTGATATGCCCATGTTCTTCAGTGTCAAGGACAATGTCTTTCATCTGGGAAGCGAACGTTCACTGCCTACGGAGGGCAATGCCTATTTGCGTGCTGAAAGCCGCAATATCAAAGGTGCCCGCTTCTATGCAACGATAGATTTGAGGGCATTGTCTGTTGAACCGCTGCCATACAGCTCTACGCTTTTGAAAGACTTTGAGCGCTTGAATATCAAAATGGAACGAGCAGGTAAGATCTTCTTTACGCTCAATGCTCCAAAGGGAACCAATATCCTCAAAGAACTTCTGAACATTGAACTTTGAACATTGAACTTTGAACTATTAACTCTTAACTTGAAAACGATTTCTCTCCATAACACATTGCCACGCGTATTCCGCGACCGCACAGATATCAGTTCAGACATCTGGCTGCAGGACGTCACCTTTGAGCGTGGTCATCTGTACCTCATTGAGGCTGCCTCCGGAACAGGAAAATCCTCTCTCTGCAGCTATCTGATAGGTTACCGCGAAGACTACAAAGGTACGATAGAGTTCGACGGCCTTGACATCCGCCAGTTTTGCACCTACGACTGGACACGTTTGCGCAAACACTCCTTGAGCACGATGTTTCAGGAATTGCGCGTATTTCCTGAGTTTACAGCCTGGGAAAATGTGCAGGTGAAGAACCAGCTCACCGGTTTCAAGACCGATGCCGACATACACCAATGGTTCGAAGCCCTTGGCATCGCCGATAAAGAGCAGACGCGGCTGGGACATCTGAGCTATGGTCAGCAGCAGCGTGTGGCATTGATCCGTGCCCTGTGCCAGCCCTTCGACTTCCTGTTAGCCGATGAGCCTGTGAGCCATCTCGACGGCGCCAACTGTCAGGCCATGGCAGATGTGATGATGGGTGAGGCACGCCGTCAGGGAGCAGGAGTCATCATCACCAGTATTGGTCACCACATGGAATTGCCTTACGAAAAAGTCTTTAAACTATGAAACTCATCTGGAAACTCCTTCGCCGTCATGTCAGCGTTGCACAGCTGGTGGGCTTCTTTTTCGCCAATCTGCTGGGGATGTTGATTGTGCTGTTGTCCCTGCAGTTCTATGAAGATGTATTGCCGGCATTCACGGGCGACGACGGCGTCATCAAGAATACCTATCTGATAGTCTCTAAGCGCATCTCTGCAGTCACCACCTTGCGTGGCGAAGCACAGCCGTTCACGGAAAGCGACATCCGTGATTTTGAAGCACAGCGCTTTACACAGAAGGTGGGAGCGTTCACGGCATCGCAGTTCAAGGTCTATGCCTCTTTATCGATGGGCGGTGTAGGCGTAGGCACCGATATGTTCTTTGAGAGCGTCCCTGATGCTTTCGTGGATATCCGTTGGCCTGAAGGCATCGGCGAGAATGAGGTACCCATCATCCTGCCGCGCTCCTATCTGGCCATCTATAATTTCGGTTTCGCACAGAGCCAGTCGCTGCCCAAGCTCTCCGAAGGCATTGTCTCCATGATTCAGATGGATATCCGCCTGCGCGGCGAGGGTGGGGCAGAGCGCTGGATAAAAGGTCGTGTCGTTGGGTTCAGCAACCGCCTGAACACTGTATTGGTGCCAGAATCGTTTATGCAGAAGGCTAATGCAGAACTGGCTGGACATACCACAGCTGCGCCGACGCGCCTGATAGTGGAAGTGAAGAATCCTGCCGACGATGCCATTGCATCCTATATCCAAGAGAAAGGCTACGAGCTGGAGAATGACAGCCTCGAAGCAGGTCGGGTCACCTATTTCCTGAAGGTGGTGGCAGCCATTGTGATGGCTGTAGGCTTGTTGATCAGCGTGCTCTCGTTCTATATCCTGATGCTGAGTGTTTTCCTGATTGTTCAGAAGAACGCCGACAAGTTGCAGAACCTGCTTCTGATTGGCTATTCGCCGGCTCGCGTGGCTCGTCCCTATCAGTTGCTCGCCTTGGGCTTGAATCTCCTGGTGCTGCTGTTGGCCTGGGTGCTGTTGCTGTGGATTCGTGGTCTCTATCTCGAACGCCTGTGGCAGATGTTCCCCTCGCTCACAGAAGGCTCTTTGTCGATGACACTACGCATCGGTATTGCTCTCTTTGTCATCGTGTCCTTTTTTAACTATGTGGCTATCAGGAAAAAGAT
Source organism: uncultured Bacteroidales bacterium (assembly GCA_902783885.1). Taxonomy (GTDB): domain Bacteria; phylum Bacteroidota; class Bacteroidia; order Bacteroidales; family Bacteroidaceae; genus Physcousia. Next base: position 20,970 of record CACZSQ010000082.1, read on the forward strand.
TAACACCCTGATACCCACGTCCTCCAGAACCATGCGCCGTGGCCTCTACGCTGCGTTCCATGCTCGTTGATTCATTTCTATTCATTGGCTTATGCAACAACTTCTTGCTCTCTATACCTCGCTGACAGGTGCTGAACCCCAAACCACGGAGGTTATCACAGGTTCTGGCAGCAATCGTCAGTATGTGCGTTTCACATCGGCAGAAGGTAAGAGCCTGATCGGCGTCATCGGAACTTCTATAGAAGAGAACCGTGCGTTCATTTATCTGGCTCGCCATTTTGAGGAAAAAGGACTCCCTGTTCCTCATGTGCTGACCGTCAGCGATGACGAGAGCCGTTATGTGCAGCAAGACCTTGGCACGCGCTCTTTGTTCGATGCCCTCCGTGCTGCCCGCGAGGCTGGCGGCAGGTATGGAGAGCGTGAACGTGAACTGCTACGGCGCACCATCGCATTGCTCCCACGCTTGCAGGTGCTGGGCGGACAGGGTCTCGACTACTCGGTGTGCTATCCGCAGCCGGAAATGGACGAGACAAACGTCATGTTCGACCTCAACTACTTCAAATACTGCTTCCTCAAAGCCACGGGCGTTGACTTTCATGAACTTCGGTTAGAGAATGATTTCCGTCAGTTGGCAAAGGACTTGCTGAGTTCATCATCGCAGGGCGTTCCGACCTTTCTCTATCGCGATTTCCAAGCCCGCAATGTGATGCTTGATGCGGCAGACAACCCCTATTTCATAGACTTTCAAGGCGGACGCAGAGGACCTATCTACTACGATCTTGCCAGTTTCCTGTGGCAAGCTTCTGCACGCTATCCCAAGGAGCTTCGCGAGGAACTCATCGGTGTCTATCGTGAGAACCTGAAAGAGATACGGGCAGACTTGGATTTCAATCCTTCTGCTTTTCAATCCTTCATCCTTTTCCGTCTGTTGCAGGTGCTTGGCGCATACGGCTTCCGTGGCTATTTCGAGCGCAAGAAGCATTTCATCGACAGCATTCCGCCGGCCTTGGAGAATCTACGTGAGTTGTTGCAACAAAAAGGCAGTTGCCCATATCCAGAGTTGAGAAAGGTTTTAAAGAAAATTATAGACTCAGACTCTCCCCCCGCCCTCCCTGTTAGGGAGGGAGCAATTACCTTCGAGGACGAGAGCTTACTGCTTTCAAGACATTCTGCTCCCTCCCTAACAGGGAGGGCGGGGGGAGAGTCCGCAGAGTCCTCACTCCTTGTACGCATCTTCTCATTCTCCTACAAACGGGGAATCCCCGAGGATACATCGGGCAATGGCGGAGGCTATGTATTTGATTGCCGTTCAACGCATAATCCCGGGCGTTATGAACCTTACAAGAAACTTACAGGTTTGGATGCTCCCGTGATCAAGTTCCTGGAAGATGATGGGGAAATCCTGACGTTCCTCGACTCTGTCTATCGCCTGGCAGATGCCCATGTGGAGCGTTATCTGCAGCGTGGGTTCACAGACTTGATGTTCTCTTTCGGTTGCACCGGCGGTCAACATCGTTCGGTCTATTGCGCCCAGCATTTGGCAGAACATCTGCACAAGAAATACGGAATCAGCATTGACTTGACTCACCGCGAGCAGCACATTCACACAGTCCTGCCAGCACAATAAACCGAGGGAATCCTGCGTTATATATCCGTGAATCGCCACCTTATCTATATATTGCTGCTCTGCTTCCTCCAGCCGCTACGGGCTCAGGAGGCATTGGTGGCGTCTGCCGACTCTCTTCTCAAGGAAGCCTCAGCGGACTGCACGATTAGCGGTCGTGTGCTGGATGAGGAACAGAAACCATTGCCTTTCGTGACGGTGAAAGCCTCAGGTCAGGCCGCAGGTTCTGTGACAAGTTTGAACGGGCAATACAGCTTTGATTTTCAGACAGGTGACACGGTTGTGATAACGTATAGCTTAATAGGCTATGAGAAGAAGGAGAAGTTGCTTGTCCGTCCGCGTGGAAAGCTGACTTGGAATGTCACGTTGCACTCCAGTGGTCAGGAGATGGGCGAGGTTGTGGTGAGTGAGGTTCGCCGTCAGATGGGTTCCACGCAGGAACTGTCCACGCAGGAATTGAAACGCCTTCCCTCAACCAGCGGCAACGCTGTGGAGGAGTTGGTGGCCACGCAGGCAGGCGTCTCTACCCACAATGAATTGTCGAGTCAGTACAATGTCCGTGGCGGTTCTTTCGACGAGAACTGTGTCTATGTCAACGGCATCGAGATTTATCGGCCTTTGCTCATCAGCAGTGGGCAGCAGGAAGGATTATCGGTCATCAATTCGGACATGGTGGACCGTATCCAGTTCTCCTCGGGCGGTTTCGAGGCCAAGTACGGCGACCGTATGTCCTCCGTGCTGGATATCACCTATAAGAAACCCACCCGCCACGAGGGCTCTGTCAGCGCCAGCCTGCTGGGCGCACAGGTCTATGACGGCTTCCGCTTGGGAAAACTCTCTTTCTCTCATGGCTTCCGTTATAAGACCAACCGCTATCTGCTTGGCTCACTGGAGACTACGGGTGAGTACGACCCCGCCTTCCTCGACTATCAGGCTTACCTCTCGTGGTCACCGTCCAGAAACTGGACGTTCGATGCCATCGGATATATCTCACGCAACCGCTACCGCTTCAAGCCCAAGGACCGCGAGACCAATTTCGGCACCCAGGAGGATGTCAAGAAGTTCCGCGTCTATTTCGACGGTGAGGAGGAAGACCTTTTCCGCACCTTCTTCGGGGCTTTGAATATCACCCGTCGGCTGGGGGCTCGCAGTTCGCTGTCTGTAGGTGTTTCGGCGTTCACGACGAAGGAGCGCGAGGCCTATGACATCCAGGGACAGTACTGGCTCGATGACACGAACACCTCCAAGGAACTGGGTGTAGGCACCTATATGGAGCACGCCCGCAACCTGCTGTCGTCCAACACGCGGACAGCCCATCTGCGCTATGAATACAAGCCCTTTGGCCACCACGTGCAAGCCGGCTTACAGTGGAAGCACGAGAGCATCAAGGAGAACACCCGTGAGTGGGAATACCGCGATTCTGCGGGCTATTCCATGCCTCACACGGGAAACCGCCTTGACTATATCTACAATCTCAAGAGCGTGCAGGACATCACTTCCAATCGTCTGGAGTTCTACGCACAGGACACTTGGCGGCGGGAGTTGTCGGCAGGCACGATTGCCGTGAACTACGGTGCGCGCCTGAGCCATTGGTCGTGGAACAGCGAGACGTTGATTTCGCCGCGTGCCAGCATCGGCTTTGTGCCGGCGAAGAACGACCGTCTGACCTTACGGCTGGCAATGGGACTCTATTATCAGGCGCCTTTCTACAAGGAGTTGCGCGACACAGCGTTCGCCAACGGCATCACCACCGTGCAACTCAACCGCGACATCCGCAGTCAACGTTCGTTCCAGATTCTTGTTGGAGGCGAGTACCAGTTCCGCATGGCCGGACGCCCGTTCAAGTTCACAGCAGAGGCCTACTACAAAGCTCAGAGCCGCCTGAATCCGTACAATGTCGATAATCTGAAGATTGTCTATTACGGTCGCAACGAGGGCAAGGGTTATGTGGCCGGTGTGGATTTCAAGGTCTATGGAGAGTTTGTTCCGGGCACCACCAGCTGGGTGTCTTTCTCGCTGATGAAGGCATCGATGACGCTTCACGGCAAGCATATTCCTCAACCCACAGACCAGCGTTGGAACCTGAATATGTTCTTCACCGATTACTTCCCCGGCACCGACCGCTGGAAGATGACGCTGAAGATGGCCTTTGCCGACGGCTTGCCTTTCGGTGCGCCGCACTCAGGTCTGGAGGGCCATGTCTTTGATGCACCAGCTTACCGCCGTGTCGATTTAGGCATGAGCTATCGCCTGTTCAACAACGAAGACGGGCACTATCGTCGCGGTCCTTGGCGCTACCTGCGCAATGTGTGGCTGGGCGTTGACTGCTTCAATGTCCTTGGCGTCAGCAATGTGGCTTCCTACTTGTGGATCACCGACATCACGCGCCATCAGTATGCCGTTCCCAACTATCTCACGGGTCGCCAGCTCAACGCCCGCTTTACGGTCGAGTTTTGAAGAAGTCGTTGTACGCCTTGATGCCGAAGACGATACAGCTGCATGAGGCAGTAATCAGGTTGGTGAGGAATAGCGACCAGATGATTTCCGGTTGATGCAGCAAGCCCTGCAGCATGAAGCAGATGGCGCCGAGTCCCATCATCAGGAAGGTGGGCAGAGCAATGTCGTCGGTCTTGCGAGTGCGGATGGTTTGAACGGCTTGTGGGAGATAGCCCAGAATCATGCTGATGCTGGCCACAAAGCCACAGATTTCATAGAAGAGAGATTGTTCCATAGGGGATGGTCTTTCGTTGTTTACGGGTGCAAAGGTAATACTTTCTTCTGAGATTCCAGCTAAGTTGAACAAAATTTCCTACACTCCCCTTTAGGGGACTTGGGGGCATCAAACACTCCCCTTTAGGGGGCTTGGGGGCTTTAAACACTCCCCTTTAGGGGGCTTGGGGGCTTTTTTACACTCCCCTTTAGGGGGCTTGGGGGCCTTAACACTCCCCTTTAGGGGGCTTGGGGGCTTTTAAGACCTGGGTCTTCGAGGCTTAAGACCAAGGTCTTCGGCTGTTAAGACCTGCATCTTCTGACCCTCGATGATGCTGCAAAGGTACGACAATATTTGCTTGCCGCCAAATATCGCCTATCGATTTGGAGCCGTTTTCAGCAGCTGTTGGAGCATTTTCGCTCAACCACTGATGCGCAAGGTGCTCTGCCTGCAAACGTGACTTTGTGACATGTGACTTTGTGACATTAAGCACCTTGCGACCTGCAAAAAAAGCCTGAAAAAATAGGCGTATGGCTCATTTTGCAGGATAAAATTGCGTAGTAGGTATTCAATAGCTCAAATTGCAGGATGACTTTTTCCAGTTATCTCAT
>CACZSQ010000083.1 GCA_902783885.1 uncultured Bacteroidales bacterium
CGTGTGCAACGCCATCATGGCACTGGTGAACGCCGGTGACGAGGTCATCATCCCCGCTCCCTACTGGGTGAGCTACCCGCAGATGGTATTGCTGGCCGAGGGAACGCCCGTGTATATCGATGCTCCCATCGAGCAGGACTTCAAGATTACGCCGGCACAGTTAGAGGCCGCCATCACGCCCAAGACACGTGCGCTCATCCTCTGCTCACCCTCGAACCCAACTGGTTCTGTTTATAGCAAAGAAGAGTTGAAGGGATTGGCCGAGGTCATCGCCCGCCACGAGAACATCATCGTTCTGGCCGACGAGATCTACGAGCATATCAACTACGTAGGCAAGCATGAGAGCATCGCCCAGTTCGCTGACATCCGCGACCGTGTGGTCATCATCAACGGCGTGAGCAAGGCCTATGCCATGACAGGTTGGCGCATCGGCTTCATCGCCGCACCGGAATGGATCGTCAAGGGCTGCAACAAACTGCAGGGACAGTACACCAGCGGTCCGTGCTCCGTGAGCCAGAAGGCAGCCGAGGCCGCCTACACAGGTTCTCAGCAGTGTGTGGAGGATATGCGTCTGGCTTTCGAGCGCCGCAAGAACCTCATCGTGCGTTTGGCCAAGGAGATTCCGGGTTTGGAAGTGAACGCCCCACAGGGCGCCTTCTACCTCTTCCCCAAGTGCAGCAGCTACTTCGGCAAGCGCGACGGCGACCGCGTCATCAACAATAGCACTGACCTGGCCATGTATCTTTTGGAAGTGGGCCATGTGGCCACCGTTGGCGGCGATGCCTTCGGCTCACCCGAGTGCTTCCGCATGAGCTATGCCACCAGCGACGAGAATATCGTGGAGGCTATGCGGAGGATTAAAGAGACATTAGGGAGACTGAAATAAAAAGACTCTCCTCCCGCCCTCCCTGTTAGGGAGGGAGCGAATACCGTTCAAGACGTGGTATTACAGAAAATGAATTATTAAACAAAAAAGTCACATAAAGCAATGAATACAACCTCTCAATCACATTCCGCCCCCTCCCTAATAGGGAGGGCGGGGGGAGAGTCCGCTATCCGCATCAAGACTGCCCTCATCTCCGTTTTCCACAAGGACGGACTTGAAGAGCTCCTGAAGAAGCTCCATCAGGAAGGGGTGAAGTTCCTCAGCACGGGCGGCACGCAAGCCTTCATCGAAAGCTTGGGCTATCCCTGCCAGAAAGTGGAGGAAGTGACCAGCTACCCCAGCATTCTTGGCGGCCGTGTGAAGACCCTGCATCCGAAGATCTTTGGCGGCATCCTTGGCCGTCGTGAGTTGGAGGGCGATCGCCAACAGATGGCGATGTACGAGATACCCGCCATTGACCTCGTCATCGTGGACCTCTATCCCTTTGAGCAGACTGTGGCCAGCGGCGCAGCAGAAGCCGACATCATTGAGAAGATAGACATCGGCGGCATCAGCCTCATCCGTGCAGGCGCAAAGAACTTCAACGATGTGGTCATCATCCCTTCCAAGGAGCAGTACAAACCTCTTCTGGACATCCTCAATGCACAAGGCGCCCAGACGACCCTTGCACAGCGTCGCCAGTTTGCCACCGAGGCTTTCGGTGTCAGCAGCCACTACGACACCGCCATCAACGCGTGGTTCAAGAAATAAAAGACCCTCCCCCCGCCCTCCCTTGTAGGGAGGGAGCGGTCACAAAACAAGAATGAAAACAAATAATTACAAATAACAAAGGTATCTGCTTCCTCCCTACAAGGGAGGGCAGGGAGTAGGTCCTCTTTTTGATTGTTATGGGATTTTTCTCTTTTACCAAAGAAATAGCAATGGACTTGGGCACTGCCAACACCGTCATCATGTCCGATGGCAAGGTGGTGGTGGATGAGCCTTCCGTGGTCGCCCTTGACCGTCACAGCGAAAAGATGATTGCTGTGGGAGGCAAGGCCAAGCAGATGTATGAAAAGACCCACCCCGACATCCGCACCATCCGTCCGCTGCGCAACGGCGTGATAGCCGACTTCAACGCCTGCGAGCAGATGATTCGCGGGCTTATCAAGATGGTTCACACCGGCAGGCGCCTGTTTACGCCCTCACTTCGCATGGTGATTGGCGTTCCCTCCGGCAGCACCGAGGTGGAGTTGCGTGCCGTTCGCGACTCTGCAGAGCACGCCGGCGGTCGCGAAGTCTATCTGATTTATGAACCTATGGCCGCTGCTATCGGCATCGGCCTCGACGTCGTGGCCACTCAGGGTAACATGATTGTCGATATAGGCGGCGGCAGCACTGAGATTGCCGTTATCTCGCTCGGCGGCATCGTTGCTGACAAGAGCCTCCGCATCGCCGGTGATGAGCTAACCGCCGACATCCAGGAATACATGAGCCGCCAACACAACGTGAAGGTCAGCGAGCGCATGGCCGAGCGAATCAAGCTTCACGTCGGCGCCGCCCTCTCCGACCTCGGTGAGGATGCCCCTGAAGACTATGTCGTCTATGGCCCTAATCGCATCACGGCGCTGCCCATGGCCGTGCCCGTGTGCTATCAGGAGATTGCTCACTGTCTGGAGAAGACTGTTGCCAAGATTGAGACCGCCGTGCTGAACGCCCTGGAAGAGACTCCTCCTGAGCTCTATGCCGACATCGTGCACAATGGCATCTATCTGACCGGCGGCGGTGCTCTGCTGCGTGGCCTGGACAAGCGCCTCACAGACAAAATCAACATCCCCTTCCACGTGGCTGAGGATCCGCTCCACAGCGTGGCCAAGGGAACAGGCGTAGCGCTGAAGAATATCCATAACTTCTCGTTCCTCATGTAATTCGTAGTGCGGGCACTATTAGATTTTTTATCCAAGTACCACCACTGGTTCCTGTTATTGCTACTGGAAGGGCTCAGTCTCGTACTGCTCTTCCAGTTCAATCATTATCACCAGAGCGTGTGGGTGACAACAGCCAATGGTGTTGTCGGGCGTATCTATGAATGGGAGAGTAGTTTCCTGAACTATGTGACGCTTGGCAAAGTCAACAGCGAACTGATGCGCCGCAACCTCATCCTGGAATACAACAACGAGCAGCTGACACGCCAACTTGAGATCCTGCGCCACGACTCCACCCTCGCAGAGCGCCTTCAGGCCGAGCGCTTGACAGGTGTAAAGTTTATGCCTGCACGCGTCATCACCAACAGCGTCCTGCGACGCAACAATTTCCTGACCATCAACAAGGGCGCAGCCGATGGCGTGAAGCCAGAGATGGGCGTGACCTGCGGCACAGGCATCGTGGGCATAGTGTTTATGACCTCTGCCCATTATTCTATTGTCCAGCCGCTGCTCAACAGCCAGTCCTGCATCAGCTGCCGCCTGCGCGGCTCCAAGTATTTCGGCTACCTGCGCTGGGACGGCGGCAACCCGCAGTATGCTGCCCTCGACGACATACCACGTCATGCCCGCTCCAGTTTCAAGGTGGGCGACGAGGTGGAGACAAGCGGTTTCAGTTCCGTCTTTCCCGCCGGCATCTTCGTCGGCCGCATCTCCGCCATCGAAGACAGCGAAGACGGTCTGAGCTACAAGTTGAAAATCCACCTGGGAACCGATTTCGCACGGTTGCAGGACGTCTGCGTCATCCAACAACAGTTCTACGATGAGCTGCACGAACTGGAACAACGTGCCGACTCCGTAGCCAATGAATCATGAACGGCTTATGATTAATCTCATCCTTCAGCGCTTCTTGTGGATGACGGTCCTTGTGGCCGCCCAGCTACTGGTGTTCAACCACATCCACCTGTTCCAAGTCGCCACGCCGTTGCCATTCGTCTATCTGTTATTGCTTTTCCCCTTAGGAACCGAACACTGGCGCGTGCTCATCTGGGGCTTTCTCTGCGGCCTGCTGGCAGACATCACAACGCTGACCCCTGGCGTCGGTGCCGCCGCTATGACGCTGACGGCTTTCGTACAGCCCTACCTGCTGCCGCTGTTCACGCCCAAGGATGCCGCCGAGGATATGGAGCCCAGCTACCGCACCATGGGCTTTTGGCTCTATGCCCGCTATGCCAGCTTCCTCACTGCCATCTTTTGCGCTTGCTATTTTATGGTGCTTGCCTTCAGCTTCCAACACCTTTGGGAGTGGCTTGTGTCGATGCTTTCCAGCTGGATGCTGACTCTGGTGCTGTGTCTTATCCTCCAAGGATTCAAGAAGAAGAAGAAGCATGAAGACTGAGGACTACATCCTTTCCAAGCGCAAGTATGTCCTGGGATTTGCTTCCATCTTCGTGGTTGCCATCTACATCCTAAGGCTCTTTGCCCTTCAGATGACTTCTGAAGACTACAAGATGCGTGCCGACTCCAACGCTCTCATGCGCCGCATCCAGTTTCCGGCACGCGGAGCCATCACCGACCGCAATGGCACGCTCCTGGTGTACAACCAGCCTGCCTACGACATCATGGTCGTCATGCAGGAACAGGAAGGGGTTGACACGCTGGACCTCTGTGAGAGTCTGGGCATAGACATCGAATGGTACAAGCGGCGCATGGCTGAAATCAAGGACCGCTCACGCAACCCTGGCTATTCACGTTTTACGCAACAGCTGTTCATGAGCCAGCTCTCGATGGAGGAGTTCAGCAATTTCCACGAAAAACAGTTCCGCTTCCCGGGCTTCTATATCCAGAAGCGCAGCATCCGTCAGTACGCCTTCCCTTATGCCGCTCACATCCTCGGAGACATCGGCGAGGTGAACCCTGCCGACATAGAGGCCGACGAATACTACCGCATGGGCGATTACATCGGCAAACAGGGTATCGAGCGTAGCTACGAGAAGCAGCTGCGCGGCATCAAAGGTTCCGAGATTCTCCTGCGCGATGTCCACGGGCGCATCAAAGGGCGCTATCAGGACGGGCGCTTCGACGAACAGCCTATCCCGGGCAAGAACCTTACATTGAGCATCGATATCGAGCTCCAAAAGCTGGGCGAACGGCTGATGCAGAACAAGCTCGGCAGCATCGTGGCTATCGAACCGTCCACCGGCGAAATCCTTTGCATGGTCACCTCCCCCACCTACGACCCCCGTTCCATGGTTGGCCGTCAGCGAGGCAAGAAGCACCATGAGCTGTCCATGGACCCCATGAAACCGTTGCTCAACCGCGCCATCATGGGCACCTATCCGCCTGGCTCCACCTTCAAGACCTCTCAGGCGCTGACGTTCCTGCAGGAGGGCATCATCACCAAGGAGACGGCCTATCCCTGCTCACATGGCTTCCACTTCGGAGGCCTGAAAGTGGGCTGCCACGGCCACGGGTCCCCCCTGCCTCTCGTGCCGGCTATCGGAACTTCCTGCAACGGTTATTTCTGCTGGGGACTCTACCACATGTTCAACAACCGCCAGCTCTACCATTCCACGCAGGAGGCCATGACGCGGTGGAAGGACTACATGGTCAGCATGGGCTTCGGCTACACGCTGGGCGTTGACCTGCCGGGTGAGAAACGTGGCATGATTCCCAATGCCGACTACTACGACAAGGCTTACAAGGGCTCTTGGAGCGGACTCACCGTGATCTCTATCTCCATCGGACAGGGCGAGGTCACGCTCACGCCCCTGCAGATTGCCAACCTCGGTGCCACCATCGCCAACCGAGGGTGGTTCATCACACCGCATATCGTCAAGGAAGTGCAGGACGGCCACATCGACTCACTCTACACCCAACGCCGCCGCACCATGGTGTCGCCCGAATACTACGAGATTGTCTGTGACGGTATGCAGCGAGCCGTGGAAGCAGGCACCTGCCGCTCTGCCTACACCACGAACTATGTCACCTGCGGCAAGACGGGCACCGCACAGAACCGCGGGCATGACCACTCCGTGTTCATGGGCTTTGCGCCACGTGAGCATCCGCAGATAGCCATTGCCGTCTATGTCGAGAACGGCGGTTGGGGTGCTAACTACGGTGTGCCCCTGGGCGCCCTGATGATGGAACAATATATCAACGGCCACCTCTCTGAAGCCAGCGAGGCAAAAGCCGAGACATTTGCGAACAAAGTTATCAACTATGGCGACTACGTCAGATAAGAGCAAGAGCATCTTCGCCGGCATCGACTGGCTCACCATCCTCCTCTATGTCCTGCTGCTGGCGATGGGGTGGATGAGCATCTGCGGTGCCTGCTACGAATACGGCGACCCCCGCGACTTCCTGTCGCTGGCATCGTTCAGTTCCCGCACAGGTATGCAGTTGGTGTGGATAGGCACGTCAATGGTATTGGGCTTCGTCATCCTCATGACCGACGAACGCCTGTTCGACACCTTTGCCTATCTCATCTATGGACTCATGATGGTGCTCCTGCTCATAACACCCTTCTTAGCCCACGACATCAAAGGTTCTCTTTCATGGATTAAGATCGGCTCCTTCAGCCTGCAACCCGCAGAGTTTGCCAAGTTTGCGACAGCATTGGCTTTAGCCAAGTTCATGAGCAGCTACGGCTTCAAGTTCCAAGGTTCCTGGAAGAATATCCTCATCAGCTCAGCAATGATTATGATGCCGCTCGTGCTGATTGTCATGCAGAAGGAAACGGGCTCAGCGCTGGTCTATTTCAGCCTTGTTCTGATGCTCTACCGCGAAGGGTTGCCTGGCTTCATTCTCTTTCTCGGCATCGCAGCTATCACCTATGTCGTGGTGGGCTTGCGCTTCAGCGAGAGCGAAGCCATAGGCTCTTACATCAGCTGGGGAGACATCTATGTCGTGTTGCTGATCATCTTCTTTGTGCTCATCCTGTATGTCGTCTATTGCCGACCTGCTGCCATCCGGGAGGCGCTGAGCAGCAACCACGCCTTGGGCTCGTTCGATAGCATTCAGCGTATGCGCTACCTCTACATCGTGCTCTTCGCCATCGGTTCCATCGTCATTCATCTCTCTGCCAGCACGCTGGTTGATCATCTGGCCGAGCACCAGAAGAACCGTGTCTATGTGCTGTTGGGCTTGCGTGATGATCCCAATGGCGTAGGCTACAACGTGAATCAGGCCAAGATAGCCATCGGTTCGGGCGGTCTGGAGGGGAAAGGCTTCCTCAACGGCACACAGACCAAACTGAAATATGTGCCTGAGCAGGAGACCGACTTCATCTTCTGCACCGTAGGCGAGGAGCAGGGCTTTGTGGGCTCTGCCGCCGTGCTGCTGCTGTTCCTGTTTCTGCTGTTGCGCCTCATTCATCTGGCCGAGCGACAACCTGGCGCCTTTGGCCGCGTGTATGGCTACTGCGTGTTCTCCATCATCTTCTTCCACCTGCTGATCAATATCGGTATGGTCTTGGGGCTCATGCCTGTGATTGGCATTCCCCTACCCTTCTTCAGCTATGGCGGCTCTTCGCTATGGGGCTTCACCCTCCTGCTGTTCATCTTCCTGCGTATCGACGCCGGCCGCATGAGGATGCAACGGTGACAGAATTATTTGTAAGTGAAAGCGCCTGTCACGGTACCTCCCTCACTCTTATACACATTCTCAAGCGTGATACCTTCGCTGCCAGAACCGCTCTTGGTCACTTTCATTGTACCACCCGTAGCACGCAGCGTAGCTGCACGCACGCCACGAGCCTTGGGGCCCTTCGCTGAAACGGTAGTAACTCCGCTGGCTATCAACAGGGTGTCATTGGTTTTGATGCCACAGGCACGTTTCTGTTCACTCGTTTCCGGATCTGTATAGAAGCTGGTGTTGTTGATGGTCACATTAACAACGGGATTTGTATCTTCAGCACCAATAGTCATGTTACCGTCGCAGTCGATACCTCTGGAGCCCAAAGCGGAAGTGGCTATATCTACGGTAACTGTTCCGTCGTTGATATACATTTCAGGAACCACGGTAGCCACGTGTTCATCGGTGGAGTTGTCGTCCAGACGGATGCCCTTTTTGTCAACAGCTGTCACGCTCACATTGATGGAACCACCGTTCATGATGAACTGGCCGTTCTGTTCCTCTTCTGTATTGGTCTTGGCTTCCACTTGGATACCGTCGCCACCGACATTTTTCACCACAAGGTTGCCACCGTTCATCATGAAGTACTCACCCACCCGGAGACCATCGCTGACAGCACTGTTGATAGTAACGGTGCCTGCGGTACTCTTCACGTACAGGTATTCCTTGATGCTCATGGCGTGCCTGAAATTACCCGTCACCGTCAGGGTGCCTGCGCCGCTCAGTTCCATGTGGCCCTTACAGTAGAAAGCTGCTTTCGAGCCATCGACGGTTTCGTCAAAATTGACGCGCGTAGCAGCATCGGTGAAAGAGTTCTCCGTGCCTTGCTTCAGCTTCAGGTCTATGCGCTTGCCACACTCGATGTCAAAGGCAGTACCCTTCGTGGAGGTGAGGCTGATGCCATTGAGATGGAACTTAGTTTTGTAGCTGCCATTGTAGGTGAAGGAGCCATCACTGGAAGAGCCCTTGAGGACGAACTCATGCTCGGTGCAGGTATTGGTGTTGTTGACGACCACATGGCCTCCCGACACCTCCACCGTAACCCCCTCCACGTTTTCGGGAATATCCACGGTGGCTGATGCTCCGTTCCACGTAATCGTCACGGGATTGATGATGGTGATAGAGTCTATTTCAGTTGTCGCATACTCCTCCTCACCGATGGTCAGCGAGGAACCGGCAAAAGCGTAGGGTATGTTTTTGATTTCGGAGATATCATAGCGGGTACTCTCCTCGCCCTGCCACACGCGAAACCACTGAGCCTGAGCGCTGAAAGCCGCAAGGGACATCAGACTAAGAAGAATCAGCTTTTTCATCGTTTCAGGATTTTACGGGTTTCAGTACCTTGCTTGACAATATAGATGCCCTGAGGCAGGTCACTGAGGTTCAGCTTACCCTGTTCGCTGGTGCCGTCGAAATGACGGATGACCTGCCCGCTCACATTATATATATATATAGGCTGGCGTGACGTGGGAGCCTCAGCACTTTGAATGCCCACCGGCAGACTGGAGGTGAAGGCCAGACGCTGAAGCGTTGACAGCACAACATCAGTTTCCTTGCCGTCAATGGTGTTCACCGTAAGCTTGTCATTGTCAAAAGTAATCTTCTTCACCTTTCTCAGCTCAAAGCCGTAGGTTGTCTGACCGCCTTGAATGACTGTCAGATAGTTTTCGCCATCCGCCAGGGCTGCCATGGCGCAGGCAGCAATGAGGACAATACTTAAGAGGAATTTTTTCATATTCAGAACTTAAATTTATAACCGACGTTGACAGCGTGGATATTCATGTCGCCATCGTCATCGTTTTCGTGGTTAAACACATAGCCGAGGCTTATCTTGTGTTGTTTAGTTAGAGCATATTCTACACCGGCTGAAGTACGGATCTTATCGAAATGCCAGCCCTCGCCCATATTATTGAAGAGCTCAAAATAAACATACGGGGTCCACTGCCATCCTTTCTTATCGATTTCCAACGTGAGGCGTGAACGAAGGACATGCAGGGTCTTGCTGGACTTGGTCTTCACCTGCTCCGTCACTGTGTTCAGTCCTTCGCCCTGATGCTCGGCCAGATAGGTGGCCGTGACATCCTGCACGGGTTCCGGTTCATAGGTACCGTCCCAGTCATCGTCACGGTACTCGTGGCTGTAGATGACGTCGCCCTCCTGCCACATATCAAAATAGGCATCGTATTCTCCCGAGAATGTAGAGCCATCAGGATAGCGTGGCTCACGGTACTTGCGAGCCGTCTTCGTGCGGTACCGCGTACGGTCCACGTCCTTCGAGGGGACGAACGTCAGCTGATAACGTTCGCGAAGCGTGAGCCGCAGGAAACCATAGTATTTGTTCGTATAGGCAACGTCGAAGGAGAAACGATGCTTCGGGCGCCAATAGTTGTCGGTCACACGGACAAAATCCTTTTCCGAATCGTTGTACCCTTCGTAGGCATATTGCGTGTTATTGGCATCATAATAGTAGGGTGCGCCAAGAAAGGTCGTGGGATCCGGGGTCATGTCGATCGAGGTCGCAGATTCTTCATATTTGTATTCTCTCTCCGACTCATGCTTGCGCTCGGTCTCAGAGAAATAATGTTTGAGGAGGAACGTATAGCCCACACCGAACTTCCAGTGCTTCAGAGGCTTCCAACTGAGCCCGACGCCGATGTCAAAGCGGCTGGACTCGTTGAACCAATCGTCGGTGCGAAAGCCCATATCGAGGCCCAAACTAAAGTTATATGGCAACACCTTCGTGATGCCCACTTCTGTCCACACCTCAGCCGATGTGCGGCCTCCCACATCATCACTCACATAGTCCACGACATCAGTTTCCTGAGCGTGAGCCACCATGGGCAACATGGCCAAAGCTATCAGTATTCGCCTCATAACACCAAGATTGTCTTTCGTTTATATTTCCTTCGGCATACGCCCATAGCGGGCGATGCTGTTGCCCACGTCGTTGGGGTCGTTGTAGAAGATGCGGATGAGAGCGCTGTCCTTCAGGTAGTCGAGCAGGCCAATCTCTATACGGGTAATCTTCAAGCCTGTGCGCTTCTCCAGGTCGGCTTTCAACTCCTCGCGCTTCTCGGGCGTCACCAGAGTGACATTGTCATAGGCAATGATGCGCGAACACTCCTCGCTCATGACCTTCGAGCTCTCGAAGACCCATGCCATAATGACAAATACGATATTCACGAAGAGTATTGTCACCAGCCCCACGCCATCCCAGTAGTCGGCCTTCGGATGGTAGTCAGCGTGCGCCAGCGCGTTAACGACGCTCAGGGCGATGAGCATGAACAGGTAGGTCATCTCGCGGATAGGAACAGCCTCCGTGCGGAAGCGCATGATCCCGAAGATGGCGAACAAGCCCATAGCGGCACCGATGTTCATGGAATCGCCTTCCATCAGGTTCACAAGCATGAAGATACTCATGGCCATGAGGATGAAGATGAACATATAGTCGCGGCGATGGCTGCGGGGATAGTAGAAGTAGCGGGCGATGATGCTGACCACCACGAAGTTGATGACAAAGCGGATAATCAGCGAGATGAAATGCTGCGGGTCAAACAGCGTGACGCCTATCAGTTGCGCCACTTCATAGTTGAGTTGTTGAAATGTTTCGCTCATAATTATGGTAAACGTTTTTGTTGTCTGTTAACGCGAATTGACGAGGTGCCGCACCCACGCCAGTTTCGGCTTAAAGCGGTTGTGCTTCAGGTGGTCATTGGTCATGACGCTGCCGATGCAGTATTTTGAGAAGCCCGACGCCTTGATGCGCAGTCGCCGCAGGATGTCGAGCACGGGGGAATAGACATTGCCGTCGCGCTTCAGCTCTATGATGACCAGCTCGCCGGTCTCCGCATCTTCTTCTGTCTCGAAGTTGTGGAACTGTACATTGAAGTCTATGGTCAGGCGCTCGGTCTTGCCTTTGTTGACGAGCGTGATGCGCTGAAAGCGATTCTGCACGGTGGGGTTAATGCCGTCGAACGTCTCACCCGTGAGTTTGAAAGTGAAGTCACTCCCCCCTGCCTCGATGATGTCATGACGGTCGTGGTCGGGCACCGTGATGCGCTTCTTCTTTGTGCGACCGTGGTTGTTCTTTGTCTTCACCTCCAGGAAAGTGAGGTCGCTGTCGAGATATGTCCTCACCCGGATCTTCTGTCGTGGCGCACGCCCATTGTGGTGTTCCAGAAAGAAACGGTACTCGGGCGTGTCCCAATAGACCGTGCGGTAGTTGGCAATGCGCGAGCCCTCAATCTGCTGCGCATAGTACTGTCCATGTGCCAGCTCCAGCAACGCGGCCAACTTGCGTTTGTTGGTCACGAACTTGGTGTCAGTACGGTTCATCAGTTTGATGCCGCTCATCTCGTCGAGGGAGATGGGGGGCAACTGCTCAAGCCAATGCTGGATGGACTGATCGATTTTCGTCACTGCTGTAAGGCACATTTTTCGGGGCAAAGATAGGGAAAAGATTATAGTTGAACGCTTAAAGTGGAAAGTTTTTGCCTTTTTGAACAGTTTTTTCCACGAATCGGCTGATTATTTCAACCAAAGTCTTTATCTTTGTCACCGCAAGAGGCATAAAACACCCTCTTAAACTCTTAAACCCTTAAACCCCTTAAACTTTAAACTCAAACACTATATGGCAGACAAAAAAGAAATCCTCTCCGCTGCTGAGGAACGCATGGAAGAGGCTGTGATGTATCTCGAAGACGCCCTGTCCCACATCCGTGCCGGCAAGGCAAACGTGAAACTCCTCGACAACATCCGCGTCGATAACTATGGCGCTCTGGTGCCCATCAACCAGTGCGCTGCTGTCAACACACCCGATGCCCGCACGATTGCCATCAAGCCCTGGGACAAGTCGATGTTCAAGGTCATTGAGAAAGCAATCATCAACAGCGACCTGGGCATCATGCCCGAAAACAATGGTGAAATCATCCGTATCGGCATCCCGCCACTCACTGAGGAACGCCGTAAGCAGCTCGTCAAGCAGTGCGGCAAGGAGGTTGAGCAAGCCAAGGTCAGCGTCCGCAACGCCCGCCGCGACGGCATAGAGCAACTGAAGAAAGCAGTCAAGGAAGGTCTGAGCGAGGATCACCAGAAGGATGGCGAGGAAGAACTGCAGAAGATGCACGACAAGTACGTCAAGCAGATTGACGGCCACCTTGCTGCCAAGGAGAAGGAGATCATGACCGTCTGACGGGCGAGATGAAGGGGCTCGTAGTCCGCAATACAGGAAGCTGGTACGACGTCCGCACGGACGACGGCCAGCTTGTTGCGTGCAAGGTGAAAGGCAACTTCCGCCTGCGCGGCATCCGCAGCACCAACCCTGTGGCTGTAGGCGACTGGGTTGAGATCACTCCTCCGGCATCTGACGGGAGTGGCAGCGGTTCGTTTATCACCGAGATTCATGACCGCCGCAACTACATCATCCGCCGTGCCTCAAATCTCTCCAAGCAAAGCCACATCATCGCGGCCAACATCGACCTCGCCTGCCTCATTGTCACCATCGCACACCCCGAGACCAGCACCACCTTCATCGACCGCTTCCTGGCTTCTGCCGAGGCGTATCGCGTGCCCGTGGCGCTCATCTTCAACAAGGTGGATCTCTACGATGACGATGAGCTACGCTACCTCGACGCCATCATGCACCTCTATCGGCTGCTGGGCTACCCCTGCTTCGCCGTCTCCGCAGAGACTGGCGAGGGCATAGAAGCCGTTGCCGAAGCGCCTTCGCAGGGCGAAGCTTCTCAAAGGCAGGCCAATCCCGAGGGCCCGCTGCGCCCATTCCTTCAGGGCAAGACCTCCCTCTTCAGCGGCAACAGCGGCGTAGGCAAGAGCACCCTCCTCAACCGCCTCGTGCCCGAAGCACAAGCCAAGACTGCAGCCCTCAGCGAGGCGCACGACCAAGGGCTCCACACCACCACCTTCTCCGAGATGTACCCCCTCCTCCCCGCTTCCGTTACCGTTCCCGAACGTCCTCTTACCGTTCCCGAGGGTTCTCTTACCGTTCCCGAGGGTTCTCCCGAGGGTTACATCATCGACACTCCCGGCATCCGCGGCTTCGGCACCTTCGACTTCGAGCGCGAGGAAGTCTCTCATTTCTTCCGTGAGATCTTCAGCATCGGACGCGACTGCCGCTTCGGCAACTGCACCCACACCCACGAACCCGGGTGCGCGGTTCTCGCTGCCCTCGAGAACCACGAGATTGCGGAGAGCCGCTACCGCTCCTACCTCTCCATGCTCGAGGATGAGGACGAAAGCAAATACCGTGAGAAATACTGACAACACCCTATTCTAACATTCCATTATGGCTATCGTAAAAGTTGTGAAGGGCCTAAAGCCCAAGTTCGGAAAACACTGCTATCTAGCCGACGGCGCCGTCATCATCGGCGAAGTGACGCTGGGCGACGACGTGACCATCTGGCCGTGCGCAGTGCTGCGCGGCGATGTACACTATATTAAAATCGGTAATCGTTCAAACATCCAGGACAACTCCTGCGTTCACACGCTGAACGGAACCGCCCCCGTGGAGATTGGCGAGGATGTCACCGTGGGACATAGCGTGACGCTCCACGGCTGCACCATCTTAGACGGAGCCCTCATCGGCATGGGCGCCACCGTGTTGGACCACGCCGTGGTGGGCCGCGGCGCCATCGTGGCAGCCGGAGCCCTTGTGCTCTCCAACACCCATATCCCCGATGGCGAGCTGTGGGGCGGTGTGCCTGCCAAGTTCATCAAGCGCGTTGACCCCGCACAGGCACAAGCCCTGAACAAGACCTTCGCCGCTCACTACATCGAGTACTCCGACTGGTATCGCGAGTCCGACCTCGACCCTCGCAACACCCAGAACGTCCTGACCGGCGAGGAATACCAATAGTCCTTTAGAACATCACGATGTTGAGGCGAATCCAATGCTTGAAGAAGGCTGGAAGGTCGGGAACGTTGTTTGTTCGGTCGCGACCGAACGACAGAAACGTATAGACGTGATGGCGTTAACGTATATACGTGTTGGCGTTAACGTATAGACGTAATGTCCAATACAGATTGTCGTGAAAGAAATAAAGACAAAACGTTTACGTGAAAATGTATTGACTATTTTTACATTTTTACATACGAAAATACATATAAAATACATAAAAGATTGAGCATGTAAATCACTGTATTACTGGAAGATAAATACACTATTATGTAAAAATGTAATTTTTATCATTTTCTCGCGTATAAAAAGGCGCATACGCCGTCAAGGAAATGGCTGAAGGATAACGTGCGCTATGTCGCAAAATATGATACACAGAAAGAGGGCGTGCCAAGTTATCCTTGACACGCCCGCATGCTTACGGTGGAGAGTCTTTACGGCTCCGGTTCCATCACGATGCGTACACGGTTACCATTCTTCAAGATGACATTTGCCATCTCCTGAATGTCGG
Organism: uncultured Bacteroidales bacterium; assembly: GCA_902783885.1. Classification (GTDB taxonomy): domain Bacteria; phylum Bacteroidota; class Bacteroidia; order Bacteroidales; family Bacteroidaceae; genus Physcousia. The sequence continues at coordinate 14,844 of CACZSQ010000083.1, forward strand.
CTTTCGTGATGCCGGAGATCACGGCCTCGTAGTTCTCAGAGGAGTCATAATCGCGTTGCAGGATGCCTGCTATGCGGCCCATCCAATAGCCGTTCTCACGCTGATTCTGTGCAAAGGTCTTCAGCATATATTCCTTGGCCTTGCTGATGCTCTCCTCGGCAGGACCGTTGACGGCCATATCCTCAAAGACATCCTGCACGATTTGCAGACAGGTGTCTGTCATCTCAGGCTTCAAGGGGAAGTTGCAAACAATCTCATAGAGTGTCTTGTCATCTGCCCCACGAGTGATGTCACCTTCGGCATGTGTGCTGTAGGCTGCACCGAGTTCCTCGCGGATCTTCTTCAGATAGACCTCGGCCAGGCAGGTGCCGAGAATGTTGATGACGGCGCTGTTCTTGACGCTCAGCTTGATGGGACCCGACCACACGCTGACAATGTAGCTCTGGGGCGTCTCCATCTTCTTCTGGTAGCGGTTGATGACATCACCCTTGACGATGCGGAGGCCACTGTCAACGGGCTTGTCGGAACGCTTCATCGTCGGCAGCGTAGCCAGATACTGCTTGGAGAGTTCACGAATCTGATCGGGGTTGATGTTACCAATGAACAGGAACGTGAAGTCGCTGGCATCGGCAAAGCGGTCGGCATAGATCTGCAGGATGCGGTCGTAGTTCACCTGATCCACCTCTTCTTCTGCGAGAGGCGTAGCAAGCGGATTGTGGCCATAGAGGGTGGTCTGAATACTGTCACCAAGGCTGGACATGGGGTTCAGCTTCTTGTTGCGGAGCGTCTCACGAAGGCTGGCAAGGTAAGCACCCACAGCATCCTCGTCCTTCTCACGGGGCTGGAAGTTGAGGTAGATGAGCTCAAACATGGTCTGCACATCTTTCTTGTTGCTGTGTCCGCCCATGCTTTCCTGACGGCCACCTACACCGGCACCGGCACTCGCGGTCTTGCCGGCAAGGGCCTTGCTGAGTTCCACCTGAGTGAAGCCACCGAGCTTGGAACGGCCCACCAAAGCGTCGAAGACTGCGAGGTTCACACGTTCGGGAAGACCGTAGCGTGCGGTACCACCGTCGCTCCACGCCATCATACGAATCTCATCATCCTTGAAGTCGGTCTCCTTCATCACCACCTTCACGCCGTTGCTGAGGGTGAGAATCTTTGAGCCGAAAGGACCGTCGGCCTCTTTCTTGATGGTTCCGGCTGCGGGCAGCTGCTCGATTAGCGGTCCCGTTTTCACATTGTCCACCCAAGGCTCAAGCTGCATCTTCTGTGCGGCGTGGATTGCATCGAGGAGCTGCTGCTCTGTGGGAATCACGAGCCCTTCCTTGTCGGGATTGAGAGAGAGAACCACGAGGTTCGTGTCCGTGCGGTTGACGAGCTGCTGGAACGTCATGTTGTAAGCTTCCAAGGGGATGCTGGGCAGGAGCTGCTGCATGAACTGGTACTCAACTTCAATACCGGGGATAGGCTCGTTGTTGAGGAACGAACGATAGTACTCGCGGGCATAGCCGATAGACTTCTGCTTATCGCGGTTGTTGTAGAGATTCTCATAGTTGCTGATCGTTTCTGCCACAGAGCGGTCAACCTCGCCCTTGGTGAATCCGTGCTGGTCGGCACGATAGACCTCGGCCATCACGGCCTGCACAGCCTCCGAGACTTGGCCCTCCTTGGGCATGATCTGGAGGTTGAAGGCTCCTGTCACCTTGCTGGAAAGCAGGAACTCGCCATCGCTCACGCTCGCACCGCGGAACGGGCAGTCTGGCTTCAGTGCCAGCTCGCCCAAGCGCTGATTGAGCACACCGCAGGCAATGTTTTTGATGGCATGAGCCATGTAAACGGCATACGTGTTGCGGATGCTGTCGGGCACGGCCTCGTGCTTGAGGGAGATCAGCACCGCCTGCGCAGTCACCTCCGGGTCCTTGTCGCTGACCACCACGGCCTCGTTGTTGTCGGGCACACTGAAGTACTCGCGCTTGGCCACAGGCTGCTTCACGCGGATGGGACCGAAGAGGCTCTTGATCTTGCTTTCAATCTGATCGACATCCACGTCGCCCACGACGATGATGCCCTGCAGGTCGGGACGATACCATTTGTGGTAATAAGCACGCAGGGTGTCGTAAGGACATTTATCCACCACTTCCATCAGACCGATGGGGAAGCGACGGCCGTAGCGGCTGTCGGACATCAGTTTCTCAAGGTGACGCACGAGGATACGCGTATATCCCGTGTTGCGCATACGCCACTCGCCATGAATCACGCCACGCTCCTTGTCGATCTCCTTGTCGGAAAGCGTCAAGTCGTGGCTCCAGTCGTGCAGAATCAGCAGGCAGGAGTCAATGGCTCCCTCGCGCGCAGGAACATTATCTATATTATAGACGGTTTCCTCCACGCTGGTGTAGGCATTGAGCTGGGCACCGAACTTCACGCCGATGCTCTCCAGATAGTTCGTGAGCGAGCTGTCGGGGAAGTGGGTGGTGCCGTTGAAGCACATGTGCTCGAGGAAGTGGGCGAGACCGCGCTGGCTCTCCTCTTCCTGAATGGAACCCACCTTCTGAGCAATGTAGAAGAATGCCTGGTTCTTGGGTTCCTCGTTGTGACGGATGTAATAGGTCAATCCGTTGTCAAGATGCCCTACACGCACTTTGGCGTCAACGGGCATGGGTTGCATCAGCTGCTCCAGACCCTGTGCCGAGGCTGCTGTGGCCGTCAGCAAGAGCAAGAGTGCTGTCATGAAATGTTTCATTTTCATAAGTGTTATTGATGTTTTATGATTGGTATTTCCTTTGTCAACGCTGGGCAGGGCGCTTCATGTTCCCACGCAGCTCATTCAGCGGCTGCATGACAAATTGTCGTTCCTGCATCAGCAGATGTGGTATCTGAAGGTCGGGCTCATCCACACGCTCGTCGCCATAGAGCAGGATATCGATGTCGATGACGCGGTCTTCATAGCCCTGCCGGGTCTTATGGGTACGGCCCTGTTCGCGCTCAATGTCCTGCGTGACTGTCAACAGCTCACGCGGAGAGAGTGTCGTGCGGAAAAGGGCGACGGCATTCAGAAACGGATGTTCTGACTCGAAGCCCCACGGCTCGGTCTCAAAGAACGAGGAACATCTCACCAGCCGCCCCACCCTGAGCACAAGCTGCTCGATGGCCGAGAGCAGCGCCGTGTGGCGGTCGCCCAGATTGCTCCCCAGACCAAGATAGATTTCTATTTCTTTCATCGTCGGCTATCAGTCTTTCAGGATTAACATAGCGTCACCATAACAACCGAAGCGGTAGCGATGATCACGCACGGCCTCCTTGTAGGCTTTCATGACGATGTCATAGCCGCCGTACGCACAGGTGAGCATCAGCAATGTGGAGTAAGGGAGGTAGAAGTTCGCCAGCATAGCGTCGGCGATGCCGAAGTCATAAGGCGGGAAAATGAATTTATTGGTCCAGCCGTTGAACTCCTTCAGGCGCTTGTCGGCGCCCATGGCGGTCTCGAGGACGCGCTGGACGGTGGTGCCCACAGCACACACCTTGTGGCCCGTCTCTTTGGCGGTGTTCACGAGGCGGCAGGCTTCTGCATTCACGTGGAGTTCCTCGCTTTCCATCTTGTGTTTGGAAAGATCTTCGACATCAATGTCGCGGAAGTTGCCTAAGCCGCAGTGCAAGGTCACGAACGCGGATTCGATGCCCTTGATCTCCATACGCTTCATCAGGTTCTTAGAGAAGTGCAGGCCGGTGGCAGGGGCGGTCACGGCGCCTTCGTTCTTAGCGAAGACGCACTGGAAGTCTTCCATGTCCTGGGGCTCGGCTTTACGCGATACCATGTGCCGGGGCAGCGGTGCTTCGCCTAAGGCAAACAGAGCCTCCTTGAACTCCTCATGAGGACCGTCGTAGAGGAAACGCAGCGTGCGCCCGCGACTGGTGGTGTTGTCAATAACCTCAGCCACCATGCTCTCGTCCTCGCCGAAGTACAATTTATTGCCAATGCGGATCTTGCGGGCGGGCTCTACGAGGACATCCCACAGGCGCAACTCACGGTTGAGCTCGCGCAACAGGAACACCTCAATCTTGGCACCTGTCTTCTCCTTGTTACCTTCAAGGCGGGCTGGAAACACTTTGGTGTCGTTGAACACAAGGACATCCTTCTCATCGAAGTAATTGATGATGTCATAGAAGTGGTCGTGGTGCTCTATCACGCCGCTCTTGGTATGAAGCACCATCAGTCGGCACTCGTCGCGGAAAGGAGCTGGATACTGCGCGATACGCTCGGTATCAAGTTTGAATTTAAATTGTGATAGCTTCATATAGATGATTTTTATAGTTATCTCTTAATCTTTCAATGGTTCTACGCTCACCCCTTCCAGCCACCGCGGGAACTGTTCCATCGTCATGCAGTCCTCCACACGGACATCCCCTACACGGGTGCGGCGCAAGGCCGTCAGATGGGCACCGCTGCCGAGGGCCACCCCGATGTCGCGGGCCAGGGCTCTGATATACGTACCTTTGGAGCATACCACACGAATGGTGATGCTGGGGTAGGCATTCGTGTCCGTCGGTTGTGCTGGTGAAGTGAGGAATGCCTTGTTACGCATCCCTGTGCGGGGTATGGAGGGATTGCTGATTTCATGGCGTTCGGCTTCCTCTGCACGAGGGAGAACGGAGGGGGAATCCCCTTTGTTGAACTCCATCAACTCTATCTCATCTATTACCAGCACCTTGGGTTTCAACTCCACGTCCTTGTCCTTGCGGGCCAGGTCGTAGGCACGCTTGCCTTCCACCTTCACCGCAGAGTAGGACGGCGGAACCTGTTCTATGCGTCCGAGGAAGGTCTTGAGCACTGCCTCCACTTGTTCGCGGGTGATATGCTCTGTGGGGTAATAGGCGTCTATCTCATGCTCAAGATCGAAAGAAGGTGTTGTAGCGCCAAGCCGGAGCGTTGCGACATACTCCTTCGTGTGAGCCTGCAGCTCATCGATGCGCTTGGTGGCGCGGCCCGTGCAGACAATCATCACGCCTGTTGCGAGCGGGTCGAGAGTGCCGGCATGGCCCACCTTGAGTTTCTTGGTACCCAAGCGCTTGCACAACAGCCACCGCACCTTGTTGACGACATCAAATGAAGTCCAACGGTACGGTTTGTCGATATACAGTATGCTACCTTCCTGAAAATCCATCAGTCAACCATAACAAGTGAGTGACCTGTCCACACGAGAGCCAAGATGATGAGCCCTACGATGATACGATAGACGCCAAACGCCTTGAAGCCATATTTGGTGAGGAAGCTGACGAACCATTTCATGGCCAGAAGAGCCACGACAAAGGCTACGACGCAGCCAAGCGCCAACATCATCAGATTGTCTGCGGTTGCCCAGCTGGCATCAGCCTCATCGCCGAAGAACAGTTGTAGGACATCCAACGCCGTGGCAGCAGCCATGGTTGGAACTGCCAGGAAGAAGGAGAATTCTGCAGCAGCACGGCGCGTCAGTTTCTGCGCCATGCCACCTACGATCGTGGCCATGGAACGCGAGACACCCGGAATCATGGCTATACACTGGAAAAGGCCGATGCGGAAAGCCCGCTTCTCGGTCAGAGGCGTTGCCTCGCTGCCCTTATTGAACAGGCGGTCGCAAAACAGCATGAAGATGCCGCCCACGACAAGCATGACTGCCACGACTTCCACACTTTCGAGGAAGCGGTCAATCAGGCCGCTCTTCTTACCTACGAAGCCGATGACGATGGCCGGCACGAAGGCCACAAAGAGTTTCCAATAGAAATCCCACTTGTGGAGGAAGGCCTGCCACGCCGTACTGCCAGCCGGCGTCGGCGTGTTGTTCAAGCGGAAGAAGCGTTGCCAATAGAGGCACACAACTGAAAGGATGGCACCAAACTGAATGATGATGGTGAACGCCTTCACGAAGGGCGTACTCTCCACTCCCAGCAGGTTCTGTGTAATAATCATGTGCCCTGTGGAAGACACGGGAAGGAACTCCGTCAAGCCCTCGACAATAGCAATAATAATGGTCTCAAATATATCCATTGTTCATTGTATGTTTAGCGGTGAATGCTAATCCGATAAATTGTTAATCTGTTATTCCTTCGCCTTCGGCTTGTGCATGATGCCATACACGATGAAGACAAAGCCGGCAAAAGCCACGGCAGGAGCCACTTTCACGCGCAGGGCGTTAAAGATCTCGGGGTTGAATGCCTCCTCAGAGGAGCCTGCGCCCGACATCAAGATAAAGCCGAGTATCACGACCGCCATCCCTACAGCAATCAGGATGTAATTCACACGGTCAAAAGCATAATCTTTCATGAATATCTTTCTTTATAAAATTGAATTATACTATCATTAACATGCAACTAACGGTACATCTCCGCCTCCCTCATTCTCAAGAAGTGCCCCACGCTCAACCACGTGCACACGAGCGGCAGCAGCAGGCCTGCCACGAGCACGGATACGGCCATAATGGCCACAATCTCGTAGGAAACAATCTGGGCGATATATATGTCATGGCGGAAAGCCCAAAAGATGCTCGCCAGCAGGAAACCGTCGGCAAGCACGGCGGCCGTAATGCCTATGCCAAGGCTGCGCTTGATGAACGGCCAACGGATGAAGCCCCACGAAGCACCCACGAGGCGCATCGTGTGAATGGTGAAGCGGCGAGCATAGACGCTCAGCCGCACCGTGTTGTTGATGAGCACCACGGAGATTACCATCAGCAACGCAGCCAGCACAGCCAGCACGAGGGTTGCCTTCTGGAGCGTACGATTGAGGTTCTCGATGAGGTCGCGCTGATAGACAACATCAGCCACCTGCCACATGGCTTTCAGTTCCTTGGAAATCATGAGCAGGCTGTCTGTGCAGGCATACTCTGCGCCCACGTTCATCTCTATACTGGCCGTGTAGGGATTAGCGCCGCCCAGGAATTCCGAGGGGTCTGTGCCCATGCGCTCGCTCTCTTCCTTGAGAGCCTGCTCGCTGGAGATGACGGTGGTGCGTCTCACGTAAGGCTTCAGCTGCAAGCGCATGGCCAATGTGTCGGCCTGTGCGGTTTCCACGTCATCATCGAGCAGCAGCGTCACCGTCAGGTTCTCACGCACCTGCTTCGACAGCTCATGAGCTGACAGCCCGAAGAGCACGACTAAACCCAGCAGCAGCAACACCAGCGTCGTTGATATACACGACGTGAACCACTGCAATCTAAAACCATGATGTTTCTTTTTCTTCATCTGTCTCTACCCTATTTTCTATACTTTTTCTCTAAACTCTCAACTTTATTATCACCACGAATTGCACGAATTGCACGAATTGCATGTCCTGTGGATTGAATATATTTTTATCGAATTACACTAATTAGGCGAAAGGCTTCGCGACTTTCGAGAGAATGTTTTCGAACACGGATTGCACGGATGACACGGATTACTCCTCGCTCTCAACTCTCAACACTCAACTATCCGCTCGGCGCTTGCGACGCTTCGCTCTGCGAAGAACTCTCAACTATCAACTCTCAACTCCTACCTCCCTCCCTATCAGCGTTGCCGAAGAGCTGTCAGTAATCTTTACCTGCACGCGGTCGCCGATGCGATGGCTGCCACGGTCAAAGACCACGACACGGTTCTGTTCCGTGCGTCCGAACAGCTGGTCGCGACGGCGTTTGCTGATGCCTTCAGCCAGCACCTCCACCGTCTTACCCACCTGCGCAGCATTGCGCTCGGCAGAAATCTCATTCTGCAGGGCGATGAGTTCATTCAGGCGACGAATCTTCACCTCTTCAGGCACATTGTCGGGCAGGTGCTTGCTGGCGTATGTGCCCGGGCGTTCGCTGTATTTGAACATGAAAGCGGAGTCATAGCCCACCTCGCGCATCAGCGAGAGCGACAACTGGTGGTCCTCCTCCGTCTCGCCGCAGTAGCCCACGAAGATGTCTGTCGAGAGGCCGCAGTCGGGAATGATCCGGCGGATGGCTGCCACACGGTCCAGATACCATGCACGAGTGTATTTCCTGTTCATGCGCTGGAGCACAGCATCCGACCCGCTCTGCACAGGCAGATGAATATGTTTGCACACGTTCGGCATCTCCGCGATGACACGCAGCGTCTCGTCGCTCATGTCCTTCGGGTGACTCGTCGTGAATCGCACACGCAACTCGGGCACGGCCTCTGCCACAAGCCTCAACAGCTTCGGGAAGTCCACGTCCTGGCTTCTATAGCTGTTCACATTCTGACCCAACAACGTCACTTCCTTGAAGCCGCGGTCGCGCAGGTCACGCACCTCCCGCAGGATGCTGTCCACGTCGCGGCTACGTTCGCGGCCGCGCGTATAAGGAACAATACAGTAGTGGCAGAAGTTGTTACAGCCGCGCATGATGCTCACAAAGCCGCCAATCATGTTGGCGTGGAGGCGTTGAGGTACCACATCGCGATAGGTCTCCGTCATCGACAATTCTACGTCGATGGCCTTATGTCCCAATTCCACCTGTGCTATCAGGTCGGGCAGGGCCATATACGAGTCAGGGCCGCAGACGAGGTCGGCGCCGTACTTCTCGGTCAGTTCCTCCCTCACCCGCTCAGCCATACAGCCAAGAACGCCAATGATGAGGGAAGGTCCCGTCACAGGCATAGAGGGCTCAACAGAGGACTTTCCCCTCTTCTTCCTGACACTACGCAGGAACTCCAGCCGCGACAGAATCTTCTGTTCAGCATTATCGCGCACGGAACACGTGTTCAGGAAAACGGCATCCGCTTCATCTAGCGAAGCAGTAATCTCGTAGCCTGCCATCTGCATCACCGATGCTACCACCTCGGAGTCAGCGACATTCATCTGGCAGCCGTATGTCTCTATCAGGAGCTTTTTCATAACGCCTGCAAAGATACAACCTCAAAAAGCCGATGTCAAGTATTTAACAAACTTTATTCTTAAAAGACAAGAAAAATACATCCTGAGCATGGCGTTTGTCAGTTTGTTCTTCAGCCTGCAGTCTGAAGCTTGAACGTTCGGTAGCCGTAAATGGCGATGAAGACGAAACAGACAAGAGGCAGGCAGAAGGACACATTGACGGCAGGCCAGCCGAGGATGACCTGCTGGTCGATGAGGTGCCCCTGCAACGGAGGCATCAGGGCTCCCCCCACGATGGCCATCACCAGGAAAGCGGCGCCTAAAGAGGTGTCTTCGCTTTGAACGTTCTCCAATGCAATGCCATAGATGGTCGGAAACATGATGGACATGAAAAGGCTGATGCAGATGAGACTGTACAGACCCCACATTCCCTTAACACAGATGGCGCCGAGGGTGCAGACAGAAGCCCCCACACCGAAGACTGCCAGCAGACGGCGCTGGTTGACATACTTCATGATATAGGTTCCAAGAAAGCGACCCGTCAGCGACAGGGACATTGCCAGAATGTTGTAGCGCTGGGCGGACGCCTTGTCAATGCCCAGGTGGTCGGCGTACTGGATGATGAAGGTCCACACCATGATCTGCGCAGCCACATACAGCACCTGAGCCAGCACTCCGTAGCGATAGATGCCATTGTGCCAGAGACGGGAGAGCGTTGTGCCGGCACTGGTGCGAGCCTCGTCCGCGCCTTTGAGAGTGGGCATCTTCGTGAGGGCTATGACAACGAACATCACAAGCACCACCAGCCCAATGGCCACATAAGGATCTCGAATGACGGCAAGATCATGAACCCTGATATTGGCTTTCTCGGCCTCACTCAAGCCGTGAAAGATAATCTGTCCGGCTGCATCACGCCGGTCGGAGAGTAGGCTGGGCAGCACGATGAACGAAGCAATGGCCATACCCGAGAGGGAACCCACAGGATTAAAAGCCTGCGCGAAATTCAGACGACGGGTGGAATTCTCCTTCGGGCCTAACGAAAGGATGAAAGGATTGGCGCTGGTCTCAAGAAAAGCAAGACCGAAAGTGAGGATGTAAAGCGACACGCAAAAATAGGTAAACTCCTGAAACTGTGCCGCGGGAATGAACAGGAAAGCACCCACGGCATAGAGGCCTAGGCCGATGAGCACGCCGACCTTGTACGAGTACTTGCGGATAAACAAGGCCGCAGGAATGGCCATCGTGGCATAACCGCCGTAGAACGCAAACTGAACCATCGAGGCCTTGGCAACCGAGATCTCCATCAACGTCTGGAAAGCTGCCACCATCGGGTTCGTGATGTCATTGGCAAAGCCCCACAAGGCAAACAGCGAAGTGATGAGGATGAAGGTGAAGAGATATTTTCTGGGAACTAAAGGAGTATTTTCCGTACTCATCTTATGGATATCGTTATTTAACTATGGAATGAAAAGCCTCTGCACACGATGCGTTATTGGCTTTTTTGACGATAATTTGTCCTTTTAGGGGGGCAAAGGTACGATTAAACGAACAAAAAACAAAAGAAAAGGGAATTAAGTTGTATCTTTGCAGGAGTTTTAAAGCACATAATACTTAACATCATGAAATCGATTCAATTTAAATTTTTCGGTGAGGCATTGATACTCGCCATCGGCCTTTTCCTTGGCGGAAGGGCTATCAAACAGGGGATTGTGCAGTTCAAGGAGATGGATCGTACTGTGACCGCCAAAGGCCTGGCAGAACAGGAAGTGAAAGCCGACAAGGCTACGTGGCCGCTGAAGTTCAAGGAACTGGGCAACGACCCCGCCGAACTCTATGACCGCATAGAGACGAACACACAAACTATCGTCAAATTCCTCAAGAACAACGGATTCACCGACGAGGAGATATCTCTGGCTCCACCAAGCCTCGTGGACCAGCAGGCCAACATGAGCTACAGCAGCGAGACGGTGCGCTATCGCTACAAGGCCAACTGCGTGGTCACCGTAGTGACAAAGAACGTGGATTTGGTGCGCAAACTGGTGAGCAAGCAGGCGGAGCTGATGCGTCAAGGTGTCACCATCGTGGGTGAGGAGTACTCTGAGGGGTCCATCGTTAACTATGAGTTTACGGGCCTTAACGATATCAAGCCAGCAATGATTGCCGAAGCCACAAAGAATGCCCGCAAGACGGCCGAGCGCTTTGCAGAGGATTCCGAGAGCGAACTGGGAAAAATCCACACGGCTGACCAAGGGCAGTTCAGCATCGAGAACCGCGATCAGAACACCCCGTGGATTAAGAACGTACGCGTAGTAACCACCGTCGTCTATACACTAAAAGATTAGAAGCTGAAGGTTCTCAACCGTATGCGTCAGGGAAACGCTATTGCATCTTCCAGTGCTTGCCCACCTTCACCATAGGAACCCCCACTTCTTCTGACGTACTGTCAGCATACGACAACTGGAGGAAGACGTGAGCCATGGCATCGATGATAGTGTCGTTGGTAGCCTCCACACTGACAAGTTTGCCGTGTTGCATCTCTTGCGACGCGGCAAACTCTTTTACGAGGTCCACCATCTGGGCACGATAGTCATCTGACATGGAGTCAGCATAGGCTATCTCGCTCACAAATTTTTCAAACTTACCTTTCTGCAAGTACTCATAGCTGCGCACAGCCGCCTTACGCACACGGCTGTGGTCGTCACCAGCACAAGCCAGCACCATCATTGCCATGAGGACTATGAATGAGCAATGTTTAATCAAAAATGAATAATGCTTCATATTTATTCCCAGTTCTGTGTCATTTTGTCAGTATTTCTGCCGACAAAGGTAAGTAAAAGGAAGAAAAGAGAAAAGCAAAAAAGGGAAAAAGAGACTTGACAGCTCTTTTTTATATAATATAATAAGGTGTGCAGGGGTAAGCAATCTGTTTTGGCACGCAGTTTGCATGACCATGTATGACAATTCATGCGAATTTGTCTGCATTTCATTCTAAACATTAAACTCTAAACACTAAACTCTAAACTTAAAAAGATATGGGAAAGATTATTGGAATTGACTTGGGTACCACTAACAGCTGCGTATCCGTTTTCGAGGGCAATGAGCCCGTCGTGATTGCCAA